>JAZMZZ010000079.1:0-6106 GCA_045586245.1 Lachnospiraceae bacterium | reverse complement strand
CTTTGGTTTAACGATTTATTAATTATACACAAATGAAAGGAGGTCAAGTAGACATAATGCACAAACTGCGCGCACTACAACTTCATAAGAAAACTGCATATGTACTCACTGCCATCCTTTTGTCCTGTGCTTTGGCAGGTTGCGGTGCTCCATCGGATGCCCCAACACCGTCTTCTCCTTCACAGACATCCACGGTCGCCAAAGATGCTGATAAGAGCACTTCGCCCGACTCTTCCGGCGTGGCAGACTCTCAGAGTAGCGAAGAACCGGCTACTGTAAAAGGCACCCGCGATAACACGCCTCATTGCCTTATCCCGTCCGCTGACGGGACAACTACGGACGGCAATGAACTGATTGCACTTGATATTTCCCATATTGACTGCGGTTATTTTATGGCACAGTATCTGGGCACCAGCCAGAAAGTTAAGATGCAGGTCACAGGACCTAACGGTGTGACTTATACATACAATCTCAGTACCGCCAATGAAGTATTCCCGTTTGCCGCAGGCAACGGTGCTTACAATGTCGGCATTTTTGAAAATGTGGAAGGCACCAGTTATGCGGCTGTTTTTAACAATACATATGATGTGGCAATCGCAGATGAATTCAGCCCCTACCTGTACCCGAACCAGTATGTGGACTTCAATGCCTCTTCGCAGGTTGTAGCACTGGCTTCCGAACTGGCACTTCCGGCCAATGATGATTTGACGGTTGTTACCAATGTATATAATTACATGATTTCCAATATTACTTACGATTACGACAAAGCAACGGCTGTAGCAAGTGGCTACATTCCGGTGGTGGATGAGATCCTTGTAACAAAGAAAGGCATCTGCTTTGACTTTGCATCTGCCATGGCATCCATGCTTAGAAGCCAGCGCATTCCGACAAGACTTGAGATTGGTTATGCAGGCGATGCCTACCACGCATGGATTTCTACTTATCTGGATGAAAAAGGCTGGGTAAACGGCATTATTGAATTTGACGGACAAAGTTGGAAACTGATGGACCCTACTTTTGCCGCAAGTTCTTCCGAAGAACAATTGAAGGATTTTATTGGCGACGGAACCAATTACGTTACAAAATACATATATTAAAGAGGAATTCAACATGAAAAAAGGACAAATGCTTACCAATACTGAAATCGCTTCTTTCTGTGAACAGATGGCGATGGTTATGAAAGCCGGCATCACACCAAAGGACGGACTTGCCATATTACTGAGCGATACGAAAGACGAGTCCACAAAGGAGATTTTGCAGACCCTGTTAAAATCATCCGCCCTGGGTGAGACTTTCACCACTTCCGTTAAAAGTTCCGGTGTTTTCCCGGACTACGTGGTAAATATGATTGCCATCGGCGAAGAGACCGGCCGCGTGGACGATGTTATGCAATCGCTCTCTGACTACTATGAGCACGAAGATAATATAGCTGAGAGCATCCGTAGCGCAATCACCTATCCGTTCATTATGATTGTAATGATGCTCATCATTATTGCGGTTATCATTTCGGAAGTACTTCCTTTATTTAATCAGGTATTTGTTCAGTTAGGCACACAGATGGACGGTTTTTCCGGTTCCCTGCTTGCCCTCGGCGAGAGTCTGCGTTCCTATTCCTTTGTATTCTTCGGACTCCTGTTTTTACTTGCAGTATTATTTATCTATGTAACCAAGACTACCAAAGGTTCCAAATTACTTGCAAAGACAGCATCCACGATTCCTGCCATCAAGCGTTTCTACAACTCGGTAGCATACGGACGTTTTGCATCCGGTATGTCCCTTATGTTAAACAGCGGTATGGGCATTTATCAGAGCCTTGAGATGGTCAGCCACCTGGTAGGTAACGAAGAGATGGAAGACAAAATTATCCGTTGCCGCAGCCATATTATGGAAGGGGACGGTTTCGCGGAAGCATTGCAGAAAGAGCACTTTTTCAATAATTTATATTCACGCATGATTGCCCTTGGTGTAAAAACCGGTAACCTGGATTCCATCCTCGGCAAAATTGCACGTATTTACGAAGAAGAAACCGATAAGAAAATTCGTAACTTTATTTCGGTTTTGGAGCCTACACTGGTTATTTCCTTATCGTTGGTTGTTGGTTTAATTCTTCTTTCCGTAATTTTACCTTTATTAAGCATTATGACAAGCATCGGTTAATCCCGCATTTGAAAGGATAGATTTTACATGAGCCGTTTTCAGATACGCAAACGCAGAAAAATAACTTCATTCCATGTCGGGATTCTGTTATTCGGAGTTATCCTTGTACTGTTTTTGTTCGGAATCTCATATGTGGGTTCTTCCACCGGAGAACGTCAGGAGGATTCCCTGATTAAAGCCATGGAGCGTAATATTGTACATTGCTATGCTCTGGAAGGCTTTTATCCGCCAAGTCTTGAGTACATGGAAGAACATTATGGCCTGACCTATGACAAGGATATGTTTATTGTGGATTATCAACCAATCGGTACGAACCTTTATCCCGATTTCACGGTTATTCCGAAAGGAGGTTCTCGATGAATTCAGCCAACGAACGCCGGCACATGGTTGACGTCCTCTTTGTTCTGACCCTGTTCTGTGTCTTTGCCGTCTGCTCTATTTTATTGATTGCAGTCGGAGCAAAAGTATACCAGAATACGCTTAACAACATGGAGACACATTTTACCTCTACAACTTCTTTATCTTACATAACCGAGAAAATCAGACAGAACGATTATTCCGGCAAAGTGTGCATTGAAGAGTTTGGAGGCAATGACGCCCTTGTACTGTTAAGCGAGTACAATGACGAAGAATACTGTACCTACATTTATTCTTATGCCGGTCAGTTAAAGGAATTATTTACCAAAAAAGACATTAGTCTGAGCCCGGAGGCAGGACGTAACATTCTTGAGATTTCTGAATTTTCCATCACGGAAGTGGAAGACGGATTATTTGAAATCACGCTTGTTGATGCTTCACACCGCTCAGAAACCATATTAATTGCCTCAAAGGCAAATTAACCACTACCATTTCCTTTACCACGAAAGGATTATTTATGCGCAACTCACGAGCCAGTTTATTTTTAATGGAATTAATGATTAGCATATTGTTTTTTGCAATCTCCGGTGCCGTATGCATCCAACTCTTCGTCAAGGCTCATACCATTAACGAGCTTACGGAAGACAAATCAAAAGCAACGCTGATTGCCCAGGACATTTGCGAATATTATCACTATACCGATGGTGACAAGGCCGAAATGCTTTCCTACTATTGGGATTTTGAAGAATCGGATGATTCGATACTCCTTTACTTTACGGAAAATGGCAGTATCTGTTCCAAAGTCGGTGCTGCATATGTTGCAACGCTTTCTTTCGGACAGGAATCGTCCTATCATATACTTACGCTGGATATCAAAAACATGGAGAACGAACAGTCTCTGTACTCAACCAGAATCAAGAAATATGTACAAGCCGTTTTATAGTAAATATTTATAGAAGAGGAATCAGCCATGAAAAAGAAACAGGGCATGAGCGTCAGCATCGGTTCATCAACCATGCTCCTCATATTCGTCGTAATCAGTTTAGTATCCTTTTCGGTTCTTTCATTATCCTCCGCAGTGACGGACCAGAAATTTACCGAGAATGTAAAAGTCAAAAATCTGGCCTACTATAATGCCTGTAATATCGCCGAAGAAGAAATGGGTATGATAGATGCCACTTTAGCAAAAGCATATGCTTCCTGCGACTCCAAAGAAGCTTATTTTGATGCCGTTTCCACGGAAAGTCTTATTCAGGTTCCTGTTTCCGAATATCAGGAATTACAGGTGGTATTAAAACATTTGTATCCGCTTAAAGAGGGCGATACCTATTATGAAATTGAGAGCTATACATTGGTAAATGTAAACTCCCCTGAAATTGATGAAGGACTCAATTTAATTCATTGATTTGTTTTTATATGTTATCATTTTTATTTCGAAACATAAAAATGCCGGGTCAAACGACCCGGCATTCATTATTTATTCTGTTACTTCTTCTGCAACTTCTTCTACTTCATCAACTACCAATTCTTCTGCCATGTCTTCATCAAAATCTTCTGAAACCGCATTGTCTGCTGCTTCTTCCGCTGTGAAATCATTTACGTCAAAATCAACAACTTCTTTGTAGTCTGTAGAAAGTGTAACGTCACGGTAACGTTTCATACCTGTTCCGGCAGGAATTAACTTACCGATGATTACGTTTTCTTTTAAGCCGATGAGCGGATCAATCTTACCTTTGATAGCTGCTTCCGTAAGAACCTTAGTTGTTTCCTGGAAAGAAGCTGCGGATAAGAATGAGTTAGTAGCAAGTGCTGCCTTGGTAATACCAAGCATAATCTGCTTACCTTCTGCAGGTTCTTTACCTTCTGCAATGAGTTTCTCGTTCATTTCTTCAAAATCAAGAACGTCAACCAATGTTCCCGGTAAGAAATCTGCATCTCCGTTATTCTCTACGCGTACTTTCTTAAGCATCTGACGTACGATAACTTCGATATGCTTATCACTGATATCTACACCCTGTAAACGGTATACACGCTGAACTTCGCGGAGCATGTAATCCTGTACGGCACGGATACCTTTAATCTTTAATAAGTCGTGTGGGTTAACGGAACCTTCTGTTAATTCATCACCGGCTTCTAATGTAGCGCCATCCATAATCTTGATACGGGAACCGTAAGGAATCAGGTAAGTCTTGGATTCTCCTGTCTCATCGTTAGTAATAACGATTTCACGTTTCTTCTTTGTATCTTTGATAGTAGCTACGCCACCGAATTCTGCGATGATTGCAAGTCCCTTAGGTTTTCTTGCTTCAAAAAGTTCTTCAACACGAGGAAGACCCTGTGTGATATCGTCACCGGCAACACCACCTGTATGGAATGTACGCATGGTAAGCTGTGTACCCGGTTCACCGATGGACTGAGCTGCGATGATACCAACTGCTTCACCAACCTGTACTGCTTCACCGGTTGCCATGTTGGCACCGTAGCACTTCGCACAGATACCATTATGTGAATGACAGGTTAAAATGGTACGGATCTTAACCGCTTCTACAGGTTCACCGTTCTCGTTCACGCCAACAGATAAAATCTTTGCTGCACGTGAAGGTGTAATCATATGATTACGTTTCACAATGACGTTACCGTCTTTGTCTTTGATTTCTTCACAAGAATATCTTCCTGTAATTCTGTCTTTTAAGCCTTCGATCGTTTCTTTACCATCCATGAAAGCTTTTACAGTCATACCGTAGATTTCGTCTTTGCCTTCGCAACAGTCTGTTTCACGGATAATGAGTTCCTGTGAAACGTCAACCATACGTCTTGTCAGGTAACCGGAGTCAGCTGTACGTAACGCAGTATCGGAAAGACCCTTACGGGCACCGTGAGCAGACATAAAGTATTCCAATACGTCAAGACCTTCACGGAAGTTAGACTTAATCGGTAATTCGATTGTTCTACCGGTTGTATCCGCCATCAAACCACGCATACCTGCTAACTGCTTAATCTGCTGGTTAGAACCACGGGCACCGGAGTCAGCCATCATAAAGATGTTGTTATATTTATCGAGTCCTTTTAACAGAACGTCAGTTAATTCTTTATCTGTTTCGTTCCATGTCTCTACTACTGCACGGTAACGTTCTTCTTCTGTGATAAGACCACGTCTGAAGTTCTGTGAAATCTTATCTACTGTAGCCTGTGCATCATCAAGCATCTGCTGTTTCTGGGCAGGCACTGTCATGTCGGAAATAGAAACCGTCATGGCAGCTTTTGTAGAATACTTGTAACCGGTAGCCTTGATTGCATCCAAAACTTCTGCAGTCTTGCTTGCGCCATGGATATTGATAACTTTTTCAAGGATCTGCTTTAATCCTTTCTTACCAACGTGGAAATCAACTTCCAGTACTAATGCATTTTCTGCTTTTGTACGGTCTACAAATCCTAAGTCCTGAGGAAGGATTTCGTTGAAGATGAAACGGCCGAGAGTCGATTCTACAGTACCGCTAACAACTTCACCGTTAATTTCCTTAGTAACACGTACTTTGATGCGTGAATGCAATGTACATGCACCGTTTTCGTAAGCAAGGATGGCTTCGTTAAG
>JAZMZZ010000078.1:0-2262 GCA_045586245.1 Lachnospiraceae bacterium | reverse complement strand
ACTGCTTAGAGAAGGCGTGAAGGCAAAGCCATATCTGATAAAGCCAAACAAAGAAGAATTTACCAAAGCATTTTTAATAGATGAGTCAAAGAAGATGAGTATAGATGATGTACAATCCGAGCAGACATTGGCAGAGGTATGCAGCGGACTCATCCGGAACGGACTTTCCCATATTTGTTTGTCACTTGGGGAAAAAGGTGCGCTGCTTGTAAGTGCGCAAAAGGAAGAAGCGGGTACGGATAGTTTGGACATAAGGATAGAAAAGCGTCCGGCGATTCCTGTGAAAGTACGAAGTTTACAAGGCGCGGGAGATGCTATGGTTGCAGGACTTTGCAAGGCAATGTATGAGGAAAAAGAAGAAAAAATGCTTGATTATGCACTTGCGATGGCGGCTTCTACGATAGCTTTGGAAGGAACGCAGATGGGATGTATATAGAAAAAGAGGCATGATAAAAGGCAGATAAGGTTATCGCAAGGACACCTTATCTGCCTTATTTTCTACTCATTCAACACAATCAATTTCTTAATTCTGTCCGCTATTGCATTGCATCCGGCTTCATTCAGATGATAATCGTCAACCAGATACTCATCGCGGTTTTCTACGTTGATAACTCCAAAATACGTATCAATAAAGGAGATGCCGCAGGAGGTAGCGATGTTTGCTTCGTAACCAAGGTAATCTGATAAAGTACCGTTGCCTAAGTCATGGATGTCGCCGTCCACATAGTAATTGTCAACAGTTTTGCCGCTGGCAGGAATGGAAAGGGCTACGATACGGATATACGGGTATTTTTCCTGAATCATCTTAACAGATGCCTCCAAGGAACCGGCAAAAGTAAGTAAGTTGTCGGTGTCATTCGGGTCATATACCGGACGATGGTCGATATAATCGCTTAAATCATACATAATGACAACCATGTCCGCGCTGGCAATATCCACTGTTTTTAAGTATTCGGCTTTGGCTTTTACTTCATCGGATAATTCTGCTGCCGCAGCATCCACTTCGCTAAAATCGCCCTGTACAAGTGCTTTTGTTACATTGTATAAACTAAGACCGTTTGCATCAAAACTGCTGCCTTCTTCCACAAACTTAACAGATTGGTAGGAACCCGGAAAACCACAGTTAATAACGGTAGCATCGTAACGCTCACCAATGGCCTTGGCCAACTGGTTATTGTCTCCGTTATCGGCAAACGTAGAGTTGCCGAAACAGAAAATGGTGGTTACGCCATCATCCGGCTTGCCGGCAAGCTGGGTGCTGTTAAGCGGCTGGATATAATCAACCGGTTCCGTATCAAATTCGGAAGTGTCTTCATTCGGGTCATAGCCGGAGTCTACACCGCGGTTCCATATTACAAGGCGTACAATGGCAAAAGTAAACAGACAGATTACTACGGCAAAAAAGATAATATGTCCAATCCACTTTTTCTTATCCTGGGCTTTTTCTTCCAGTTCTTCTTCCTTACGCAGGCTGTTAACCTTTTGGAATAATGCGTCATCAAATTCATTTTCATCAAAAGTATCTATATTCTTACTCATGGGAATCTCCTTTATAATGGCATGACTTGTCATTTTGCATATTCTTAGGTATATTATACATGAAAACAACAAAAATAAACATAGTGAAAGGCAAACTAAGATGAATCAAAAGATTTCTCTTAAAAATATATTGGTTTTGCAGGCGGTTGTTATTATTTATACATTAAGCAGTGTCGTGGCAAAACTGGCAACAGCAGAAGAAGTATTTTCATTTTCATTCTTCCTGTTTTACGGATTGGAAATAGTGATTCTCGGTATTTATGCGATTCTTTGGCAGCAGATGATAAAACGCTTTGATTTATCGGTTGCATATGCAAACCGGGCGATGGCTATTTTGTGGTCCGCAGTCTGGGCTGTGGTATTATTTCACGAGTCCCTTGGTCTGAAGCAGATTATCGGAATTGCATTTGTGGTGGTTGGAACCGTAATTGTTAATTCGGATTCAGGGAAGGAGGATGCATAATGAACGGATATTATCTTTTGGGCATCCTGTCGGTAATGATTGCATCTTTTTCCCAGGTGTTGCTGAAAAAAGGAGCCATGAAAACATATGATTCTTTTATTAAGGAGTATCTGAATTTTTGGGTAATTACCGGATATCTGATGATGTTTTTGTCCTTGTTTATGACAATGCTTGTATACCGGGGCGTGGCTTTTATGAATGTACCTGTATTGGAAGCAATCGGCTTTGTTTTGGTTCCGATACTGTCCTATTTTTTCTTT
>JAZMZZ010000077.1:0-4633 GCA_045586245.1 Lachnospiraceae bacterium | reverse complement strand
GCCGCTTCCTCGGTTCCGGTCTGCGGAGTTCCTTCTACAATGTTGTTAAGCATTACTGCAAGCGGTCTCTGGTTGCGGATCTGCTCTGTTACAGGAAGGCCTGTCAGGCTGCTGACGGTAGTTGTTTCCTGTACTTCTTCCTCTACTACGGTTGTTTCTTCTTCTATACTTTCTTCAGGTGTTTCTTCCTGTACCTGCGGTGCACATGCTGCAAGCATAATCACACACGCAAGGGAAAAAGCACCCAATAATTTCTTGCGCATAACCAATTTCTCCCTAAATGAAGTCATTACATCACACTATTTTACTACGATATCAACAAAAAATCCACATTTTTTTCATGAATTAACTGTGAACGAGATGAAGTCTCTCCGCAACACGCACCAAGACATGTCCCTTTGGCATGGCCTTTAAGTCATTTTTACTTACGGCACCCAACTTGATAACCAGTAAAAAGTAAACCATTACCGCTATCAAGAGTGACGGTATAAGGCAAATTACATTCCTAAAATACTGTGATATCATAAGCCCTGATGTCTCTGTCAGAAATACGATTCCCTTATCCAGACCAAAATATACAGCCGCCGTGGCAAGTCCCATCCATAATGCAGAAATTGCCGGAAGGACAAATGTTTTAAACATTTCCTGCTCATATTGCAGATGTTTTCTTATGGAAATTCCATTTAACACACACATCATAAATGCATATATTACAGTCGCTATGCAAAGTGCATACAAATCCAAACCGGTATATAACAAAAGCAAAACCAGAACAACCGTCTGTACTACCAGTGCACATACAGCATGTACTACCGGTTTATTTACCTTGCCCGTTCCCTGTAAAACAGCATTGGTCAAAGTAGATAATCCGTAAAATACAACCGCTACAGCCATGGTTCTGATAAGTGCCGCCACAATATCAACCGTCGCTTTCTGCGGATACAGCAATAACACTACCGGCTTTGCCAACACAAAAAGACCGACTGCCGAAGGAATGGAAATTAACATCGTCACTTTGATTCCCTGCGCAATCTTCATATTGGTTTCCTGACGGGCATGCATCTCATAGGTTCTGGCAATCGTAGGAATGATTGCCGCTGACATGGAGGAAGCGATTGCGACCGGAATATTGATAATCTGCATTGCCTTTCCGGAATACAATCCGTAACTTGTTGTCGCTTCCACTTCGGAATATCCCTTAAAAATCTGCATAATCTCCTGATAGAATTTGAGATTGGAAGCCGTATTTACATTATATATAAACGTACTTAACACAACCGGTGTTACCATTAAAATAATAATTTTAAAAATCTCACCGTAGCCAAGAAGCGTTTCCGTCTTATCCTTCTGCACTCTTCTTTGGATGCCCGGTCTGTTAAGCAGATAAATCATCCACATGAACACCAGGGCAATTAAAACGCCGCTTCCCGTACCGAGCGCACTTCCTACCGCACCATAAATTGCCTGTGTTGTCGCATCTTTATCTGCAACAAGCCCCATTAAAAGATACGCCGCAAGAAGACTTACTATCGCATTCAGAATCTGTTCCAAAATCTGTGAAAACGATGTCTGCAGCATGGTTCTGTGCGCCTGGAAATATCCACGGAATACCCCTAAAAGGCCGGACAGGAAAATAGTCGGCGCAAACACCTTAAGTACCGCCGCCGAATTCTGTCCCACAAAAAATTCCGCACCAAAGAAACACAGAAGACTTCCGATTCCGCCCGTTATCATAACGTAGATAAACGAGCAGGTGAAAATTCTCTGTGCATTGCGATATTCCCTTTTTGCGAGTCGTGCTGCAATTACCTTTGAAATCGCAGCCGGTATACTATAAGAAGAAATCAGTAAAATAATCGTGTAAATCGTATACGCGGTATTATAATATCCGTTCCCCTCATCACCGATAATCGCAACCAGTGGGCTTCTGTATAAAATTCCAATCAGTCTTACAATGATTCCGGCTGCAGCCAGTATTCCGGCCTGCATGATGAATCCGCCTGTTTTCTTATTGCCCATCTTACTTTTCCGTGCGTGATTTTTTGCTTATTATAATTCTTATACCCCAATATTGCAAGTTATGCGGCTAACCATACAAATATCTGCGGTATTTTTTTCCGTCAACCATAACCTCTTGCGCATAACAAAATCCAAGTTTCTCAAGCAGGCATATCGAGGCTGTATTTTCCTCATCTGCAAGTGCCTGGATTTTTTCAAATTCAAATACCGTCTTTCCCAAATGCAGCAGATGACTGCATACTTCATACGCATATCCGTTACGCCAGAACGGATACCCGATTACAAAACCAAGTTCTGCTTCTTCAAATCCCGGCCGGTAATTAAATCCCGCCCTGCCAACCAGCCTTCCATCCTCTTTACGGTGTATCAGCCACGTACCGAATCCGAAATATTTATATATATGTTCTATATAATCTTCAATATAATCCCTCTCCTGCTCCCTATCTTGAAAAAGAGGTTCCGTATATTTTGTAACACGGGCATCCGCATACAATTCGTACAAATCCTCCAAATCCTCCGGTCCCATTTCCCTGATTGTAAGACGGGGCGTTTCACTAATCTGCCATGGAATTTTTCGGTAGCGCTGGTATACCCTCTCCATATACTCTGCCTCTACTCCGGCAATCCCCTCTATCGCGTACTGTGTACTTCCCATAAGTCCCGTTACCCCATCGTGATAACAGGCTATCGTATATTGGCCTTTTTCCTTAAGAACTTTTAGAATCTTACCGTCATCGGATATAAATAATGTCTCATCCGGCTTACACGTATCCCACAAATTCTTTGCATCTTCCCTGCTTCTTATCAGAACCGTCCATTTTTGCCGTTCCATCTCCCGCACAAAAGTGTCCAGTTCTAAATTAGCAGTTATTTCTTCTATATAAATCCGGTCTAAAATCAGAATAATGTTCTTTAACATTTCATCGCCTCTTTCTTTATTTCAGAATACCACTCCGAATCATTTTGCACAATCCGCTACAGTATGTTAAAATGTCTGTGCGCATCCTTTGCGCAACTCTATATACAGAAAGGACCCTATTAATATGGCACAGAATCCTGTTGTTACAATTACAATGGAAAACGGCGATGTGATGAAAGCGGAATTATATCCGGAAGTTGCACCTGTTTCCGTTCATAACTTTATCAGTTTAATTAACAAGAATTATTATGATGGATTAATTTTCCACCGCGTTATCAGAGGCTTTATGATTCAGGGCGGATGTCCTGACGGAACCGGCATGGGCGGCCCGGGATATTCCATTCCGGGAGAATTTAGCCAGAACGGATTTCAGAATGACTTAAAGCATACCGAAGGTGTTTTATCCATGGCAAGAGCCATGCATCCGGATTCCGCAGGTTCCCAGTTCTTTATTATGCACAAGACCTCTCCACATCTGGATGGTGCATATGCTGCATTCGGTAAAGTAATCGAAGGTATGGATGTTGTTAACAAAATCGCAGAAACACCTACCAATTTCTCTGACCGTCCTTTAGACGAACAGAAAATCAAATCCATGACCGTGGATACATTCGGTGTGGATTATCCGGAACCGGAGAAAATTTAATCTAAATTATAAGGAATCTAAGCAGGCGCCCCAATATATTGGGGCGTTGTTTTTATTTTTATACAATCTGTTGTTCATATTTTGTTCATATTTAATTAAAAGAAACTTCACGGAGGAAACATTTTTTATCCAAATTTATTATGTATACTAAGACCATAAGATAAAGACAGATTCAAAGTGTTATAAATAACTTTTTCATAATAAATGCCAAGCAAACAGGGTTTGCTTGGCATCCTCCCTTTTATAAGACAAAAAAGGCCGGTGTATATACACCGGCCTTTTACAATTATTACGCTTTATTGATAGATCCGAAGATTTCCATTTTTTCTTTTACAGTTGCTTTGATTGCTTCGAAGCCCGGAGCAAGAACTTTACGAGGGTCAAATCCCTTACCAACTAAGTCTTTTCCTTCTTCGATGTATTTACGTGTAGCAGCTGCGAATGCTAACTGGCATTCTGTGTTAACGTTAATCTTAGCAACACCTAAAGAGATTGCCTTCTGGATCATTTCTGTAGGGATACCTGTACCACCGTGAAGAACTAATGGCATATCACCTGTCTTCTGCTGGATAGCATCTAATACGTCAAACTGTAAACCAGCCCAGTTTTCAGGATATTTACCATGAATGTTACCGATACCTGCTGCAAGGAAATCGATTCCTAAATCCGCTACCATCTTACATTCGTCAGGATTTGCACATTCACCCATACCTACAACGCCGTCTTCTTCACCACCGATAGAACCAACTTCTGCTTCTACAGAGATTCCCTTAGCGTGAGCTGCAGCTACGATTTCTTTTGTCTTCTCAACGTTTTCTTCGATTGAGTAATGAGAACCGTCGAACATTACTGATGAGAAACCTGCTTCGATACATTTGTAGCAGTGTTCATATGAACCGTGATCTAAGTGAAGAGCTACAGGAACTGTGATGTTCTGGTCTTTGATTAAACCGTTAACCATACCAACGATAACATCATATCCGCCCATGTACTTACCTGCACCTTCGGATACACCTAAGATTACAGGAGAGTTGTTTTCCTGAGCTGTA
>JAZMZZ010000076.1:0-9796 GCA_045586245.1 Lachnospiraceae bacterium | reverse complement strand
GCAGTAGCGGACGGAAGTTTGGAATATGAAGATATGCTTAAGTGGGTACTGGAGCATCAGGCGTAATAATATATTATATTTTAATGCCTGTGTTTAATTTTTTATGGGATTGAACACAGGTGATTATGCAACAGAACCCTTAGAAACAGGCATGAAACGATTATGCATACATTCTAATCTTAAGTATATAGGTATGTATTCGGTGCAGGACAACGACAACCTTGCATCATTTCAGACGAAAGAGACTATAGAAGGGATAAAAGTCTTTACTCGTAAAAATTACTAACGAGAAAGGATGATTATGCTTATGAAGCCCCGGTTATTTAAGGAGGCAAGTATGAGATTTGCAAAAACGAGAAGATTCATAATTCTGTTAGGGTTGACTTTAATGCTTGCGGGTTGCGAAAAAGGCGCAGCAGTGGAGGCGGATGAGTGCCTGTATGTGGGAGATGGCGGAAATAACGAATTGGAGGCCGCAGAAGCTCTCGGAATGAAAGCTGTACAGGCAGTGTGGTATCTGAAAGAAGGCACGACGTAACCCACTCAAAGAAAAGAAGAGTTTGAGCATGCGGAAACTCTAATGGATATTATAGATTTTATTTGAAGGAGGAAAATTTTAGTGAAGCGTTTTTTAGCAATGTTTGTAGCGATTACCATTCTACTTCCGTTATTTCCTATGAATGTGAAAGCAGAGGAGCCTTCGTCAGGTGGGACGGAGGCTTATGAAACTTTACGATTTGACTTGGGAGGAGCAGGAGTAGCAGAGGGGTATATAGGGGTATCCGCCGAGGATGCTTATGATGTGGAGACCGGATACGGATTTGCAAATACAGAAGCAGTAGAAGATGTTTTAGCCGGTGGAGAAGGGGCTCTGGCAGATGCAGTGCGCTTTAAGTCAGATGTGGCGAATCATATATTTAAAGTTGATTTGCCAAGCGGCGTTTATAAGATTACGGTTATAACCGGTGATGTTGAATCAACAACAATTACGGCAGAGGGAAGACCACAGCTTTTCTTTTTAACAGGAAGTAATGCGGTTGATTCTTTTACTATTCCGGTAACGGATGGTCAGCTTAACATTCATGCCGGTTCAGGTGTGGGGACAGAGTTTTCAATCAGTGCGCTTGAAATTGAGCAGACATCAACAGGAACGACGACCAAACCGACTATCTGGGTTAGCGGTGACTCAACGGTTGCAAGCTACTATAATGTAGCGGCGGACGCAAAACGTGGTTGGGGACAGTATTTATGCAATTATGTTGATACAGATAAGTATGATATCAGAAATCTGTCAGCAAGTGGTCTCAGATCAAAGAATGTCTTGGAGACTTTCTTTCCGGTTGCCGAGTATTACGGCAAAAGCGGTGATATTTTATTGCTCGCAGTAGGAATTAATGATTATACGGATGAGTATAAGCTTCATCCGGATGCGATTGATCCCTCCGGTTATATTGCAAATATGACTGAGATGGTTCAGAGGGCCAAAGCAAAAGGGATGACGGTTTATCTCGTAAAGCAGCAGGGTGAATTGAATGACTGTAAGAAATATCCGATTCCTACAGAAAAATGGTTTAATGATGAGATAGATGCAATTGCAGCATCAGAGAATACAGGTGTTATCGATTTATTTCACCCATGGCTTGAATTTTGCCTCGAGCAAACATCAATAGAAGCAAGAAACTATTATGCTCCGGGTGAAAATCTTCATCCGAATGCACTTGGAGCAGACAAACTTGCACAAATGGTGAATGAACAGCTTTTTCCGGCGAAAGAACAGGGAGGAAGTACAGAAGATCCTTATAAAGATTTTGATACTCCGGCTACCATATATTATGAAACAGAAGCTTCCGGTGAGCCTGTTGCCAATCCTCATAAGGGATTTGTTATGACAGTAACAAATCATGATATGTTGTATGAAGGGAAACATCCTTATGGCATCGGTGGTGAAAAAGATAATCATGCATGGGACGTTGTAACGGTTTGCAGCGGTGTTATGTTCTGGGAAGACATTAATCCGCAAAAGGGTGTATACAATTGGGAAGAAATTGATGATGCTCTTAAGGCCTGTGAACAAGCCGGAATGACATACGGAATACGAATTATTCCCTATACGACATCTACAGGTTCAGATGATAATTACGGAGTAGAACATGATTTTGTTCCGCAGTGGGTATATGATGAGGGTGCAACCCAAAAGACGGTTACATATAAATACGGAGATCCTAATGTTCAGATAAAAGTGCCGGACTGGTCAAATGAGGTATATATTCAGGCGTATAAGGATTTTACGACAGCGTTGGCTGAAAAGTACAATGGTGATCCGCGTGTTGAATATGTTGAAATCCGTGCATTTGGTAACATGGGCGAGTGGCATGTTTCCGAGTTTGAGGGTATTGAAATGCCTTCTTTAGACATACAGAAGGATATGCTTAATCATTTTGCATCTGTATTTGACAAAACCACGTGTTGCCTTATGTCAGATGCAAAAGGAGAAGTTTATGACTATGCACTTTCAATTGGCATTACGAAACGTAATAATGGTTTAATTCTGACGCCCAATGAGGAGTGGGATTTAAGGCCTGCTTATAAGGCGAATCTTCCGACTATGGCGGATAATCACAATACCTATGAGTATATGCTGGATGCGGAAGATAAACTATCGGATGAATATCTGAAATGGACTCCGGAGCGCTTCCGTGAAACAATTGAGATAGCACATTTATCAATTTATGCCCTGGATCAGGAGGGTTACGGAAGTTATAAATTCTATCGTGAGCAGAAGGATGTTATAGATGAGATGGTAAACCGTCTGGGCTATAATTTTACAGTAACATCTGCCAAAAGAAATGAGAATAAGCTTTTGGTTACAGTCGAGAATACCGGTCTTGCTTCAGCATTTTTCAATATTGAGCTCTGTGCAGAAATCACGGATGAAAAAGGCAATAAAGTAGCAGACTTCGGGCAACCTGTAAGAATCGCAAAAGGCTCTTTCAGAGATGGTACTTCACAAACATTCCTTTTTGAATATGACGGTGTGCTTGATGAAAATGCCCGGATTTGTCTTGCTATGTATGATAGTGATAATTACCTTGCTACAGGGGATAATCCTACCGTCAGATTTGATAATGCAAATACCTTATCCAATAACAGGTTACTGTTGACGGACCATGTTATTTGGGAAGATGACGAAGAATCTGATGAGGAAGAAGACTCTGATGAGGAAGAAGAAACCGATGAATGGGAAGAAGTGGTGGTTCCCTTTGAAACTCTGCGATTTGACTTGGGCGGAGAAGGCGTGGCAGAAGGATATATAGGTGTATCTGCCCAAGCCGGATATGATGCATCAGTCGGATACGGATTTACCAATACCAATGCGGTAGAGGATGTTTTGGCAGGCGGAAGCGGGGCATTAGCGGATGCAGTACGCTTTAAATCCAATGTTTCAGGTCATGTATTCAATGTCGATTTGCCGAAAGGTGTTTACAAAATAACGGTTACAACAGGTGATGATCAGTCAACCACCATCAGGGCAGAGGGGCTGTCTCAGCTTTTCTTCCTGACCGGAAACAATGCGGTTGATTCTTTTACAATACCTGTAACTGACGGACAATTAAATATATATGCAGGTTCCGGTGTGGGGGAGAAATTTTCCATAAGCGCCATTGAAATTGAGAAGGCAGGGGAAGGTACGGTTGGGAAACCGACCATATGGCTTGCCGGTGATGAAACGGTTTCCAAACGATACAACATACCGGAGGATGATGGTTCAAGACGCGGTTGGGGAGAATATTTATCTGCGTATGTTGATATGAATACATATGATATACGACACATATCGGCAAGCGGCATTACGGCCAAAGCAGTGAAGGATTCTTTCCTGCCCACGGCGGAGTTTTACGGTAAAAAAGGCGACATTCTGATTCTTGCGGTAGGACTAAATGACTATGCGAAACAGAACAAGGAGCATCCGGACTCTCTGGATCCAACCGAGTATAAGCAGAATATGACGGAAATAATTCGTCGGGCCAAAGCAAAGGGAATGACGGTTTATCTTGTAAAGCAGAGCGGGGAATTACATGACGCGTCAAGATATCCCGTTCTTACAGAGAAATGGTTTAGTGCCGCAATTGATGAAATCGCGGTGGAGGAGAAGGTTGCTGTTATTGACTTGTTCCGCCCCTGGCTGGAGTTCTGTATGGAGCAGACAGTCAGAGTTGCAGATAAATATTATTGTGTTGAAAACAGCTATCTTTTAAATGCGCTTGGTGCAGACAAGCTTGCCGGGATGGTAAGTGAACAGCTTTTCCCGGTTAGCAAACCGGAGGAGCCGGTACAAGATACGTATGAAGATTTTGATAATCCGTACACGGTATGCTATGAAACAGAAGTTGCGGGTGGTCCGGTTGTAAATCCGCATAAAGGCTATGTCATGACGGTATATAGTCCTTGGAATTTTGAATCTACCAATGCTTACGGAATTGGTGGCTCCATGAATAATACAGCATGGGAAATGTCAACAATTTGTAGCGGAGAACCGAAATGGGATGAATTAAATCCGGAAGAAGGCGTATATAACTGGGAATCAATAGACAGCATGCTGGAAGCCTGTGAAAAATACGGATATACATACGGAATCCGAATTTTACCCTACTCTCATCTTTCCGGCTCGCATGATAATTACGGAAAAGACCACATTTTTGTGCCGGACTGGGTTTTTGAAAAAGGTGCAAAGATGGATCGGGCAACTCTTGTAAGTGACCCTTCCGTTGAATTGGATATTCCGAAATGGGATGATCCGATTTATTTGCAGGCATGCAGAGATTTTGCAGATGCCCTTGCAGAGCATTATGACGGAGACCCGAGAGTGGAATTCATTGATATCAGTGTTTTTGGTAACTGGGGAGAATGGCATACTTCCACGTTTAACGGAAATCCGATGCCTTCTGAAGAAATCCAGAAGGAGATGATTAAATATTACAGTGAGGCTTTTGATAAAACCATGCTTTGTCTGACTTCAGGCGCATATGGGGATGTGTATGACTATGCACTTTCACTCGGAGTGCCCAAGCGTGTAAACGGACTGATTGCTACGCATAACTATGAATGGAATTTGAGACCTAATTATTATGCCAATTTGCCCGTAATCGGCGAGAATTTCCTGCCGTATAAAATGATGTTGGAGCCGGATGTTTATGCACAAGGCATTGTAACTGATTATGATAAGCATTATTTAAGATGGACGCCGGAACGGTTCCGTGAAACAATTGAGATTTCTCATTTATCCATCTATGCATTTGATCAGGATAGTAAGCATAGTTATGAATTTTATAAAGAGCAAAAAGATCTTATCGAAGAGATGAATAACCGGCTCGGCTATAATTATACGGTGACATCGGCCAAGAAAAACGGAAATAAACTTCTTGTCACTATTAAAAATACCGGTCTTGCACCTGCTTTTTTTGATATCGAACTAAGTGCAGAGATAATCGATGAAAACGGAGCCAAGTTGGATACGTTCGGGAAACCGGTTGTAATAGAAAGTGGTTCTTTCCGCGACGAAGAAGAGAAGACATTTTTATTTGAATATGGCGGTACTCTTGGTGCAGAGACCCGGATTGCTCTTGCAATGTATGATAAGAATAACTATCTTGTCGAAGGCAAAGATCCTACCATCAAATTTGATAATAAAAATACTTTGTCCAATAACAGACTTCTCCTGGTGGAGAATGCTTCTGCAAAAGAAGATCCTGATGTTGCAGAGGATATTTACCTGATTCCCGGTAATGACCATATCGTGATTGCACCGGGTGAAACTGCAGATATCAGTTTTAAACTGCAAGGATTGGACAACTGCGATGTTTATTTACTGCATTCTACAGATGAAGCTGTAGTAAATTCGGAGAGCGGCTATATTGCTGATAAGAACGATGCAATGAAGGGGATTATTACCGCCGGAGCGAAAGAAGGAACTGCGTGGTTGACATTTGCAACCGATATTCAAGGGAAGGGTTCTCAATGCGCTTATGCGACAGTGCGTGTAGATGTGGCAGAAAAGGAAGAGGCACAGAAGATTAGCCTTGGTGTTACCTCAGGGAAACTTAATGTTTATGATGATTCTGTCATTACGGTTCCCATATATCAGATGGACAGCCGATACAGAATTATAAGTGCAACATTTGTAACGCCGCAAGCCCCTGAAGAGGCAGCAGCAATGAATGAGAAATTTGTGATTACAATTAAGAATGACAGAACTCTTCAAGTCGAGCCCAGGGTACCGGCAGACAGTGATGCCATGAATTGGTCGGACTGGGCCAAAAGCATGAAAGGAACTTATAAAGCTGCAATTCAGGTAAACTATAAAGAGGATGGTTACGGTTCAACAGTGTATCATTGTATCAGTCCGGAGACCTTAACCATTTCGGCGACAGCAACTGCTCCCGCGATAAAGGCAAAGGCGGTCAAATTTAATACATTTTATCAGAACCAGACGCTTGATATGGTTTATACGATGAAAGGTGCAAGTATAAGTGAGGCGAAGGTGGATTTGGTCAGAACAACGGCAAAAACCAAAGCTTGTCCTGACTGGCTGACACTTAGTGCTGACGGCATGAACGCTGCAATTAACAGCGAAATGCTGGCAGAAATGAATAATAAGGCAAGCGGAAAAGTGTATTTAAAAGTATGGCCCGAGGGCTGGCGTGCACCGGCACAGATTAGTGTATCGGTATCAGCTGCTTATTCCGTACCCAAAATAAAACTTTCCAAGAAAACGGTTACGCTGAATTCTGACAGTAATTTTATTGATGAATGTCAAATCTCTATATTGTCAGGAGATAAAAAAATAGCCTATGAGGATTTGAATATTACCGCAATCCGTATGTCAAATGAAGCAGATTTTGCACTTATGAGTGACAAAGAGCGGAAGAAGTATGCGGCAACGGGTAGTCTTTCCGTAAGCAGTTTCGATGCCGAGGAGGGTACGTTCTGCTTAGATGCAGTCAAAACACCGGTAGCAGGAAAAGCACTTTTGATTCTTACCGTAGGCGATGACAGTAGGCAGGAAATGAAGCTTCCGGTTAATGTAAAAGTAGTGTCTAAGCCTGTTCTAAAAGCAAGTACAACGAAAGTAACGCTAAATCAGGCGTATGGTTCTGATTATCGTACCAGAGATGAAAAAGTGGTTACTTTCAGTACGAATACGGATGGCTATGATTTAAATTATAACAATCTGGAATATAAAGTTACAGATTCCACCGGCCAAACGGATTTAGGTACACAACTGGGCCTGGCCGAATATGATGGAAAGGTAATGATTTATCCGAACAAAAATACGGTGAATAATCAAACCTATAAAGTTACTGTTAGAGCAAGCGGAATAGAGAAACCGGTAATCATTACCGTTGTGACGAAGTCTGTCGTACCGAAGATGAAGCTTTCTAAAGCCAAAGTGACTATTAACAAAGCTTTGGTTCTGCATGAAGGAAAACAGACCGTATGGATTACATCAAGTGATAAAAATTATGATTTGAAATTTAAGGTATCTGATGTTACGGTAATAAATCCTGACGGAAGTGTAATGGGAGACGGCGCAACCAAAGATGCGTTAAGATTTTATATAGGAACAAGCGGCGGTAAGAAGTATATCGACATTCAAAAAGGCACTAATTGTGCTACGGGTAACTATACGTTACAGGTAAAGGAGAATCTGCCGAATGGGGAATCCGTTATCGGCACAATTAAAGTGATTGTAACGGAGAAGGTTCCTTCCATAAAACTTGGGGTCTCTTCCGTTACGCTGTATGCCGGAATGAAAGACAGCTATTTTGATACATCAGCAGGTAAAATGGTTGATTATAATACGGCAATTGTTCCGGTATCGGGAAATGATATTTTAGATGTAAACAGCTATCAGCATGAGGTTAAGGACAGCAAAGGAGTTGATGCGTCAAATGCCGTAAATGTATATAAGTATGCCGACAGAATTAAGGTGAGTCTGACGGATAAAGCTGTAGCCGGCGAAAAATACAAAGTTACGTATTGGGCAAATCTGAATGAAATTGGCTCAAATGGTAACCGTCTGATGACGAAAAAGGTAACATTTACCGTTAAATCAGTAGGTAATATTACTGTAAAAGGAAAGGTTAAAGGAAATATAGACCTGACCAGAGCGGCCACATCCTTTGCTGAATTTGATTTGAGTTTCACCGGTTGGAGTAAAGATAATTACAACGGAGAACAAAGACCTGTGCTGAAATGGCAAGTATACGCTATGAATGGTAAAACTCCCGTAACAGAGGGTGCAATTGCTCCGAATGGACTTGTAGCGTATGGTGATACTGATAACAATGCAACCGGCTGGTTTAAGAATGTGTCATTGGAGGATAATCCATACGCATTGGCACTGGGTGTAAATACCGATGACATAGGCTGGGATAACAATCAGATAAATCCGACCTATAAATACACTTGTAAAGTATGGCTTGAAATCCCGGCAGAAATCACAAGGGATAGTGCAGACACACAATCTTCTATCATTGAATTTGTCCCCATGACATTCAAAGTGGTTCAGGGTAAAACGAAGTTTGGCATGAATATCAAACAGGCACTGTTGTCGAAACGGGATGCTTACGCAAGACAATGCTTTACACTGCAAAGCAACGATAAGGATAAATTGAATGTGACGGATATTGAGAAATTACAGTTGCAGCCGGGTGGGTTAGCCGATGCCTTGGAAATCGTGGAAGTACCAAGTGTTGACGGCAATACATATGCAATTCAGTGGAAGGATACCGATGCTTTCACATCGGGTGTTCAGATTAATTCAGGAGTAAAGAGTGGTACGGTGAAAGTGAATGTTTTCCTGGAAGGAAATGACAGCGGACGTAATAAACCGAATGCCACACTGAAGTTAAAAGTTACGGTTAAATAAGAAATAAGTAAAGCAGAAGAGCAACACCGGAAAGATATAATATTCTTTTCCGGTGTCGGCTCTTTTAGAGACAGGGGGACAAATGATTCGAGAACTGGAAGAGAAAGACATTGCGGAGTGTGTAAAATTAATTAGGGAAAGTTTCGGTACGGTTGCCGAAGAGTTTGGTTTTACCGTCCAAAATGCGCCCGGATTTACGGCATTTGCGACAACGGAAGAGAAGATGAAAGAGCGGTTGCTGGTAGAACGCAGACCGATGTATATTTACTGCGAAGAGGATAGAATTGTCGGCTTTTATTTCCTGGAGCTACAGGATGAGAATGCGTGTGAACTGAATAATCTCTGTGTAACCCCTGCGTACAGACATCGTGGAATCGGTGAGGAGCTTCTGCAGCATGCGTTTGAGCGCGTAAGGGAATTAAATTGTAATAAAATTCGTATCGGCATTGTGGAAGAGAATCAGGTTTTGCGCAAATGGTATGAATCATTTGGCTTTATTCATCTGTGGGCACGTAAATCCGAACGGTTTCCGTTTACATGCGGATTTATGGAAAAGGATTTATAAGAAGATATGAAATCTACAACCTGACAAATCTTCGCAAGTCGGGAAATGGAATCATCTCAGATTGCCTCTACAATAGGTTTCAACAGGAGGAATAAAGTATGGAGTGGATTGCAGCAATGCAACAGGCAATTACCTATATGGAAGAACATCTCATGGAGGAGATTAACTATGAAGATGTAGCGAAGCATGTGCACACTTCGAGCTATGAGTTTCATAGGGCGTTTAGCTTTCTTACGGGGATGACTGCCAACACCTATATTCGAAAACGCAGGCTGTCTTTAGCAGGGAGAGAGATTGTAGAA
>JAZMZZ010000075.1:0-2444 GCA_045586245.1 Lachnospiraceae bacterium | reverse complement strand
CATTACCACCGAATCTTTCGACATAAGCTTTTACTTTTTCAACTGTAGCAGCTCTTTCTTCGTCTTCGATTTTCGCACTGACAACAACGGCTAATTCATACTTGTTCATGCTTGTTACCTCCTTTTGGTCTCTGGCCCTGCTTCTGTTGCAGAGCAAGGAATTTGAATATATCACAAGTTGGTATGATACCATAGAAACACCCAAAAATCAAGGGTTTTTACGAATTTCTTTAACACTCTTTTCCAAAGTCCTTCGCGGAATCATAATCTGGTGTTCACAGCCACAGCATTTCAATCTGAAATCCGCTCCGATACGGAGAACCTCCCATTCATGGCTGCCGCATGGGTGCTGTTTTTTTAGTTTTAATATATTACCAACCTGAATATCCATGTATATGCCTTTCTGTTACAAATTCTCCATTACCTGTGCAAACACTTCCCCGATGGCTTCATGAATCACAATATCTGCTCTTCTGTCAGCAGAAGTCTCACTCTTATTGATAAGCACCAGATTTTTGCCGTTAAAATAATCAATCAGTCCCGCCGCCGGGTATACTACAAGCGACGTTCCTCCGATAATCAACGTATCCGCATTGGCAATCGCATGCACGGCACCACGGATAACATTATCATCCAGTCCTTCTTCATATAATACCACATCCGGTTTCACTCTGCCGCCGCATTTTTGGCAGACCGGAATCCCTTCGGACTCTAAGATGAATTTCTCATCATAAAAAGCACCGCATTCCATACAGTAATTACGCAATACCGAACCATGCAGTTCGTATACCACCTTGGAACCCGCCGCCTGATGCAGTCCATCGATATTCTGCGTTACCACAGCCTTTACTTTGCCCATCTCTTCCAGCTTGGCAAGTGCTTTATGTGCAGCATTCGGCTTTGCATCCGGATAAATCAGCTTATCCTTATAAAATTCAAAGAATTCCTCCGGATACCTTACAAAAAATGTATGGGACACCAACTGTTCCGGCGTAAAATTAATCTTCAGTTTCTCATTCCAGAGTCCGTTCGCACTTCTAAAATCCGGTATGTTGGACTCGGTACTGACACCGGCACCTCCGAAAAAGACAATATTGCTGCTCTCCCTGATAACAGAAATCAAATCCTTCATTTCCTGATTCATAGACACCTCCCGGTTCAAAAAAGTCTGTAAAAGACGAATGCATTTACAGACTTGATTTTACAGTTAGATACTTTCCTTACATTTTGTATAATAGTTGGGATTTAAATTCAACCGTCTGCGATTCTCATCCAGTTTACAAAGTCCCTCTTCAATCCTTTCCTTTACCATATCACTGATTTCACGAGTGGTCATATCCCCATATTCCTCATAATAGATTGGCTCCATAAAAAGTACCTGCGTTGTTACTTTTTTCAAAGAATTAAAATCAAACACTATATGGGAATCATAAATCGCAACCGGCACAATCGGCGCCTTTGCCTGTTGTGCACACTTGAATGCCCCCGGATGGAACTCTTGAAGAGTATTACGGTTATCCTCATACTTACCTTCCGGGAAATATATAAACCTTCTTCCCTGCTCCACTGCTCTACGGACATCTCTTGATGCACGTACTTGCTGCTTGATATCCGCTTTGTTCATTCGCACACCACATAGTAAATCCACAACCTGTTTCGCTATCGGCAACTTGCTTCTCTCTGAATCCATCACTACCGAACACGGCTTGTCATGCGCAGAAATAATTCCTATCGCATCATACCTGCCCTGATGATTGGAATACATAATATACCCGCCTTCATCCGGAAGATTCTCTTCTCCGTAACTGATAGTCTTCACACGGGCATTTCTTTTTACCCAATTAACTATATTCTTTGCCAAACGATAACAGGTATCCTCGTCATAACGTTCCCTGTGATTCGCATAATATTCTGCCTTACATATGTAATAAATTATAATCGGAATCGAAATAAGTATTGCATAATAAAACCGTGTCATAGTACATTCCCCCACTAATCCTAAGGTGTATTATAACGTAATTATTCATCCATTTCAAATTAACACTTAATAAAGTGATTCTATTTCTTTGATTTTATCATAGAGCAAATCATTAGCCGGCGTAGGAATATTCTTCTTCGCCGCCATACGCTTTACTGTACCTGCAAACATCTCCACTTCCGAATATCTCTTGGCAATGCCGTCCTGACGCATGGAAGGAACGCCTGTCGGTGACAATGTACCAATGATTTTTACATAGTAGTCCAAATCCTCCTGCGAAAGAGGAATATCATAAGCATTGGCAAGCGTAATTACTTCTTCCATAGCCGCAATAAAAATACGGTTCTCCTCACTACCTTCTGTAAGTGTCCCTGCGTAGTTTGTCGAATATGCCAGACAAGTCTGATTCACACCGACATTGAGCATAAACTTACCCCACATACGTTTTAAAATATCATCCTCAACG
>JAZMZZ010000074.1:0-1978 GCA_045586245.1 Lachnospiraceae bacterium | reverse complement strand
CCTGTTTCTTTCAAACAGACTGCCCACAAACCAAAACCAAATATCCGATACCGTTCTATATTTCGCTGTATCCAGTTTCTTACCCTGACTTCATCAAATGTATAGGGATAATGCTGCATTATATCAGAATCAGCCAATACTTTATACAGTGCATCAAAATCATTTTCCGTCATTTCTCTTAATAATAGACGTTCTGTTTCAATAGCCATAACGTTTCTCCTGCAAAATCGTACATCGTACCATTAGGTCGTAAATTCCGGTTTCTGTAACTCAAAAATGTCATCATCTGTCAATTTGGCATTTCCACTATGGTATGCCATTATTGCGTATTCAATTCTTTCCAAGTAATCAACATAATTTCTCGGAAAATTCTCCAGCACAAAATTGAATTCATTTCTACAGCTTTTCAATATGACCTTACTTGAATTCCCCATTTACCTTCCTTAAATGTAACAATCCAAACATTATCGTGTTTACTCATTACCTTCCCATCAATGCTTTCACGATAGTAACAATATTTAAAATGGACCTTATTTTCAACAACTGTAATTACTTCTCGGCAAGTGACAACTGTACGTTTAAATCCTGACTTTTTCAAATCTATAAAAAATTCTTCCGTCAGCTTTCCTCCTTCGTTCCAACATATAACTTCATTTCCGCTTATAATATAGTGCGGAAAATGGAAACATGAATCCATTCCTTCCAAATCTTCTTTTTCGAAATAATCTCCAAATCTATCTAAGCATTCTAAGGCTTCTTCAATTACTTTGTCTTGATTACTTATGTCTTCATTCTGTTTAAAAACCTTTATATAATCCATCGTATCATCTCCCTGTACCTGTGATAACATCACCGCACTGCTTGAATGTATCTTCAATGATACCCCTTCCCTACTTATAAAAGTACGTATACAAATCATGAGCTCCTGTTTCCCACCCATTCTTATCATAAAAAGATTTCGCAGTCACATTATCTTTATCCGTTACCAAAATAAAGCCTTTCGCACTATCTTCAAAATATGTTTTTACATACTCCATAAGTTTAGTTCCATATCCCTGTTTTCTGTAATTTTTATCTACAAAAAAATCATTCAAAATCCATTGTGGTTTTAATGAGACGGTAGAATAAGAAGGATACAACTGAATAAACCCTATCACTTCATCGTTTTCAGAAGTGGCAATGAAGACCTTAGACTGCCGGTTTTCAAATCTGCTTTTCATAAAGGATTCTACATCTTCTTTCCTTTGTTCATCTACACCATAGAACGCTCTATACTTCATAACAATGTCTACCACTTGTTTTAGATCTTCAATTGTCGCTTCTTTTATCATAACAGCCTCCATAAAGTTCACCTTTAACTTTTCCTGACAATTTCCACATTCCGCCGCAATGCTTCTCATCCTCTGCAAATTCTCAGCATATACTTCTTCCGCATCTACTGAATCAACCCGAAATGTTTGGCAATCCTGTCACAGACTTCCTCTCTGGTATCTTTTCCGTCATCTTCCCGAACAACCGTAAAAAAGCCGCTCTCCGCCAACTCGTTATAATTCTCCTGACTGTTGATTAAAGCAAGACCGCGCTTATAATTCTCCATTACCTCTTCCGCGTTATCACAGCTGTCTATCACGCTTAGAATAAACTGTTTCTCCGGATCGCTTCTGTCAAAAAAACGTTCCACACTCATCGACTGCGGCGCAAGCATCAATGCAACATGGTTATAGTCGGATATCTCTTTTAAAATATCAATCGGAATATTTGTATCCACAATCACTTTTTTATCCTTTGCGATGGATATCAGCTGTGCAACCTCAAATTCTGCCGCTTCTTTCGCCGTATCAAAAATCCAACGCGCATATTCCTCAGGCGAGCGTGTTACGAAATCCTTCCAATCGGTCAGATTCTTAATATAACAACTGTCCGGCTGTTTCTCCGGCGTTGCTACGATATCTGCAACTTCACTGTGATAGTTCTCTCC
>JAZMZZ010000073.1:0-18941 GCA_045586245.1 Lachnospiraceae bacterium | reverse complement strand
CATCATCACGTCTTGTTGTCACATTCAGTTGTTCCATTTGTGCCACACCTTTCTGTTTTTAGTGATTTTTCAACTTTTAATTTGCAAAAGTGATTATAAAAAAGCAAAAAACTCCTTTCAAGCCACAATCACCGCAAGAAGGAACATAAGTCTTTTCCAAACCTGCTTTTTTCCTACTCTTAGCGAAATTTCACAAAAAACTTGTCGTTTTATACAAAAATTTTTTAATTCGTCTGTATATTTTTTTTATTCGCATAATTGTACAGCACAAAATTTTGTGATAAAGTGTCTTTGTTAAGAAATTTTATTCATAACAACATTCCACACGAAAGGGAGATAATTAACCATGAAAAAGATTTACGAAGGTAAGACCAAAGACGTATACAGCCTTGAAAACGGCAATGTAATGCTTAAATTCAAAGATGACTGTACAGGAAAAGACGGAGTGTTTGATCCGGGCGAGAATTCTGTAGGTTTAACAATCGAAGGTATCGGTAAGGCAAACTTACAGACATCCATTCATTATTTTGAATTATTAAAAGAAGCCGGAATCAAGACTCATTATGTAAGTGCTAATGTTGAAGATGCTACTATGGAAGTTCTTCCTGCTACTGTTTTCGGTCATGGTTTGGAAGTTATCTGTCGTCTTGTTGCAACAGGAAGCTTCATCCGCAGATATGGCGAATACATTGCAGACGGTACTGTTTTGGAAGGCGGATATGTAGAATGTACATTCAAGAATGATGCTTTGGGTGATCCTCTCGTAACAGGCGAAGGACTTGCAGCACTTGGCGTTATGACACCTGAAATGTTTGCAAGCATGAAAGAACAGACTTTAAAGATTACAAAGATTGTTGCTGATGATCTTAAATCAATCGGTCTTGACCTTTGGGATATCAAATTCGAATTCGGTTATAACAATGACGAAGTTATCTTAATCGATGAAATCGCTTCCGGTAACATGCGTGTTTACAAAGACGGACAGATTGTTGACCCTGTTGAATTAACCAAATTAATCTTAAACAGATAATACTTTTTCATGTTTCAAAAAACCGTCGGGACAAGCCCGACGGTTTTTTAATAGTCATTATACATTCTTTTCGTAAATAAGAAGAAGTCCCTTTAATAACAAATCATCATCCAGAATGACCTCTTTCTTGCAATACGGAACAATCTTCTTAGCAAGACCGCCGGTTGCAATAACCGTCGTCTTCTCTCCCAACTCTTCTTCGATTCTGTCGATAATTCCGTCCACCGCACCGGCATTACTGTAAAGAACCCCACTCTTCATACAATCGATGGTATTCTTCCCAATAACACGCTTCGGTGCCTCGATCGCAATACCGCTGAGCTGGGAAGCTCTTGATGTTAACGCATCCAACGCCGTTCCGACACCCGGCAAAATCATACCGCCGATAAACTGCTTCTCGGAATCAATTACCGTAGCCGTTGTTGCTGTTCCCATATCAAAAATAATCATTGGGACCGGATACTGATTAATACCTGCTACTGCTGCAGCAATCAAATCGGCTCCTATCTGTCCCGGATTATCCATCTTAATGTTCAATCCGGTCTTAATGCCCGGTCCAAGTACAAAAATTTTGGCATCTTTCCCGAATACTTTTTCGCTGGCTAACTTAATAGCGGTTGTAATCTGCGGAACAACAGATGAAATAATGCATCCTTCAAAATCAGACTCTTTTAATTCGTATAAATCCAAAACCGTCTTAATATCCAATGCATATTCGAGCTCTGTCTTGGTATGAACCGTAGAAAGTCTCTCAATAAAACGGATTTTACCATTATCGCTGCAACCGATTACAATATTTGTATTTCCGATATCTAATGCAAGTATCATATCTAATCTCCTATTATGCTGTTATTCTTCAATGTCCTTTGCTAAAAATACATAGAACACTTCTTCATTATACTCATTTGTCACCAAATGTCCATAATCGTGCACATGCACTATTTTACCGGTCTTGGTAACAATACGGTATCGTACGGAATCGAATGAATTATTCTCGCTGTTCTCAATCTGACGCTTAATCGTCTCCGTTACACGTGTGTAGTCATCCGGATGTACAATACCACGGAATGTATTATTGGTTAAGCGCTTAAATTCTATTTCATCATCGCATTCAAACATACGTAAGAGTTCTTCATTGGCGCAAATAATCTTCTCTTCCGAATCGTTACGATAGATAAAGAAAGCCCCCGGGAAAATAGACAGGATGTTATTAACATCGAACATGCCCTTATCATTTTTGTAGAGGAAATTGATTCTGTCTACAGTCCATGTCTGATGAATAAACTCCATAAACTGCTCAAATTCAACCGGTCTGGAATAATAATATCCCTGATGATAATTAGCCGAATACTGTCCGACGAAATCCTTGATTTCCTGGTTCTCAACACCTTCCAAACATACATCCAGCCCTAAACGTCTGCTGCACTGTAATGTGGTATCTACAATAACCTGATTATTGTTCTTATTCAGAATATTCAGGATAAAACTCTGGTCAATCTTTACGCAGTCAATCGGCAAATCGCATAACATATTGATTGCGGAAGTACCGGTTCCAAAATCATCAAGTGCAATCTTAATTCCATGTTCTTTCAGGAATTCCAACTGCTCTTTTAAGTAATTCATATCCAGATTGCGGCATCTCTCAGTCAATTCCAATTGCAAATGCTTCTTCGGAAAGTCCATCTCCTCAAGAATCTTAATCACTTCTTCTTTGAATTCCGGTCTTTCCAACTGACTATATGACATATTAACATTGATAAAGAAATTCGGCTGTTTCTCCATCACTTTTTTGGCATCACTAATTGCCTGCCGCAAAATCCAAAGTCCCAATTCATGAAAAAGCGGGTGCGCTTCAATCTGGGAAATAAACCGATATGGCGGTACAACACCAAATGTATCATTTTTATAACGGATGAGTGCTTCCGCTCCGATAATCTTACCGGTAATTGTGGAAACAAAAGGCTGATAGCATAGATAAAAACCTTTACATCCATTGACAATACTCGCCTTGATTGCCGCCAATAATTCCATGGACTGATGCAATTCTTCATGACGTTTGTCGTCAAAAACAAGCATCTCATATATCTTCTCTGACTTCGCTTTTTCTACAATAGAAATCAAGCAAGACATGATATCCTGCGGATCGTTACTCCACTTCTTGGAATAAATAGTTCCACCGACTATTTCCAGATTAAGGTCATTGCTGTCAAGCGAGAACTGCTTACACAGACTCTTCACTTTATCAAATACATCCCTCATCTGCTCTAAATCATCATTCTTAGTAACAAAGAAAAAGCGCGTTCCTTCCACACGGAATACATGTCCGATCTCGTCCATTAATTCATGGAACTTCTTAGACAGTTCAAAAATAACCTTACTTCCGAAATTATAGCCATACAGGGAATTCACTTCCTGGAAGTTATCGAATTCCACTACCATCGCAAGGTACGGTGTCCCTTCATCATTATACTTATTAATAGTCTTGGTAAAACCATTTGCATTCTGCAAACCGGACAAAGAATCATATATTAACTCGCCCGTACAGACAGAAATCGCTCCCGCAAAAAAGATAGGCTCACCGTCATCAGCGCGGATAATCTTTCCTTTACTGCGGCACAATACATAGTTACCCTTGGCATTTTTTATATGGTACAAAATAAAGAGGCTGTCCTTTTTTAGGTCAATAACATCATTTACCTCTTTTCTGTATTTGTCCAAATCTCTCGGATGAATACGTTCAAACCAATGGTCAGCCCGATCAGTCATATACTCTGACTCCAGACCGAAATATTCCTGTGCAGCTTTGGACCACCTGACAGTGTTCTTTTTTAAATCCTGCACATACATATACTTACCGTCAGATATTTCATTAATTGTGTCTAATATCTTTTCACTTACTCTTTGGTAATCCATTGTCCCCCCTAAAGAACTCTATCGTTCTTTAACGTTCTTTCACTATGCTAAAATCCCATTTTTACAACTTTACATATATTCATAATTATATTCTTTTTATACAAAGAATGCAAGAAATAGACAACTTGTACACTATCTGCACAGATTACGGCAATACATATATCAAAAAAACAGAGAACACCCTGTTTTTCTGCAAAAAAAGGTACTCTCTGTCCACTAAATCCATCAACTGATATCCAACTCCGGTGGCACGTCAATTTCATCAGATACATACTTTCCGTTCTTCTTCCGTTGACGTACACACTCTGTTAATAAATATTCAATTTGCCCGTTCACGGAACGAAAATCATCCTCTGCCCAGGCCGCTATTGCGTCATATAATTTATTGGATAAACGCAACGGTACCTGCTTTTTTCCTGAATCTGCCATAATTAATATAAACTTCCTGAATTAACAATTGGTTGTGCATCATGATTGCCGCAAAGAACCACTAACAAATTGGATACCATTGCCGCCTTACGTTCTTCATCCAACTCAACTACCTGTTTCTCATTTAACCGTTCCAGTGCCATCTCAACCATACCAACAGCACCGTCTACAATCATCTTTCTGGCATCAATGATAGCAGATGCCTGCTGTCTCTGCAACATTACCGCCGCAATTTCAGGGGCATATGCAAGATATGTGATACGCGCTTCAATGATTTCAAGACCGGCTTCCTGTACTTTCTCCTGAATCTGTGCTCGGATACGTTCTGCTACTATTTCACTGGAACCGCGAAGACTTCCTTCATCCGCCTGCCCGTCTCCTGTTGTATCCACACCAACTGCCACATCATACGGATAAATACGTACAATATCACGAAGTGCACTGTCGCACTGTAAGGATAAATATTCCTTATAGTTATCTACGTTAAATACAGCCTTAGCCGTATCAACCACACGCCACATTACCGCAATACCAATCTCAATCGGATTACCGAGACAATCATTAATTTTCTGACGATTATTGTTCAGTGTCATTACTTTTAACGAAATCTTTTTACCGGTATTTTCTGTAGAAACATTAATATCCTCACCAACCGATATTGACATTCCTTTTCTTGTCTCAATACCGCTCTGCGCAAGTTTGGTTCCTGCTGCCGGGTTAACACTTTCGCAAAACGGATTTACGAAATAAAAACCGGCTTCTCTGATTGTTCCCACATATTTACCAAACAATGTAAGTACCAGTGCTTCCTGCGGCTTTAATTCCTTAAGTCCACAAAACGGAATCCAGCCCACTAATACCCACAAAAGTCCAAAAATAAATAAAACCGGATTACCGCTTCTATCCATAATGATTCCCCCAATGATGGTTACCGCAATCGCAATCAACAATTCCAAAATGATAAGCAATAATGCTGCCAAACCATTTTTCTTCTGTGTAATTGTTTTTTCGTTCATATTTTTACCCTTTTACCTTTCTTATGCCGCTACCCTATCTTATTATCCAGCATATTATGTATTGTTTTGATATCATTATGATATCATATTGTTTCATTTTGTCAATACATTCTTTACACAATTATTTTTTATTATTAAAAAAATATTGTGCCTATTTGTTTTCTATTACAGATATGATAAACTTTCACTTGTATAATCGCTTTTTATATGGAGATCTATAATTATGAAAAAAGGACTTGTTTTAGAAGGCGGCGCCATGCGCGGACTATTTACCGCCGGAATTATAGATGTATTAATGGAAGAAGGAATCGAATTTGACGGAGTTATCGGCGTGTCTGCCGGAGCATGTTTCGGATGCAATTACAAATCCGGCCAAATCGGTAGAACCCTGCGTTATAATTTAAAATACTGCAAAGACCCGAGAATGGCAGGTTTCCGTTCTCTTCTCTTTACAGGGGATATATATGGGGCTGAATTCTGTTACCGTGACATTCCCAAAAAATTGGATGTATTCGATAACGAGGCATTTATCAATTCTCCTATGGAATTCCATGTAGTGGCAACCGATATTTTGACCGGTAAACCGATATATCATAAATGTGTGGACGGATATGACAATGACCTTGACTGGATACGAGCTTCTGCTTCCATGCCTCTTGTTTCCCGCATTGTGGAAGCAGACGGTATGAAACTGTTAGATGGAGGAATTTCCGATTCCATTCCTCTTAAATACTATCAGAGCATTGGTTATGAGAAAAATCTTGTCATTCTGACACGGCCCGAAGGTTATGTAAAGGGCCCGAATAAACTGATGCCGCTTATGAAAATGCAGCTTAGAAAATATCCTAATTTCATCAAAACCATGGCAAACCGTCATAATGATTATAATGATACAATCCGCTATATACGTGAAGAAGAAAAGAAGGGAAACACCTATGTACTCTGTCCGGATGAAGAACTTCCTATCAGCCGTGTAGAACACGATCCGACACGTATCCAAAATGTATATCATATCGGTCGCGAAGTCGCCATGAAGAATTTGGAGAAAATAAAAACATTTTTAAATCAATAAATCATACTATAAATGCCCCGCATCCTATACGTGCGGGGCATACATTATTGTAGTCTGTTTTCAGTATTCTCATATCGGGTTCTCTTTTGATATTTTCCGGGAGAAATACCCGTATTTTGTGTAAAAGTCCGAATAAAATTGGAATAATCCCGGAAGCCGGACCATTCACATGCTTCCGATACGGATTTCCCCTGTAACAAATATGTTTTAGCAAGTGCTACTCTTTGGTCAATTATATATTCACGCAAAGTCATTCCCGTAAAATGCTTAAATCGCTGACTTATATACGACCCATTCATATATAGCGCATTTCCCAAATCTTTAAGTGTAATCTCCTCCAACAAATGAGCCTGTACATATTCCATAGTACTTTTAATCAAGGACGGCATAATATCGGCAGACGACCCTCTTGAAGATTGGAACATCTCATTGATAAACACCAATATTTTTGAAATACCGGCATTTAAAAGAATATCCTTTCCGTATTCCTCCCCCATCATACAATTTTGTAATTCCTCATACAAACCAAGAAACCTCTGTTGTTGTTCTGTGGATAAACCAATTATATTTTTATGTTGCGGGTTCATTTGGAAACAGGCATTCAAATTAGTAATTGCCGTCGATAACTTTTCTACCACATATGGTTTTATATTTACCACATATCTTTCATATTCCGAATTATCGCGATTTATCATCCGGTGATTCTCCGCGGTATTAATAATAATCAAATCTCCCGGTGTAAGATGATAACAATATTGTTCAATATAAAAATCCACATTTCCCTGTACAAAATAATATATTTCATACGCATCATGGCGGTGATACGGGCGGTATTCCTTTCCGTTTTCATATATATCCGTCCGATGAAAACACACAATATTTTCCGGAATCATTAAGTACTGGTATTCGTTCTTTTTTTCTTTTCTCATATATCATTTCCTAATATGCCATTTACAAATCTTAATCTACGCAATAAATTTATATTATTATAGCAAGATTATATCACAAATTCATGTTACGATACCAATATCTATGAAAAATATAACAATATCTACCGGTGTATATTCACGGAAAGTGAGGAACTATGGAAAGTACAATTAACTATTTAATTCAAGATATTCCGGAAGGATTCTTACGTATCAGCGAGGCTTATTCTGCACATCGTTGGAATTTCGATGCTACAGGTGGCCGCGTCATTATTAATCTTTGGATTAAACCTGAAATTCACAATACAGGCGTAAATGTCCTTACCCTGTATGGTAAAAACGACGCAAACGAAGAAATCCCTGTTTTTGTCATGGATACGGAAGGGGCTTTTTTCTATAGTTATGACGGAGCATGTAAAAAGAAACTCAGCCATTTTGAAAGTGATAACTGGTACAGCATCTGTCTGTCCTTTAACTGTAATACCAAATCCTACTCATTATACATTGACGGAGAACGCGCTTTACAGGGACAGGCAACTAATGTTTCTTTTACAAATATTCATGCTGTTTCTGTCGGAAGCCACGGCGGTGTTATGTATGTAAAAAGGCTCCATGTATACGCCAATCCTGTACAGGATATTGCTTCATTCAGCAAAAACACCAAATTATTTGATGCCAAGAAATTAGGCATTGCCTCTGATGGAGCTACTGTTGTAACACAACAGTTACAGCAGTTAATTGACGAATGCAGTAAAGAAAAGGGCATTCTGTATTTGAAAGAAGGCACCTACCTTACAGGCAGTCTGACACTCAAAGAAAATGTTACTCTGTACATCGAAGAAAATGCCACATTAAAAGGCTTACTGGACATCAATGCCTATCCGGTCCGTTTAAGTGAAACACACGAAAACTGGAACACTTCCGTACAAGGTCCGCAGAAAGCACTTCTCTATGCGGATTCCTCTGACAATATCCGCATTTTGGGCGGTGGATGTATTGATGGAAGCGGTGATTTCCCGGGTGTTTACGGTACTGAAAGTTTACGTGTTTCTGCCATACTGATGGCCGGATGTAATTACTGTGAAATCGGCGATATCTTTGTGAAAGATGCAGGTATGTGGACAATTCCCGTTGTTGAATGCGACCATCTTTACATTCATGATTTAAACCTGGATTCTACATGGTATCCAAACCGTGACGGAATTGATATCTGTGACTGTCATGATGTTTTGATTGAAAATGTAAATATCAAAGCCGATGATGACGCTGTTTGTTTTAAAAGCGGTCACGAACGAAGATGTGACAACGTTATTGTACGTAACAGTATGATTATCAGTACGATGGCAAACGGTATCAAATTCGGCACATACAGCTATGGCGGCTTTACCAATTGCCTATGCGAAGATTGTATTGTCAAAGATACCCGCACCTGTGCCATATCCATCCAGAGCGTTGATGGCGGTCTGGTTAAAAACCTCCAATTCAAGAGAATTGTTATTCAAAATGTAGAAAGCGTATTTTTTGCACTTATTGCTGATAAGGAAAGAGTTCCTGCAGACTATGAACACAGAGTTGGCAGTATAGAATCTATTTACTTTGAAGATATTGAAGCATCCGGAGTCCGCAGAAATTATGGAACATATCTTGGCGGTTTCAAATATGGCAATGAGGTATATCCGATTAAAGATTTCACCTTCAAAAATGTAAATGTCATCTATTTGGGTGGATGTGAACACATTCCGGCTGAACCGGCTGAATTTGAAAAGCAGTATCCGGAATCCAATTGTTTCGGAAGTCTGCCTGCATCCGGCTACTACATCCGTCATGCTAAAAATATTGTATTCGAAAATTGTAAAACCATTATTGCATTACCTGATGCAAGAGAAGTCTTCTATACTTCCGACGCTACAGGGATATTGGTAAATGGAGAAAAACTGAGATAACTGGTTATTAATTTTTCGAAGTGTGGCTTTGCGCCAAATAAAAACATAAAGAACCGTGTATACGAATGCGAACATTCACTACACGGTTCTTTATGTTTTTGCTTGGCTCTGAAAAATTACAGATTATAATATCTTTCAAACTCCGCCGGATGAGGAATAGATGCCAACTGTCGGCACTCTTCTCTCTTGGAAGCGATGAAGTTCTTAAGTAATACTTCAGGGAATACGCCTCCTGCTGTTAAGTAATCATGGTCTGCTTCCAAAGCATTAAGCGCTTCTTCTAAGGAAGTAGGAAGACTCTTTAACTTCGCTTTCTCTTCTTCCGGTAAATTGTATAAATTTACATCGTATGGTCCCCAACCGTTTGCATGAGGATCAATCTTATTCTTAATACCATCCAAACCTGCCATTAAGATTGCTGCATAGCAGAAGTATGGATTACAGGTTGCATCCGGGTTACGAATCTCGAAACGACGTAAGTTAGGCGTCTTAGCATAAGCAGGAATACGGATAACCGCACTTCTGTTAGATGTTGCATAACCAACCGTAACAGGTGCTTCAAATCCCGGAACCAAACGCTTGAAGGAGTTGGTACTTGGATTGGTAATTGCGCATAAAGAAGCAATATGTTTTAACAAACCACCCATAAAGTAGTGAGCTGTCTCACTTAAATTAGAATATCCGTTATCGTCGGAGAAAATTGGTTCACCGTCTTTTAACAGTAACATATGCACATGCATACCATTACCGGCTTCACCATATACTGGCTTCGGCATAAAAGTAGCGGTCTTACCATACTTCATAGCTGTATTATGAATAATGTACTTAATCATCATGGATGCATCTGCCATCTTTGACATCTGACCAAGCTGTGGTTCAATTTCAAACTGGCCTGCCGCACCAACTTCCGGATGATGGTACTTAATCGGAATACCCATTTCTTCCATCAGCATGCACATTTCGCTTCGGCATTCATAACTTGCATCATAAGGCTTAGCCACATGATATGCTTTCTGTTTTGGTACTACGCAGCCTTTGCCGTCTACATCACCATTCCAATATGCCTGGTTAACATCCAGCCCCATGCTAATCTCGTCAGCACTGACTTTCCAGCCAACCTGGTCAAATAAATAAAACTCAAATTCAGGAAGAATTAACATAGTATCTGCGATACCGCTATCCTTCATATACTGTTCTGCTGCCAATACGATATTACGAGGATACTGAGCTAAAGGCTTATTCTCCGGATTGTCAATAATCATCGCATTACCTGTCATGGATAAAGTAGGAATCGCGCAGAACGGATCAATACAAGCTGTATCCGGATCCGGAATAAATACCATATCGCTCTTCTCCACTACTGCATATCCATAGTTGGAAGCATCAAAACCAATACCATCCTGCATCGTCTTCTCTGAGAAATTCTGCGCAGGAATTGTTACATGGCGGAACTGTCCGTTAATATCCACCATCTTAAAATCAACCATCTTGATATCATTTTCCTTAATCAGGTTCATGATATCCTGTACTGTCTTACCCATAGGGTTCCCTCCTGAATGTATAGTTTTAAAATAACCAAAAATATTATATATCCCGACGTTTTTCATGTCAATAAACAGAGATATCAAAAAGAGAGTCTATTTCCACATTCTATAGAAATAAACTCTCTTAATGAAAAGACCTCTCTCCGGGCATATCCCCATAGGAAGCTCTCCAGTTCTTCCTATGCGCCCTTATGTCTAATCCTCTTCCTGCTCAAACAGAAACCTTGCGTATTCGTAAATCTCTCTAAAATCTACCTTGCACTTACCCTCAAAGATACCAACCGGCACTTCATCCTCAAATGTATATACGGTCGGAAAGGCATCGTTCTCCAAATCATATACAACAACACGCTTCTTCTTAGGGTCTACCAGCCAGTACTCCCGCACACCGGCGTTGCAATACTTGCTAAGCTTGAGAGTACCGTCCTTCTTGTTTGTAGAAGGAGATACCACTTCTACAATGAAATCCGGTGCCCCATATACCCTCTTATAGTTAAGCTTATCTCTATTGCAAACAACAAAAACATCCGGTTGCACAATAGTCCTGTCATCGCAATCCAACTGAACATCTGTTGGCGCGCTAAGCGGAATACATTCCCCATGATTCTTACGTATAAAATCACGTAAAACCATATGAATCTCACTGCCAATTAACTGATGAATCGTTGTAGAAGCCGCCATATCATAGAACACACCATCAATCAGTTCCACTCTCTCATCTTCCGGAAGTGCCATATAATCATCAATCGTATACTCCCCCGGTCTCTTAGTACAATACACAGCCGGTGTCTCCCGTAACACATCCGTCTGCTTATCTGAAAAGACTCCCTCCAGTGCCTGCAGCGTATCATATCTTGGTGACTTCGTCACCCCACCCAATACCTTCTGCACGGTACCAAGCGGAAGATTCGCCAACTCCGCAATCTGCTCGTAACTATATCCTAATTCTCTCTTGCGTTCACGCATCTGTTCTATCGTCATCGGCCCACCTCTTTCTATCCATAATATAGTATATTTCTATCCATTTGTCAACCACATTTCCATTTAATTTCCAAATTCTATCGTTTTGGTTGCCAATTTTTCCCGGAACCGCACGTCATGTTCTACAATCAGCATGGTTGGCGCATATTCTTCCAAAAGTTTTTCAATCTGCATCCTTGAAAAAACATCGATATAGTTAAGCGGTTCATCCCAGATATACAAATGCGCGGGTGTCATCAGACTTGCAGCAATCAGCACCTTTTTCTTCTGCCCTTCCGAATAATCTTCCATATTCTTAATAAACTGCACTCTTTCCATATCCAGTTGCCGCAAAATCGCACAAAACAGGCTTTCGTCCAGTTCTCTCTCCTTACAGAAGTCCTTTATGCTCCCCTTCAAAAAAGACGTATCCTGATTAATATAGGAAATCATAAGATTCGGAACCACCGTAAAACTGCCGCCAAACTGCATCTTCTGTACTGCCTCTTTTGCTGCAGCAAATTGTTTTTCCGATACCGGCCCGGAAGCCTTTTCCTCTGCCGCTGCCAAAATGGCCTTTATCAGACTGGACTTTCCGCATCCGTTATTACCGTTTAAGAATACACGCTCTCCCCGTCTAATCTCAAATGCCATATTTTCAAACAACGTCTCCGGTGCGTCCTTGTACTGAATCGAAAAATCTCTTGCAGCTACCAGTGTTTCTTTATAATGCTTCATCGGCATTATTTTTAAATCTACCGGCTTTTCAATATCCTGCAACAACCCTTCTTTTTCTTCAATTTCCCTCTCAATCCGGTTTTCAAGTTGCATTACCCTGCTTTGCATCTTCTTAGTCTTTGCACCGATATACGCACGAGTAGACGCACATCTGTCAGGCTCTTTTCTCGGATCAAAACCAATCTTAGAACTTTCGCTTTTCTCTGCCCATCGGCTGATTCTATCAGCTGCTTTTTCCAACTTTACAATTTCTTTGCGGTGCTTTTCATTTTCCATTTCCGAAAAATGATCCTTCTTTACTTTATTCTCCCACCAACTTGAGAAATTACCCGTCTGCACTTCAATGGTTGCCCGGTTCAGTACCAATACATGGTCCACACAGGCATCCAGCAAATCCCTGTCATGAGACACCAGAATAAAGCCTTTTTTCTGCATCAGATACTGTTTTACCGTTTCTCTGGACTCCTTATCCAGATGATTGGTCGGTTCATCAATCAATAGGAAATTATTGTCGCCGGAAAACAAAACCGCTAACATTACCTTCGTTCTCTCTCCATGACTGAGCGTCCCAAACGGACGGTACAAAATTTCTGCATCCGTGTCCAGTTTATCCAGTTCGCAGATTACCCTCCAAAGCTCACAATCTGCTTTCCAGTTGTCCACAAATTCCGCCGCACATACAGGCATCCATGCTTCCTCCACCTTATACGGAAAATAATCAAACACCGCAGAAGTACTGATGGCTCCGCTGTACTCCTCTTTTCCCAACAGTAAATTTAAGAATGTAGTTTTTCCTTTCCCGTTTCTTCCAACGAAGCCCAATTTCCAGTTTGTATCTATGGAAAACGAAACATGTTCAAATATATTGTCAAAAGAATTTTCATAATGAAATGTTAAATCCGTTACATTTATCTGTGCCATATATATCCCTCCTGTCTGTAATGTTCTTTTTTATCTCTACTCACCCTCAATCAAGTACAATAAAAAAGAACCATCTGTCTGTTGCCAAATGATTCCGAAATTATATCCTCAAACCTATTTTTACACACCAAAAAAGAGGGGTTATGAGAACATAATCCACTTTTGGCAACATGACAATAAAGTATCTTCACCGCCTCTTACTTACGTGGTAAAAATACCTGAACTAACTACTTCATGTTCTCAAAAGTAAACTATCTTCTCACCTTTTCACCCCTCTCTGATTTACTGATGCCATTATATTTGACAAATATTACCTTGTCAAGCCATCTTTTAGTGAATCTTTACCGCTTCTTATGGTATACTATACTCAGTTTTTGCAGAAAGGTAACGAAACATTGACTTTTTTTCATTCCAAATTCAAAGAAAAATTAACAGAAACACTAAAAGCGGTTATTCCGATATTGACTATCGTATTGCTGCTCTGCTTTTCCATTGCGCCGATACCTCCCAGTATTCTTATGACCTTTTTGATCGGTGCCCTTCTTTTGATTGTAGGAATGTTATTTTTTAATGTCGGTGTGGAAATTTCCATGACGCCCATCGGAGAACGTACCGGTACGGTAATGACCAAATCCAAAAATGTTTTCATTGTAGTTTTTGTCAGTTTTGTTATGGGATTTTTTATTACCATCTCCGAACCGGATTTACAGGTTCTGGCACAGCAGGTTCCGTCCGTTCCAAATCTGACTTTGATTCTTGCCGTTGCTATTGGGGTTGCCATCTTCCTGGTTGTGGCTATTCTGCGTATGCTTTTTGGTATTCCGCTATCCCGACTGTTAGTTTTTTTCTATATTGTTATTTTTGCACTGACCCCCTTTGTTCCGGCAGACTTCTTAGCCGTTGCATTTGATTCCGGCGGTGTTACCACAGGTCCCATGACCGTCCCTTTTATTATGTCATTCGGTATCGGTATCTCTGCCATCCGAAACGACCGTCATGCGGAAGAAGACAGTTTCGGTCTCGTAGCCCTCTGCTCCATCGGTCCGATTGCTGCCGTATTGGCACTTGGCACAATATTCCATCCGGAATCTACCGAACAGGTATCCGAATCGATTCCGATTATCGACAATACGGTGGATCTCTGGAATTTATTTGCCGTTGAATTTCCTACATATATTCACGAAATTGCACTTTCCCTTTTACCGATTGTTATTTTTTTCGGACTCTTCCAGTTAATTGCAAGAGATATTACCAAAAGGACTTTAATAAAAATCGGAATTGGGTTAGTCTATACATATATTGGTCTGGTTGTATTTTTAACAGGTGTTAATGTCGGTTTCATGCCGGCAGGTAATTATCTCGGACAAACCATTGCCGGTCTGCCATACGCATGGATAATCATTCCGATTGGCATGATTATCGGTTATTTTATTGTTCAGGCCGAGCCTGCCGTATTTGTCCTTACCAGACAGGTTGAGGAAATGACCTCCGGCGCTATCTCTGCCGGTGCCATGGGGCTTAGTCTCTCTATTGGCGTGGCTACTTCCGTAGGCTTAGCCATGATTCGTGTATTAACCGGCATCTCCATTATGTATTTCTTAATTCCGGGCTATGCCATTGCGCTGGTTTTGACCTTTTTTGTACCAAAATTATTTACTGCGATTGCATTCGACTCCGGTGGAGTTGCCTCCGGTCCTATGACCGCAACCTTCCTGCTTCCGTTTGCCATGGGCGCATGTAAAGCCCTTGGCGGGAACATTATCACGGATGCATTTGGTATTGTTGCCATGGTTGCTATGACACCGCTTATTACCATTCAGATTATGGGATTGATTTTTGCAATCAAAGAACACAAACACCAAGCCATCGCTGTCGCACCGACCACTTTGGCCGACTATGGCGATATGGAAATTATCGAATTATAATTTTGTCCTACTGAAAACTATTATCTTTACAGAAATGAGGATACTATGGGAAATATCTACTTAATGACTACCATTGTTGACCGCAAGATTGTCAAACGCTATCTGGAACTGTATCAGGAGAATAATCTTCAGGTCATGTTTATCTCCCTGGGATTTGGTACCGCCAATAACGAAGTACTGGATTACCTCGGATTGGAATCCACCGAAAAAGCCGTTGCTCTCTCCGTCATTGAGGAACACACATGGGTAAGTGTCAAAAAGCAATTGGAGAAAAAACTCCGCATCGACGCACCCGGAGGAGGCATCGCATTTATTACTCCGCTCAGCAGTGTCGGCGGCAAAAAGGCATTACAGTATTTAATCGAAAATGATAATTATCAGAAAGAAGAGGAAACAACCTTGAAAGATACTTCTCACGAATTAATCGTTGTTATTGCAGAACAGGGATATACCAATTTGATTATGGACGCAGCAAGAGGTGCCGGAGCGTACGGTGGTACCGTTATCCACGCCAAAGGCACCGGCAAGGAAGCGGCCGAGAAATTCATGGGCGTTTCCCTTGCTCTTGAAAAGGAAATCATATACATCGTAACCAAAACCGAACAGAAAAATGCAATTATGTCTGCCATTATGAAAGATGCCGGACTTGACAGCAAAGCAAAAGCGGTTACTTTCTCACTCCCGGTAACCGATACAGCAGGTTTAAAATTAATCGAAGACTAAATAGCAAAGCGCGCCATCTGCGGCGCGCTTTCTTATTCGATTCCCAATATATTCTTTTCCATACTTAATTTCAGGTCCGGTGTATCATCCTCTATATGGGAAAGATACGTAATCACCAACTCTTCCTTGGGAAGAATATAACATTTCTGCTTCCATTTTCCGTTAATACTGAAACCATCCCCGTATTTCCAGATAAAATAGCCATATCCGCCTTCCCTGTTCATCTGCTGAACGGAAGTTGCTTCTTTGACATATTCTTCTGACAAAATCCGCTTGCCGTTATAACAACCGCCGTGATATAAAAGCAGTCCGATTTGACTAAGCTCATGTACCGTCAGTTCCATCTTGGACGCCCCGTAAAAATAGCCGTCGGGGCAAACTTCGTACGGTGGTCTGATAATACCAAGCGGCGTAAATAACTTGCGCTCCAAATACTGAGCCAAAGGCTCTCCTACCGCTTCCGAAACTGCCACACCTACCAGATATGCCGATACATTGCTATAGCAAAATTCTTTTTTATCAACATCCGCTATCGGATAGTTTAAAGACTCTGCAAGCCAGCTGTCTCCCTCAGGCCGGAACGGATATCCGGACACGGACATGGTTAGCAAACGCTTAATGCTAATGCTCCTGTATTTTTCAACCTGCATATCCGTCATCCGTGCTATAACATGTTTTGGCAGATATTCTAATACGGATTTCTGAATATCCATTTTCCCTTCATCCATTGCCAAACCGGCCGCAATAGAGGTAATTGTTTTGGTTGCAGAATAAATAGGATAGCGGGTGGTATCTGTATCACCGTAGCTGTGAACCAATTTACCACCCTTATATACTTCTACTCCGAATACATTCCAATTGTTCTTCTTAATATCATTTACAAATGCCTCAAAGTTCATTGATTTCTCAGCACTTCCAATCTCTGCATCTGTATTTCTGCCTTCTATCTCGCAAAGGAAATTCCAAAAACCATCCTCCGATAAAATTCCTCTTTTTAAATCCTGCGGAAGCAATCCTTTTTCATCCAATTCGTAGTCACTCTTCCATTCCGAGCTCTCATAATATTGGAGAAGTTTCTGATAATATTCTTGTAGTGTATTGTCTTTTTCAATAGCTTCTTTATCAGCTGATACCGCTTCTATCAGGATATCGAAGTAAGTTTCCATTTGTTTGATTCTGTCAACCGTTTCCACCACAAATTCCTTCATCACTTACCCAAATACATGCAATGCAATCAATACCTGTAAAATCACAAAAAGTGCATAAATACATAATAATGTAACACCCTGCCAACGTTTCAGTTTTCCTTTTACAAGTGGTGGCAATGTCATCAATGCCATTACCGTTACCATTAAAGGAATTTCAATAAGCTGGGATGTATTATAACCAAAGAGTTTACTTCCTTCCGGAATAACAAAAGGCGAAATGGTTACTGCAGTACCGGATACCAAAACCAAATTGAAAATATTGGCTCCGATGATATTACCAAGCGACAATGCTCCATACCCTTTTATAAGCGCCGTTACTGCTGTTACCAGTTCCGGAAGAGAGGTACATAATGCAACTACCGTAACACCTACTACCTCCGTAGGAATACCTGCCAATGTGGCAAGGGAAACGGAAGAACCTTCTAACATATCTGCTCCAACAGCAATCAAAGCAGCTCCGACAACTATAAGAATTACTTCTTTCACAAACGAACCGCTAGCGGCTTCCTCTTCCTCTTGCTGCTCCTGTACCGGATTCTTAAATCCATTATAGATTGTTGAACCCATATATACAGCAAATACCAATAACATTACAATTCCAAGCCACCTGTCAAAGCGGCCGAATATGTAAGCTGCCACCATATAAATTGCTGCGGAAACGAAGAAAAATATTACCGGAGTAACAATTGTCTTTTTATCTACCGGTGCCGGACGGATTGCTATCGTAAGTGCCGCAATCAAAGCGGTATTACAGATGATGGAGCCAATCGCATTACCATATGCAATCGCGCCATTATTATTAACGGCAGCCGTAACAGACACCATGACTTCCGGAAGTGTCGTTCCGATAGACACCACTGTTGCACCAATGATTATTTCCGGCACTCGGAAACGCTTTGCGATACCAACTGCTCCGTCCACGAACCAGTCGCCGCCTTTTATCAGCAATACAACACCAACCGCAAACAATATAAGAGCTCCCCATAATCCATCGGACAACCCGTTATACCACATTAATAATTGCTCAAACATAATAAACTCTCCTTATATCTTTTCCTAAGTTCAATATTATAACATGCAAGTTCCAAAAATAATAGGGGCAGTTTGCCCCTATTTGTCCAATTCTCATCCTGCAGCATCCAGCATGGTTTCAATAAAAATCCCATATCCACTGGTCGGATCATTCACAAGCACATGCGTCACAGCACCGATAATCTTTCCGTCCTGAATGATTGGGGAACCGCTCACCTTCGTGTCAAGTAGGGAGCAACAATTTTCTGCATATTTTGATATTTTTCTATAAAAACGGCAAAGTCACTCCTAAATTCCGTGCAATGCACAAAATTTAGGAGCTGCTTTACTTCTACCAATCCATATAGGAACAATCATTCTTCATTTATTATCTCATTTTCATATTCTCGAATTGCCTCCTCAACACTTAAAAGCGGCAACTCTAACATAGAAACATTTTTCATATTAAAAATTATTTGTGTGCCTGCGATATCTTGGCAAAACAAAATATCATCTGCAAATTCCGTATCTTCGTACACATAAGTATTGTATATTTCACCTGATATAGATTCATTATATTTG
>JAZMZZ010000072.1:0-2410 GCA_045586245.1 Lachnospiraceae bacterium | reverse complement strand
GGATAATCCAACTCATTTAAATCACCCCACATAAAATGAAACTGTGATTTATCACAAACATACTCCTCCAAATCATCTGCATATGTATTGTGAAAATCTACCAATGTAACCTGCATGTCCGGCAAGTAACGTTCCTCATTATAGCGCCACAAATTGCCCCACCCGCAACCGGCATCCAGAACACATTCACCGGACTTGATATTAGCCTGTTCGTATATCCACCTGGACCATCCTCTCGGCTCGTCGCTATGGCCATACATACGGTATACGCCTTCATCCGCATTTCTGCTGATAATGATATTACGGAGGGAGTCAAATAGTTTTGTTATTTCGAAGCCTTCCATCTGACTTTCTCTTGCCGCCCGTTCCATACAATATATCATCCGGTCCAGTTCCCATGCTTTTTTCTCAAGCATGCGCTTCTGCTCCAAAAAACTCTCCGTCAGATTCATGGATTCATACCGTTCCAGCATCTTCCCAATATCTTCCAGACTAAACCCGAGATATTTTAACACTTCTATTTTCTGCATTCTTACAATAGCGTCTTCTTCAAAATATCTGTAATTATTGGTCTCATCACGGTAAGAAGCCAGCAATCCTTTTGCCTCATAAATGCGGATTGCTTTCGTCGAAACATTGGTAATGGTTGCCAATTCACCGATTTTGTATCGTTTTTCACTCATAAATAATCTGATTCCTTTCCAATATTCAGAGCTCTTACTGCTAGTATAAACCTTGCCCCTAGGGCAAGGTCAATAAGTTTTCCGGCATAATTTCAGCAAAACTTTTTTCTTAATCTGTCATGGAATATGATGCATTTTTTATCCCTTAGTGGTATATTGTAACAGATGGAGGTAATTAACCATGTTTAAAAAGAAAAATCCTGCGAGGCAGGGCTTAAACATTATTATCGTAGGTTGTGGAAAAGTCGGTACCACTCTTGTTGAAGAGTTGAGCCAGGAAGGCCACGCCATCACTATTGTTGACAAAGATTATCAGAATGTACAGACCATCGCCAATATGTACGATGTTATGGGTATCTGCGGAAACGGCGCCAGTTACAGCGTATTGAAAGAAGCAGGCATTGAAGGAACCGATTTGATTATTGCGGTTACAGCATCCGATGAATTGAATCTCTTATGTTGTACGGTTGCCAAGCGTGTCGGTAACTGTGCCGCCATTGCCAGAGTACGTAATCCCGAATACAACAAAGAAATCGGTTATCTTCGCGACAAACTCGGACTTGCGATGATTATTAATCCCGAATACGAAGCGGCAGTTGAAGCTGCGCGCATTCTGTATCTGCCATCCGCACTTGAAGTTAATACATTTGCCCACGGACAGGCAGAACTGATTAAGTTTAAGATTCCGGAAGGAAATATTCTGGACGGAATGACTATAAAGGACATTGGTCAGCATATTGACACCAAAGTTCTTATTTGCGCCGTGGAACGTAACGGCGAAGTATATATTCCGGATGGTAATTTTACTCTTGTAGCCGGAGATGTTGCTTCCTTCGTTTCCTCCCGCAAAAAGGTAAAGGAATTCCTTGTAACTATTGGTTTTAACACCAACAAAGTAAAAGATACGATGATAATCGGCGGTGGCAAATCCACCTATTATCTTGCTAAGCGCCTCATCCGTAACGGTATCTCCGTTAAAATTATTGAAAGCGACCGTACCCGTTGCGAAGAATTGAGCAAACTGCTTCCGAAAGCAATCATTATAAATGGTGACGGAACAGATGAAGACTTGTTAAAAGAAGAAGGCATCGAGTATGTAGAATCCTTCGTGCCTCTTACGGGTATTGACGAAGAGAATATTTTACTAACCCTTTTTGCCAGACAGGTATCGGGGGCCAAGGTTATCACCAAGATTAACCGCATCAATTTCAGGGACGTAATCAATACTCTTGATCTTGGTAGTGTTATCTATCCGAAATATATTACCGCAGAAGCAATTATTGCTTATGTCCGTGCGAAAAATGCATCCAAGGACAGTAATATCGAGACCCTCTACCATATGTTTGACCACCGCGTGGAAGCAATTGAATTCCGTGTGGATGATGAATCGGGTGTAACGGATATTCCGTTTAAAGATCTTCATCTGAAGAAAAACTTATTGGTATCCTTTATTAACCGTAACGGTGATATCATTATCCCAAGCGGTAATGATTGTATCCGCCTTGGTGACACGGTTATGATTGTAACCACTCACACCGGTTTTTATGATATTCAGGATATTTTAGAGGAAAAATAAGGAAGAGGATTATGAATCGCGCAATTATTCGTTATGTTTTGGGTAGCGTACTTAAGATTGAAGCCATACTTATGCTTCTTCCCTGTATCGTTGCCTTAATTTACAAAGAACAGGAAGGATTATGGTTCCTTCTGGTGGCTTTTATCGCAGG
>JAZMZZ010000071.1:0-11313 GCA_045586245.1 Lachnospiraceae bacterium | reverse complement strand
ACTGATATTTAAATCAACAAAACCGTTAATACCTCTAACCTGTCCCTGCGTTGTGTACTGCCACATCTCATAGCGGTACGGATACTTTGGAATATCCGCTTCCTCCGCGAGCCAGATACAGGAAGCATTAAATTTGGCTACATCAATGCGCTTAACCAGCCATTCCGTATCGCCATACAGCATCGGTGTATAACCGGCATTATTAATATGATTTAAAAATGCTGCCGCAACCGTAGTTCGCTCATCTCTTGTAAGAGTTTCCACTCTGGCGGTGTCATTCTCAATAAATTCCATATCATATGCAATTGGATACAGTATCTCATATTCTTTGATATTGTCAAGTACTAATTGTGCTTCTTCTATTGCTTCTTCCTGTGTAACCGCCTGGGAAAAGAAATATACCCCGATATCCAATCCGGCTTCCGTTGCTTTCTTTATATTCTCATGAAAATATTCGTCTATTTGGATTTCTCCGGATTTATATCCTCTTGCGCCGACACGGAGCATAACAAAATCAATTCCGTCACTCTTTAGCGCTTCAAAATCAACGTCTTTCTGATATCTGGAAATATCCACACCGAGATAGGAAATCTTTTTCCCATCCGAATAATACTTCATCTTGCCGTCATTGGATACCAAATTGGTAAAATCATAGGTATTTTTTTCCATGTACGGATTAATCTTTACCCATTCCTCTGAACCGTCACTGTACACAATCTGAATATGATTACCGTCATCCTTCGATTCTTCCGTGGTAGTTTCTTCTTCCGTCTCAGACTCTTCTTCTGTAGTCTCTTCTTCGGTCTCTTCCGGATACATACTCCAGATATCCAAATCATCAGCCGTACGTTTATCAGAAGCAATCAGTTCTGAAGAGTCTTCCTCACTACTTTCTTCCACTACCATAACCGGCTTTGTATTTCTGACCGGCTTTTTATTTATGGCAAGAACGATACCAAGCACTGCCAGAATAAATACGGATACACCAAGTGCCATATAAATTATGGGCAGTCCGCCGCTGTTATCTTCAAAATCGTCTGTCTGTCTCATATATTACTCTTTCACAATAATTGCTTTCTTCGGACATTTTTCCAAACAGGTACCACAGTCCACACATTTACTGTAATCAATTTCTGCCAGGAAATCCGTTACGGTAATTGCTTCTGCAGGACAATTCTTGGCACATAACTGGCATCCGATACATGCATTGTCACATGCCTTCATGGCTACCGGGCCTTTGTCCTTGGAATTGCAGGATACCAAATATTTAGCACTGTACGGAACCATATCAATCAAATGCTTCGGACAGGCTTCCACACATTTACCGCAGGCCTTACATTTGTCCTTATCAACAACAGCAATTCCGTTTACAATATGGATGGCATCAAAAGCACAGGCTTTTACACAATTTCCATATCCTAAACAACCATAGTTACAGGACTTTGGACCTCCGTTTGGTACGAATGCCATCATAGCACAGTCCTGTACACCATAATAATCATAATCCTGCTTTGCTTTATCGCAATCGCCCTGGCATTTTACAAAGGCAACCATTTTCTCGCTCGCCTCTGCTTCCACACCCATAATGCCTGCAATGACATCGGCTACTGCTTCGCCACCGACCGGGCAACCGTTAACCGGTGCTTCGCCCTCTGCAATCGCATGTGCAAGACCGGAACAACCTGCAAATCCGCATCCTCCACAGTTGTTGCCTGGCAATGCGTTTAATACTTCTTCCTCTTTAGGATTGACTTCTACACGGAATTTGATTGCCGCAATACCCAAGAACAACCCTACAAATAAACCTACACAGCCGATAGCGACTGTTGCTGTAATAATTCCTGAAAACATACATGCACCGCCTTTCTACAATAATCCGGCAAAGCCGCAGAATGCAATTGCCATAAGTCCGGCAGTTAACAATACATGTGGCATTCCCTTAAAGGATTCCGGCACATCGTTCCATTCCATTTTCTCTCGAAGACCGGCAAGAATCACAATGGCAATCGTAAATCCGACAGCTGTTGCAAATCCGTTAACCGTTCCCTGCAAAATACCGTATTCCTTCTGGACATTGGTAAGTGCAACACCGAGCACCGCACAGTTAGTAGTAATAAGCGGAAGGTACACACCGAGTGCCTGATACAGGCCATCCATATACCTCTTTAAAAACATTTCCACGAACTGTACCAATGCAGCAATAACCAAAATAAATACGATTGTCTGCAAATAAGAAAGATCAAATGGTTTTAATAAGTATTCATAAATACATCCCGTTACCACACTGGCAAGCGTAATAACGAAAATAACCGCTCCGCCCATTCCGGCTGCCGTTTCCACTTTCTTGGAAACTCCAAGGAAAGGACAAAGTCCCAAAAACTGGCTTAATACAACATTACTTACCAAAGAGGAACCGATAAGAATAATCAATAAATCTTTTACTTCTGCCATAATTTATTTCTCCTCCTCTTTCGTAATATCCACTTCTATCAGACGCTTGCTGCATCCGCTGTCTGCACAATTCATACAATCCGAATTACATCCGGACTGGATCTTGCTGACATCTTTTCCTTTTTTGGCACCGATAATTTTGGCTTTATTCTGGATTGCTGTTAAAACAGCAAGTACAAAGAAGGCACCCGGAGCCAGTTTGAAAATACTGATAGGCGTAAAAGATGCTGGCATTACATAGTACCCAAAAATCTCGCCGCCACCGAGCAATTCCCTGACACTACCGATAATAGTAAGTGCAACCGTAAAACCAAGTCCCATTCCGATACCGTCAAAGAAAGACGGAATAACCGGATTCTTATAAGCGTACGCTTCCGCACGTCCTAAAATAATACAGTTAACAACGATAAGCGGAATGTAGATACCAAGTGCCGCATACAGACTTGGAATATACGCCTGTAAAAGTAATTCCATAATCGTTACAAACGATGCAATAATAACAATAAATGCCGGAATACGGATTTTATCCGGAATAATCTTACGAAGCAATGAAATAATGACATTACTAAGCGCTAAAACCACTGTTGTGGTAAGACCCATTCCAAGACCGTTTACTGCTGAAGTTGTTACCGCAAGTGTCGGACACATACCAAGCATAAGTACCAGTGTCGGGTTTTCTTTTACCAAACCGTTCCATAAACGTTCTGTTATTTTATTCATCTGCAGTACCTCCTCCCAATACATTCTGGAAATAATACAGGCCTGCATTTACACCATTGGTAACCGCATTTGATGTAATGGTTGCACCACTGATGGCATCAATCTGCTCATCACCGGATGCTCCTGTCTTGGTAACACTAAATTGTGCCACATTCTTACCTGCATACTGAGGTTTTAATACACTTTCTGCTTCCATACCGAGTCCCGGAGTTTCTGCGATGGAAAGGATGGAAATACCGTTTGTAGTTCCGTCATTGGAAATACCCATACTAAACCGGATGTCCCCACCATAGCCTTCATGATTGGTAATTACCAATACATAACCAAGTAATGTACCGTCACTTCCTAAGGCTTCAAATACATTATCAACATCACTTCCTGCAATGCCGCCTTGTGCAAGGGCATCTGCATTTACTTCCAATTCAGAAAAATCAGCCGCATTTGCGAATACTTCCTTGTATGCTGCCATTGCAGCCGCTTCATTGGCAAGCGCAATCGGTTCTTTTGTAATCTGATATACCGCACCCAGGACAAATCCTGCAATTACGGTAATGGCAAGAAGAATTCCTGTATTTTTTAACATTTCTTTCATACGCGTTCGCCTCCTTTTCCAAAGGCTTTCGGATATGTAATCTTCTCAATTAACGGAACCAATAAGTTACCGATAATGATTGCATAAGATACACCTTCCGCACCCGCACCGAAAATACGGAAAATACCGGTCAACAGACCAAGTAAGATACCAAACAGGATCTGTCCGTTCTTGGTAACCGGTCTGGTCACATAATCCGTTGCCATAAAGAAAGCACCGAGCATTAATCCGCCACCTGCCAAATGGGCACTGATAAAATACGGGTCAAATCCATGTCCGCCAAACAATGTAATAAAAATGACAAATGTCACAATATAACTTCCTGGAATACGTAAATCAATAATTCCAAGGAAAAGTAAAAAACATGCACCTAATACAATGGCTACCATAGATGTCTCGCCAATGGTACCCGGGATGCGTCCGATAATCATATCGTATACATTAACGGTTTCTCCTGCCTTAAGTGCTGCAAGCGGAGTTGCTCCCGAATATGCATCACATGCAAAATCCGTCATAATAACCGGGAATGAAATAACAAGGAAACATCTTGCTCCCAAAGCCGGGTTCATAAAGTTCTGGCCCAAACCGCCAAATAACATTTTCACTACCAGAATGGCAAATACACCACCCATAACACCAATCCATAAAGGTGCATTCGGAGGCAGGTTAATTGCCAGTAAAAGTCCTGTTACAACTGCAGAAAAGTCTGAAATTGTCAGTTTCTTTTTCATTATCCATTCATAAACAGCCTCTGTCATGACAGTTGTCAAAACTGTTGTGATAACAAGCAGCAAGGCGTTTGTTCCAAAATTCCAAATACCGAATACCGTTGTCGGAAGAAGGGCAATAACAACGGCAAGCATAATTTTACTTGTGCTGACTTTCGAACGGATATGAGGATTGGACGATACTCTCATCAGCGCAGTTTTTAATTCACTCATCTGCTATTACTCCTTTACTTTTTTCTTTTACCTAAAACGGTTTTTCTCATTGATTTAATGGACTGTGTCAAATTACGTTTTGCCGGACATACATAACTGCAGCAACCGCATTCACAACATTCCATACCATTGCATTTTACAAAGGCTTCCTCATTGCCTCTGTCGGCATATTCTGCCAATAACTTCGGAACAACACGTCCCGGACAAACTTCTGCACACATACCGCAGTTAATACATGCACTCGGTTCGCTCGCACTCACTTCATCCTTGCTCATACAAAGAAGCGCTGATGCAGTCTTAGTGGTCGGCACATCCAAATCAAACAGACCAAAGCCCATCATCGGACCACCGGATACAATCTTTTGCGGCTGTACCCTGAATCCGCCTGCCGCTTCAATCAATTCGTGATAATTCGTACCAATCTTCACACGGTAATTCTGCGGATTCTTAATCGCATCACCGGTAATGGTAACAATACGCTGCATCAAAGGCTTTCCTTCGATTACCGCATGGTAAATTGCCACAATCGTATCCACGTTATTTACTACGCATCCTGCATCGGACGGTAACTGGGATGAATTAATGGCCCTTTTCGTCGCCGCATAAATCAAATGGCGCTCCGACCCCTGCGGATATTTGGTTTTTAATTCTTTTACAAGAATACGTTTCTCATCTTTGGTTAATTCTTTTAATATCTTAATACAATCCGGCTTATTGTCTTCCACTGCCAAAATACCCATGGCATTATCAAACAACCGTAAAATAATCTTAAGACCTTCCACCAGTTTGTGCGGTTCTTCTATCATTCTCCTGTAATCGGATGTTAAATACGGCTCACACTCGGCACAATTGGCAATAACGTAATCTATCTTGTCCGGTTCCTTCGGAGAAAGTTTTACATGCGTCGGGAAACCTGCACCACCCATTCCGACAATACCGGCTTCCTTAATCTTTCCAATGATTTCTTCTTTGCTGAGTGTATCTGCGGATTCTACACCCACAAACTCCACTTCTTCGTATTTCTCATCATTGTCGATAATGATACTCATAATATTGTCACCGGTTACAACCCTGTGCGGTTCGATTGCCTTAACCGTACCGGATACGGTTGCATAAATCGGTGCGGATACAAATCCGCCTGCTTCAGCAATCTTCTGTCCTGCTAAAACATGATCTCCTTTTTTGACAATCGGAACTGCCGGTGCTCCGATATGCTGTGACAAGGGATATACCAAATCCCCTTTTGGCAGGATATCAACAATCGGTTTATCCTTAGACAGGTCTTTACCGTCATATGTATGGATACCACCCGTAAATGTCAGTTTTGCCATCACTTACCCTTCTTTCCGTCTTAATTTATTGTATTTCACCGCCAAATCATGCGGTTTTTCAAAAAAAATCCATCATTATTATAATACTATTTTTCGACACAAAATACTACATGTTTTTAACTTTTTATGCTAGAATATGACATAGCAGTATTCTATCAGGAGAAACTACATGATTATCAAAAATTATAAGATTCCCAACTTCTCACCCGCTTATCCGGTTGAAAAATTGGGCGATAAAAACACAATATTATTTGTTGATATTGAGACTACAGGATTATCCCCTGCCACTGCCTCTATTTATTTGATGGGGTGTTGTTATTATGAACACGGACAGTGGATGATACGTCAATGGCTTTGTGAGAATCCATCCGAAGAAAAGGATCTGCTTACCGCATTTATCAAACATTTGGAAGATTACCGGACCCTGATTCATTTTAACGGCAACCAATTTGACCTTCCGTTTATTGAAAAAAGAGCCTCTATTTACGGCCTTGATATTTCTTTTGAAGGCATGATCGGTATTGATATTTACAAACGCATTTATCCTTACCGTCATTTCTTAAAACTTAGTAATTGCAAGCAAAAAACACTGGAGGAATTTCTCTCCATCCATAGAGAAGATATTTATAGTGGCGGCGAGTTAATAGCCGTATATAAGAGTTATTGCCAAACTCAGGATGAAGAAGCCCTCTCATTACTATTGCAACACAACCGCGATGATGTTTATGGCATGGTACGGTTATTACCAATCCTCTCCTATGCCGACTTTTTTAACGAGCCTCTGACCGTACGCAAGGTGGAATCCAATATTACCAAGGATGCATTCGGGAAAAACCAAAAAGAGATTCTGATTTACTTCTCTCTTAACACTTCCCTGCCAAAATCCATCTCCTGCCACGGCAACAGTTGCTATTTCAGCGGGCGGGGCAATGAAGGCATGATTAAAGTGCCGGTATATAGTGAAGAAATGAAATTCTTCTACAGCGATTATAAGAATTACTATTATCTTCCGAACGAAGATACTGCCATCCATAAATCCGTTTCCACTTATGTGGACCCTGCATTCCGCCAAAAAGCCACGGCGTCCACATGCTACACAAGAAAGAATGGCGATTATCTTCCACAATGGGAATATCTGTTTGAGCCGTTTTTTAAAAGAGATTATGAGTCCAAATTACTCTTCTTTGAATTAACGGATTCATTCAAGGAAAACCGTGAAGCTTTTTCCAAGTACGCTTCACACATCCTTTCCATGATGATGCAGCTTCACTGACATACAGACACAAAAAGCCCTGCGGCATAACCGCAGGGCTTACTTATTACTTTATTTACGATAAAAGAAAGAATCCAATCTCTTGTATCCCATCTCTTTATATCTGAGAATCTGTTCGGTACTGCCGATAAACAAAACCCCGTTATCCGCAAGTGACCGGAAATATTTCTCAAATACTTCATCTTTGGCTTCTTCCGTAAAATAGATCAAAACATTACGGCATACGATCAAGTGCATTCCGGTAGGATATGGATCCTTTAAAAGATTATGTTGCTTAAAAGTAACACATTTCTTAACCCTGTCGGAAATCTGATAGAAATTACCGTTCTTGGTAAAGAACTCTTTCTTCTTATCCTCAGGCACGGAAGCAATACTTTTCTCAGAATACAATCCAATCTTGGCTTTCTCAATAACCAAATCATTAATATCGGTTGCCATAATCTGAATACGGTTAAGCGGAACGAAATCTGATAACGCCATTACAAGCGAATATGGCTCATCCCCTGTAGAACAGGCTGCACTCCATATCTTAAGTGTCTGTCCGAAGTTCTTAACCAAATCAGGAAAAACCTTCTCCGTCAAAACCTTCCACTGTTCAGGATTACGGTAAAATTCCGATACATTAATGGTTATGTAGTCAACAAACTCATCATACTTAACCTTATCCGTCTTTAACACTCTGACATAAGGTTCATAACCGTCAATCTTATGCTTGGAAATCAATGCATCGATTCTTCGCTTCATCTGATTCTGCTTATAAGCACTCAAATCGATCTGAGTCAGTTTCTCGACTTCCTTTATGAAATACTCATAATCATATACCATGATATGTTCTCAGTCCTATTCTGCGTCGTTTTCCTGTGCAATTACTGCTTCGATATCAACATCTACTACATCCGCATCTTCTGCTACCGGAGCTTCTTCTTTCTTCTCAGGCTCTAACATAGCTTTGATACTTAAGCTGATCTTCTTGTCTGCTTCGTTGAAATCAACAACCTTAGCAGTAACTTCTTCGCCAACCTTTAATACATCAGCAGGTTTTTCGATATGTTCTTTGGAAATCTGTGAAACATGTAACAATGCGTCTACACCGTTTTCTAATTCCACAAATGCACCAAAATCTGTCATACGTGCAACTTTACCTGTTACAACATTACCTACTGCATATTTAACAGCTGAATCCTTCCAAGGATTAGCATCTTCAAATTTCATGGAAAGTGCAATCTTGTTACCTTCAAATTCTTTGATAAGAACAGTAACTACATCGCCAACCTTGAATACTTTCTTAGGATTCTCAACTCTTCCCCAAGACATCTCAGAGATGTGAAGTAATCCGTCTGCTCCGCCAAGGTCAATAAATGCACCAAAGTCTGTGATATTCTTAACAGTACCTTCTACTACATCACCAACATGGATTTTCTCGTAAAGAGCTTTCTGTTTTTCTTCTTTTTCTGCTACTAAGAGAACTTTTCTGTTACCAATGTATCTTCTTCTCTTAGGATTGTATTCTGTAACTACAAAGCTGATTTCTTCGCCTGCATACTTGGAAAGGTCTTTCTCGTATACATCTGATACAAGGCTTGCAGGAATAAAGATTCTTACTTCATCCACTACTACACAGATACCACCGTCAAGTACCTGGGTAACTTTAGCAGTTAAAATTTCCTGTGTATTGAATGCCTCTTCAATTCTCTTGTTACCTTTTTCAGCTGCAAGTCTCTTATATGTTAATGAAACCTGACCTTCGCCGTCGTTAACTTTTAAAATCTTAACTTCCATCTTGTCGCCGGCTTTTACAACTGTTGTAAGGTCAACGTTTGGCTCGTTTGTATATTCGCTTCTTGTAAGAATACCGTCTGATTTGTATCCGATATTAAGCACGATCTCTTCCGGCTTAACGTCAATAACAGTGCCTTCAACTACCTCTCCCGAATGAATTGTTTTAAATGATTCTTCTAACATTTGTTCAAAAGTTAAGTCTGACATAATTTTGAACCTCCTCAATTATATTATTTGGGGTCGATGCCCCGGCAGTAATACCGACCATTCGGACAGATTTAGGTAGTTCTAAATGCAAGTCATCCAGTGTCTGTATAAAATGTGTGTTGTTACATTCCCCTTTGCATATCTCGTAAAGTTTTTTAGAATTGGAGCTGTGGGTTCCCCCTATAACTATCATTGCATCTGCCACAGCAGCGATTTCTTTGGCTTCCGTCTGACGCTCCTGCGTAGCATTGCATATAGTATTCACAACATTAATATCATAACCTCTTTTTTCAAAAATTTCAACTATATCTTTGAATTTATTGTAGTTAAATGTCGTTTGCGAGACGATACAGATTTTCTCTTCTTTTGCCATCTGAAAGTTCTTTGCTTCACTTATGGTTTCAATAATAAACGCCTTATCTGCGCACCAGCCTTTTATCCCTTCCACCTCCGGATGTCCGGGATTTCCGACAATGATAATTTTTTTGCCCGCCGCGCTCTCTTTTTGCACAATATTGTGTATTCTTTTTACAAAAGGACAAGTCGCATCCACTACCACAAACCCTGCCTCTTCCATCTTCTCACAGACTTCCTTTGCCACACCGTGGGAACGGATAATGAGCACGCCTTTTTCTTTCTCCTGCAATTCTTCAAGCGAGTCAATCACCTCTACGCCCTTTTGCGCAAGCTCTTTTACCACTTCCTCATTGTGGATAATCGGACCGTAGGTATATATCTTCTTTCCCTGTGCTTTTTCTATCTGCTCATAGACTTTTTCCATTGCCTTATTTACGCCAAAACAAAATCCGGCGCTTTTTGCAAGTCTGACTTCCATATTGCTCCTTTTGGGACACTCCCATACTAACTAATTATTTTTGCGTCTTCTGTGCAATTATGCCATCAATACAAGCCACAACTTCTTCAATCGTCATGTCCGATGAATCCACAAGCACTGCATCCTCAGCCTGTGTCAGCGGATTCAATTCTCTTGTCATATCGCGGTGGTCACGCTCTATAATATCCTCTTCAATCTTGGCTATATCCGCATCCTCACCTTTTTCAACAAGTTCTGCATAGCGCCGTTTTGCACGGACCAGACTGCTTGCCGTTAAATATATTTTGACATCGGCATTCGGAAGAACCGCCGTTCCGATATCCCGTCCGTCCATAACCACATCTGCCGATGCAGCCAGTTTCTGCTGTAATTGCTGTAATTTGGCACGAACTTTCCCGTTCACACTGCTGGCAGAAGCCATATTGCCCACTTCCTCCGTACGTAAAAACGCATTCACATTTTCGCCGTTAAGCAGTACTACCTGCTCTCCATCACGGTATTCAATGGATATATCCGCATTCTCACATGCCGCTTCAATGGATGCGCTGTCAGCAGCATCAATATTTTCACGAAGCAGATACAATGCCATTGCACGGTACATTGCGCCCGTATCCACGTAAATATATCCTCTGCTCTTTGCCACCTTTTTGGCAATTGTACTTTTGCCCGCACCTGCAGGTCCGTCAATTGCTATATTAATACTCATATTATCTACCTCTTATTTCTTAATCTGTATTCTTAATTATTCTCTCGGATATTCATTCCGGCAAGATAACCGGTTGACCACGCAATCTGAAGATTAAAACCACCGGTCAACGCATCCAAATCCAACACTTCTCCGGCAAAATACAAATTCCGGACCAGTTTGGATTCCATCGTGGACGGATTGACATCTTTTATGGAAATACCGCCCTGTGTAATAATGGCTTCGTTAAAAGGTCTGGTACCTGTCACGGTAAGCGGAAGATTTTTAAGAAGTTCCACCAATATCTGCCTCTCCTGCTTTGTAATATCATGCACGTACTTCTCGGCAGGAATCTGTGTCATCTGAATGATTACCGGTATCATTTTACTTGGTAAAAGACCATCCAGCGCATTTTTAAATTGCTTATTCTTCTTTTCTTCAAAATCACGAAGGATACGCTTATCCAGCTGTTCCGTACTAAGTGCCGGTTTTAAATCAA
>JAZMZZ010000070.1:0-4663 GCA_045586245.1 Lachnospiraceae bacterium | reverse complement strand
ATCTTAAAAAAGTGTTGAAATATGGAAGATTATCATGTAAACTGTTAAAGGATTATAACGTGAACAATTTTAGGAGGATTTAGTATGATTTCTGCAGGTGATTTCAGAAATGGTGTTACCATAGAATTAGAAGGAAATATTTTCCAGATTATCGAATTCCAGCATGTAAAACCGGGTAAGGGCGCAGCGTTCGTCAGAACAAAGTTAAAAAACATCAAGAGTGGTGGTGTTGTAGAAAAAACTTTCCGTCCTACTGAAAAATGCCCACAGGCACGTATTGATAGAAAAGATATGCAGTATCTTTACAGCGATGGTGATTTATTCTACTTCATGGATGTAGAAAGCTATGACCAGATTGCTCTTGCACAGGATGCAATCGGTGATGCATTAACATTCGTTAAAGAGAATGAGATGTGTAAAGTATGTTCCCACAACGGTAACGTATTTGCAGTAGAACCACCATTATTTGTAGAATTGGTTATCACAGACACAGAGCCTGGTTTCAAAGGCGATACAGCAACAGGTGCTACAAAACCTGCTATCGTTGAGACAGGAGCTAAGGTTATGGTTCCTTTATTCGTAGAACAGGGTGATTCCATTAAGATTGATACACGTACAGGAGAATATCTCTCCAGAGTATAATTGTATATCGGATACAGAATATGCTTATAAGACAACAGACTTTATAGTTTGTTGTCTTTTCTTTTTTCCACTCTAATAACATATCAAAAGGAGAATTATCTATGAAAGACATGTCTTATGAAACATTTTGTGAACGAATGAAAGATATTTTACAGCAGTATTATGGTGTGGAGGCAAATGTGAGGCTCCAGTCTGTACAGAAGGTGAATGGGGTTATTTTACACGGAATTACCGTTATGAGAGAGGGAAGTACGATTATGCCCACCCTGTATCTGGAATATTATTTTGACCAGTATAACGATGGAATACCGTTGCATGAGATTGTGCACCGTTTTGTTTTAGAATACGATAATGCCTGTATTAACGATGATTTTGATATTGCCTTTTTTGAATTTTATGAACAAGTGAAGCCGCATCTTGGGTTCAAACTGTTAAATTATGAGATGAACCGGAATCTGTTAAAAGAAATACCGCATAAACGGTATCTGGATTTGGCGATTGTGTGTTATTGCAATATTGTGGATGACAGAATCGGAAAGGGCACGATTTTAATCCGCAATGAGCATTTAGATATCTGGAAGGTGGATGGGGATACGGTAATTAAGGATTCCATGATGAATATGCCGGTTATGTTTCCGCCGGATATTATCAATATGGCAGATTTACTTAGGGAATTATACAATGACCCGGCAAGGTTGATTTGCGGCAAACTTCCGATGTATGTGCTGACAACAAAGGCAAGAATGTATGGTGCGGCGGCGCTCCTTTATAACGGGCAGTTGGAGGCGATAGCACAAGAAGTAGAGGGGGATTTTTATCTGCTCCCGAGTTCCATCCATGAAATCATTATTTTACCCAAGAAATATGCGGCAGAGGAAGAGTATTTGTCGCAGATGGTCGATGAAATTAATCATGAGCAGGTTGATTTGGAAGAAATACTTTCCAATCATGCGTATCTGTACTCAAATCTAACAAAAGAAATCATATCCTTACCATTGATTCCATATAATAAGAATTAATATAGGTATTAGCAAAAAGGAGAGGGGACAATGCCCGGAGTCCTTAATGTGATGCCGGGAAAACCTTCTCCTTTTTGGGGAAAAGAACTTGTATGGAAAGATTTTGAACAAGTGCTTTACTGGACAATATACGAAAGATATGGTATGATAACCACTGGCGTAACAAATTTGTAATAATTTTGCACCTGTAGTCTAATGGATAGAACGGAGGCCTCCGACGCCTTTAATGCAGGTTCGATTCCTGTCGGGTGCATTTGGTTACGCCCTTTCCATGAACGGAAAGTTTTCAGAATGAAAGGTTAGGTTATTATTTTGAAAAAGCAACAGGGAATGAAAGAAAAGATGCGTTCATTGATTGAATGGTGTAAAGATATCGGTGGATTGATTAAGGAAAACCGTAATGTTGTGATTGCTATTGTGATTTTCCTTGCACTGGTAGTTGTGGCATTTGTGGTAAGTGCATCACTGGGAGAAAAGTCCCCGAGTGCTGAGGCTGTAGTGATAGCAGAGACTACGGATCTAGCATCAACAGAAGAAGCAACGACTATGACTGTTCCGGACGAACCGCTTCAGGAAGATGCCTTTGCAGAAGTTAACGAACTGATAGTGAAGTATTATCAGGCAATGGCAGATGGTGATGTGGCAACTCTTACTACTATTGCAACAGGGCTTGATGAGAAAGAACAGATTAAGATTGTCAAAAAGAGCGAGTATGTAGAGAATTACCCTACCGTGACCTGTTATACCAAACAGGGACCGATTGCGGATTCTTATATTGTATACGCATATTATGAAGTAAAACTGGTTGATTTTGAAACACTGACTCCGGGTATGAATGCTCTTTATGTCTGCAAGAATGAGGAAGGCACTTACTATATTAACGGAGACACACAGCCGGATGAAATCATTGAGTACTGTGAACTTGTTTCGGCACAGGATGATGTTGTAGATTTGATTAATACCGTTCAGGTTAAGTATAACGAAATCAAATCCGCAGATGAAAAACTGAGTGAGTTTTTGGATAATTTACCGGATATTTTAACAGCGGCAGTCGGTGAAGAACTTGCTAAGCTCGAAGCGCAGGCCAATGAGGCAGCAGCGGCTGAAGAAGCGGCAAGTGAAGTGGCAGAAGCAGCTTCTGAAGGTGCTGAAGTGGCTGAGGAAGCGCAAGAGCCGGTAACTGAGACAGTCGTTAAGACAGTCCGTACAACAGAAGTAGTTAATGTAAGAAGTTCGGATAGTGTAACGGCCGATAAAGTCGGTAAGGCACAGCTTGGTGAAGAGTATAAACTATTAGAAGAAAGAGTTAACGGCTGGTCCAAGATTGAATTTGAGGGCAAGGAAGCCTATATTAAGACCGAGTATTTAGAGCCGGTAGATGTGGAAGAAACGGTTGTTTCGCAGGAAGAAGAGGAGGATGCACAAGAGGCGGCAGATAATTCTCCTACAGAAGGAACCGCAACGGTAACAGATACGGTAAATGTACGTAAGTCGGCAAGTACATCGGCTGAAAAACTCGGTGTATGTTATCCGGGTGAGAAATTGGAAGTAATTATGAAGCAGGCAGACGGATGGACCAAAGTGAAATACAATGGTGCAACCGGTTATATCAAATCCGAATTTTTGGAGTAGTATGAGGTTTTGATTGCAGAGCATATGTATAAGGCTATCTGTGGGAGTCACAGATAGCCTTTAATAATTTAACCTTTTAGCGCAGAAAAGTGTTGCATAATAAAAAAGCATGTTGTAAAATGTTCAAGTGGTAAAGTAATACGGTTTTACATAGGTTGCTTTGCCGGTTGTATTTTGAGAAATTTTTTTAGGAGGATGATTATATGTCATACGTTGATGAGGTCATTAGTTTAGTAGTTGAGAAGAATCCTGCACAGCCGGAATTTCATCAGGCAGTTAAGGAAGTTCTTGAATCCCTTCGTGTTGTTATTGAAGCAAACGAAGAAGCATACAGAAGAGATGCTCTTTTAGAGAGAATCGTTAATCCGGAAAGACAGATTATTTTCCGTGTACCGTGGGTAGATGATAAGGGCCAGGTTCAGGTAAACACAGGTTACCGTGTACAGTTTAACAGTGCTATCGGACCTTACAAGGGAGGTATCCGTCTTCATCCATCCGTTAATGTTGGTATTATCAAATTCTTAGGTTTTGAGCAGATTTTCAAAAACTCTCTTACAGGCCTTCCAATCGGCGGTGGTAAGGGTGGTTCTGATTTCGATCCTAAGGGTAAATCAGACAGAGAAGTTATGGCATTCTGCCAGAGCTTTATGAATGAACTTTACAGACATATCGGCGCTGACACAGACGTTCCTGCAGGTGACATCGGAACAGGTGCAAGAGAAATCGGTTATATGTACGGTCAGTACAAGAAAATCCGTAACATCTACGAAGGTGTTTTAACAGGTAAGGGATTATCTTATGTTGGTTCTTTAGCAAGAACACAGGCTACCGGTTACGGCTTATTATACATCACAGCAGAAATGTTAAAATGCAACGGTTCTGACATCGCAGGCAAAACAGTTGCAGTTTCCGGTGCAGGTAACGTAGCAATCTACGCTATCCAGAAAGCACAGCAGTTAGGTGCTAAGCCTGTTACATGTTCTGATTCTAACGGATGGATTTATGATCCGGAAGGAATCGATGTAGAATTACTTCGCGAAGTAAAAGAAGTGAAACGTGCACGTCTTACAGAATATGCAGCTGCAAGACCAAGCGCACAGTATACAGAGAAAAAGGACGGCGCTCCTTCTGTATGGTCTGTTAAGGTTGATATCGCTCTTCCATGTGCGACTCAGAACGAATTACATCTTGACGATGCTAAGGCACTTGTTGCTAACGGATGTATCGCAGTTTGTGAAGGCGCTAACATGCCTACTACTATGGAAGCTACCGAATACTTACAGCAGAATGGTGTGTGGTTCGTACCTGGTAAGGCTGCTAACGCAGGTGGTGTAGCAACATCCGCACTTGAAATGAGCCAGAACTCTGAA
>JAZMZZ010000069.1:0-4941 GCA_045586245.1 Lachnospiraceae bacterium | reverse complement strand
AATGCTTTTTTCAGGCAGGTATTGTCCCTGCCATTGTTCCATTCTTTTGTATCCATCAAGCCTTAACACTCCAACAATTAATAATACACTTCCTTCAAAAACAATCCTTCCGGAGGCGCCATCATACCTGCCGCCTCACGGGATTTTGCTTCCAAAATTGACGTCATAGAAGCGGCTTCTCTTTTTCCAAGCCCGACTTCTATCAAAGTCCCTGCCATAATACGTACCATATTCTGCAAAAAACCATCTCCGGTAAAAGATATCCTAATCTTACCGTCAGCCTCAGCAATCCCTATATCTGTGACCGTTCTAACCGAGGATTTCTTGAACTTCTTATTGCCGCAAAAGCTGATGTAATCATGTGTTCCGGTAAGTAACTTAGCAGCTTCACGCATAGCGTCTACATTCAGCGACTCCTCTATACGACAGGAATACTTTCTTGTGAATACATCCGCCACCGGCGCATTGTCTATCACATATTCGTAAGTCTTAGACAGAGCACTCAGTCTGGCATGAAATCTCTCATCTACTGCTTCAATCGCTGTAATACGGATATCCTGCGGAAGAAATGAGTTCACTTCTGTCATGAACTTATCTTTATCAAAGCATTTGGAAGTCTTGAAATTCGCCACTTGCGCAAGCGCATGCACCCCTGCATCCGTTCGTCCGGAGCCGGCAATGTCGATTTCTTCGCCCAAGTATCTTCCGATAATCTCATTCAATTTGCCCTGTATGGTATTGTCCGTATTACCCTGACGCTGCCAGCCATTGTAGCGGGTACCGTCGTATTGAAGGGTTAATTTATAGTTTTGCATATTAATATTTCCTCATAAATAGGTTGTTTTCTACATTTTACACTTTTTACAGGTATTAGAAAAGGGTTGCAACGCAACCCTCTTACTTTTCCTAAAATTCTTTCTTAACTGCTTCCAATTTCTCAATTACTTTATCGCACCATGCATCGAATTCCGGATCTTCTATCTGGCATTCTTCATGTGCCATAATATATTCCACTGTTTTGGTAAGGCCTTCTCTTGCACTAATTGTTGCCACAAATCCCGGAACGGCATTTTTTATCTTAGTATTGTCAAATACTACCGTATTGGACTTGTCACCAATTAAGCTTCCCGTAAAATCATAATCGCTGACTGCTGCCAAAAACTCAGAAGCCACGAAATATGGTTTAAATTCCACGCCGAGTACATCTGCAACAATCTTATGAATCTGTGTCCATGTCACGGATTCATCGGATGTAATCTGGTATGCCTCCCCAATTGCATGAGGATTACCGATAAGTCCAATATATGCTTTTGCAAAATCTTCGTTGCTGGTAATCGTCCAAAGAGAAGTTCCGTCGCCCGGAATGATAACAGGCTTGCCCTCAAGCATTCTCTTAACTACCTGATAACCACCCTTATCCCCGTGAACACCAAGCGGAAGAGAACGCAAATCATAAGTATGGCTCGGACGAACAATCGTTACCGGGAAACCGTTCTCACGATACATCTTCATCAAATATTCTTCACAGGCAATCTTATTTCGTGAGTATTCCCAATAAGGATTGGCTAAAGCAGTTCCGTCCGTAATACGGTAATCGCCAACCGGCTTATGGTATGCAGATGCCGAGCTGATGTAAATGTACTGTTTGGTCTTGCCATTAAAGAGTCTGTAGTCTCTCTCTACCTGCTCTGTTACAAAACCAATGAACTCGCAAACCGCATCAAAAGTCATGCCGTCCAGTCTCTCTAACACTTTCGCTTCGTCGTTAATATCCACATTAATTACATTAATATTCGCAGGAACTTCCGCATTTCTCGTACCTCTGTTAAGCAAATACACTTCATGCTTTGTCTCGGAAAGCTGTCTGGTAATCGCCGTACTAATGGTTCCTGTTCCGCCAATCATTAAAATCTTCATTTGTAATCCTCCTTGCATCCCAATATAAAATACCTCTACTCATTATTATATCGATTTATACAAGTACGCGCCATGTTTTTATTCCGCCAAAACATCCTCCGTAAACATCGGAGTCGATAAATACCGGTCTCCCGAATCCGGCAAAAAGGCAACAATCGTCTTGCCCTTATTCTCCGGACGCTTTGCCAGAATCTCTGCCGCTTTCAGTGCCGCACCCGAAGAGATACCAACCAGCACACCTTCACTTACCGCAAAACGCTTGCCTTCCTTGATTGCGTCCATATCCTCAATCGCAATAATCTCATCATAAACATCCGTATTCAAAGTTGCCGGGACAAAACCGCCGCCGATTCCCTGAATTGCGTGAGGTCCCGCATTTCCACCCGATAAAACAGGACTTCCCGAAGGTTCCACTGCTACCACTTTAATATCCGGATTCTGCTCTTTTAAAAATTCACCGACACCGCTGATGGTTCCGCCGGTACCAACACCTGCCACAAAAATATCCACCTTACCGCCTGTCTGCTCCCAGATTTCCGGACCGGTTGTCGCTTTGTGCATCGCCGGATTGGCAGGATTATCAAACTGTCCGAGAATGACAGCACCGTCAATTTCTCTTTCCAATTCCTCTGCTTTGGCAATGGCACCCTTCATTCCTGCTTTGCCATCTGTCAGAACAATCTCCGCCCCATATGCTTTCAGCAGATTTCTTCTTTCCACGCTCATCGTCTCCGGCAAAGTCAGAATTGCACGGTAGCCTTTGCATGCCGCCACCATCGCAAGACCGATTCCGGTATTTCCGCTGGTCGGCTCAATAATAGTTGCTCCCTCTTTCAATAGACCTTTCTTCTCAGCGTCTTCAATCATCGCAAGTGCCACCCTGTCCTTTGCAGAACCTGCAGGGTTGAAGTAATCCAGTTTGGCAAAGATAACAGAGTCCGTAACATCTGTCGCCTTCATGTAATTATTTAACTTAAGAATTGGTGTGTTACCAATTAACTCCAACGCACTATTTTTTATCTGCATATAAAATTCCTTTTCTTTCTTTTATTGTCACAACCCTCCGGGCTGTATTCCCGCATAATTATTCCTATGCTAATAATGACAAAAAGGAGACTATTTTTCAATAGTCTCCCCTAATTTACCATTATTTAGATTAACACCTTGGATAAGAATTCCTGCAGACGCTCATTCTTCGGATTGTCAAAGAATTCCTGTGGTGTATTCTCTTCCTTAATCTGTCCTTCGTCTACGAACATTACGCGGGAAGCCACTTCTTTCGCAAAGCCCATCTCGTGGGTAACGATTGCCATAGTCATACCGTTCTTAGCAAGGTCACGCATAACCATAAGTACTTCGCCTACCATCTCAGGGTCAAGTGCAGAAGTCGGTTCGTCAAACAACATCACATCCGGATTCATGCAAAGGGAACGCACGATGGCGATTCGCTGCTTCTGTCCGCCGGATAACTGTGTCGGATACGCATTTGCTTTCTCCTCAAGGCCGACTCTCTTAAGAAGTTCCATTGCCTGTGCTTCAGCCTCAGCTTTTGATTTTTTTAACACCTTAATTGGTGCGAGTGTCATATTTTCCAAAATCGTCTTATGCGGGAACAAATTAAAATGCTGGAACACCATACCGATTTTCTGACGGTGTTTATTAATATCGCATTTCGGATCGGTAATGTCTTTTCCTTCAAATAAAATCGTACCGCTTGTCGGACGCTCCAACAGATTCAGGGAACGAAGAAATGTGGATTTACCGGAACCGGATGGTCCGACAATTACCACTACCTCACCCTTGGAAATTGTGGTACTGATATTATCAAGTACATGTAAACTGCCAAAGTCCTTACAAAGGTCTTTTATCTCAAATAAAACCGTATTATCTTGCATCTGTACGCAACCTCCTCTCCAGTCTGGAAACTCCTGCTGAGAGCAGTGATACAACTGCCAGATAAATCAATGCTGCTGCCAAAAGAGGCATAAGCGGTTCGTATGTCTGGCTTCGGATTACGTTTGCACCATGTGTAATATCGGTAAGTGCGATGTAACCACAAATTGAAGTTTCTTTTAACAGGGTAATAAATTCGTTAGCAAGTGCAGGCAACACATTCTTGAATGCCTGTGGTGCCACGATGTACATCATAGTCTGTGCATAGTTAAATCCCAAACTTCTGCCGGCCTCAAACTGTCCGTTATCAATGGACATAATACCGGAACGGATAATTTCTGCCACATAAGCACCGGAGTTGATACCGAATGTAAGAATCGCAACGAATCGCTTACTGATATCAGGGCTTGTGAATACGATATAGTACATAATCAAAAGCTGAATCATCGCCGGTGTTCCACGGATAACTGTTAAATACACCTTACAGAACCAGTCCAGAATACGCACAATCAAAGGATTACGGTCATTTTTATCCGCAGTCGAACGGATTACCGCCACCAAAAATCCCAGAACCGTACCAAGAAGAATCGCGAAAATCGTTACGGAGAAAGTCGTTCCGAGACCTTCCGTAATATATTTCCATCTGTTGTCTTCTATGAAGTTAAGTATAAATTTTGCTTTAAAATCTGCCACAACCATACCCCATTTTTCTTAAGTACACAGTTTCCTAAGGAAACCGTAATTTAATTATTCAGCGTCTTTACGAACGATGATAACCTGTGTTGCTGTTGTATAAGGTGTAGAGAAGTCAACGCTCTGTAAACGGTCTTCTGTAATTGTCATACCTGCAACACCCATATCTGCCTTACCACTTGTAACGGCATTGATGATGGAATCGAATTCCATATCTTCAATCTTTAATTCCATACCTAATTTGTCAGCTACAGCCTGAGCCATTTCTGCGTCGATACCAACGATCTTCTGGTCTTTGTAGAATTCGTATGGTTCGAAAGCTGCGTTTGTAGCCATGATTAATGTACCGTTAGAACGGTCTGTTCCTTCAGGAGAAACATAAGGGCATGTTCCCTTTGTATCATCACCGATGTAGTTAGCAATAATCTGCTTTAATGT
>JAZMZZ010000068.1:0-9811 GCA_045586245.1 Lachnospiraceae bacterium | reverse complement strand
AAGAATGTAGCAGGCGATGATTACGGTAAGGATGTACAGATTGATTTTGTAGGCGTTTGTACGGGTATCTGCGTTATCAGTAATGTTATGCTGACAAAGGCAGTTTGTCCGGAAGCAGTGATTCGGGTAATTGCAAAGGGTTGCGCCTGTGTTACACCGGATAGTCATAAGACAGCACTTGATGCTATGGCGATGTGCCATATTGAGATTATTTAGGAGGACATAAATATGAAATTCGAACCTTTTATTGAAAGTTTACTGGAAACCGATTTATATAAATTCAGCATGGGACAGGCAATTTACCATCAGTTTTCCGATTACAAGACAACATGGACATTTAAGTGCAGAAATGAGGATGTTGTTTTCACGCCGGAAATGGTGGAAGAAATTAAGGACCAGATTCAGGCATATTGTTCTTTGCGTTTTACAGAGGATGAATTGGCGTATCTTGAGAATATCAAATGGATTAAAGGCTCTTATGTGGATTTCTTAAGACTTTGGGAGCCGAGATTCGAAGATTTTACAATCACTACAGAGGGGGATAAGGGACTTACCATTGAGACAAAGGGAACGTGGCTTAACACTTCCATGTACGAAATTCCGACACTTGCGATTGTAAATGAAGTGTATTTTAGAATGGCATATGATTACAATATGCTGATGGACAGTTTTAAAGAAAAATTAGAAGCAAAAATACAGACATTAATCAGCGGAAAATACAGAATCGGTAATTTCTCTGAATTCGGTGTAAGAAGAAGACTTTCTTCCGATGCACAGGATTTGGCAGTGAGACGTCTTGCAGAAGAAAACAAAAACTATGCGGATTCCAATATTGTTGGTACCAGCAATGTTTTCCTTGCTAAGAAATACAATCTGACACCGGTTGGTACGATGGCACACGAATGGATTATGTGCGTGGGTCAGGGTAACCACAAACACAATCCGGCATACTCCAATTGGTTTGCACTGGATGCATGGGTAAAAGAGTATGGAGTATTGAACGGTACTGCACTTACGGATACCATTACAACAGACTGTTTCTTGAAGGATTTCCAGCTTACTTATGCTACATTGTTCAGTGGCGTAAGACATGACAGCGGATGTCCGTTTGAGTGGGGCGATAAGATGATTAACCATTACAGGAGCCTCGGTATAGACCCGACTACGAAGACGCTCTTGTTCAGTGATGGATTGGATTTTAAAGAAGCAACCGAAATTAAAGATTATTTTGCGGGAAAAGTTAAAGTTGCATTTGGAATCGGTACATATATTTCCAATGATACCTGCAAGGATCCTTTGAATATCGTTATGAAGACTACTCTTTGTAATGGCATGGATGTGGCTAAAATTTCCGATGTTAAGGGTAAGGGAATGTGTAAGAATGATGCATACGTGGATTATCTGCAAAGATGTATTGATTGGCGTATGAATAATGATTACTCCGGCAGATAATTATCGGTTTTAAAGGAGAGGATGTATTTCCGATGAGTAGTTATAAGTATCAATTGCATACGCATACGGCGCCTTGCAGTTTGTGCGCGGGAATGACACCGAAGGAGCTTATCCGCGGGCTTTTAGAAGGAGGCTATCAGGGGTGTGTGATGACCAATCATTTCCTGCATGGCAATACCGGAATAGACCGTGATTTGCCATGGGAAGAGTTTGTAAAGCAGTACGAACTGGATTATCTGGCATGCCTTGATGCAGCAAAAGGCCATGATTTGGATATTATTTTCGGCGTGGAAGAGGTTGTTGTATCCGGTCTGGAGATACTCTGTTACGGTGTGACACCTCAGATGCTCTATGACCATCCGGAACTTAGGGACGGAGATTGCCGGGTATGGTATGAAGTAATGCATTCTTACGGCGTGCTCTGTATCCAGGCACATCCGTACCGTGAGCGTTGGTACATTCAGAATCCGGGTATGTTGCCACTTGACTGTATCGATGGCATCGAAGTCTATAATGCGCAGAATGGCGATGAGGATAATGTGAAAGCTGAAGCCTTTGCAAAAGAGCATCCTGATATGATTCTGACGGCAGGAGCTGACGCACATGCTAAAGCGGATGTCTGTATAAGCGGAATAGAAACTAACAGACGTATCCGGTATGGAAGAGAATTGGTGGAAGTGCTTAAGGCAGGAGAGTACCAGTTAATTAAATAGTTTATTATATACAAAGCGCTATTGTTTTATGGCAATAGTGCTTTTGTTGTATTGTTTTTGAACTCTATATATGATATATAATTATTGATGAAGTAGTTTGTCTTTAAATCTATTGCAGTCTAACTGCAATCTATTATCTATTTTCTTAAAATATCCCATTATTTTGTACTTTGATAATTTAATAAGGCTTTACACTTGTTAGAAGAATCCCTTATAATATGAGTATAACTTATAAGAAAGGGGATTGCAAAATGGGAGAAGGTATGAGTGAAAAAGAATTAGTAGATATTACAATAAATGAATACTGTGATTTACTAAGGATAAGAAAATACCAAACATCGGATAATCAGGAACTGGACTTTCAGATAAGAGCAAAAGAAGTGAAACTGGCTGCTTTTGGAATAAACATAAAAGAATTACAATTTGAATAAATAGTTTTAAAATAGCAACAAGTGTAGAGTCTTATTAAATTATCGCAAGATAAAATAATAATACGCTACACTTGTTGTATATAATGATTAGAAGCAAAGTTTCTTATTTATTTTTTCGATTTGTTTTTTTGCTTTTATAATAACTTTGTCATTATTGGATTTATCGGCAAGTTCTAAAACTTCCTGCCAGTCTTCGAGTTCATCAAGCAGTATGCCTTTATATTGTTCATTTGTCATACCCATTTCTTCTACCATCCAGTATATCCTCCTTTACAACTATGTACAATGTCATATATGGAATATTATACATGCAGAGGGCGATAGGTGTAAAGCCATATTAAATTATCAATGGACATAAGGTGTTGGGAAATTTTTAGATAGAATATGAATAACAGATTGTTTAATGATTGAACTTGGAACCGATATCTGCTGATATCGGTTCCGTTCATTGTATGTGATTTTGATAATTCGATTTAATGATTACTTCAACATTGCCTCAATTTCAGCCTTTGGAACAAAACCGATGGTCTTATTAGCAACATCCCCATCTTTAAAAAGTAGTACGGTCGGAATGCTGGCAACGCCGTATTTGATGGCGACGGAAGCATCGTCATCAATATTGTACTTGCAGACTTTTACTTTGCCTTTGTATTCCTCGGCAAGTTCTGCGATGGTTGGGGCAAGCATTTTGCAAGGACCGCACCAGGCCGCCCAGAAATCAACAAGAACGGGCATGTCCGATTTTAATACTTCGCTTTCAAAATTGTCTTTGTTCAAAATAATTTCAGCCATATGAATTCCTCCTTATTCGTCTTTGAGTGATTTATAATACAGCATACAGTGACAGTATCCCTCAAATTCAGGATCTTTAATCTGATTGCGGAATTCCTCACAGATGCATTTGTTTTCGGGGATACGCTCTAAGCGGCATGGGCAATAACCACCTGTCTGCTTTAAGCCTTCTTTGATGTTGTTTACAATTTCGATATCAGTGTTAAAGGTAACTTTCATGGGTATGCCTCCTTTTCATTTGTAATATTATATGATGTGACTTGGAATGAAAGAATTATTCCGTAGCCGGGTTATTGTTGCAGTATTCAAGTAATGCATTTACTAATTGTTCAATATAATCTTCCGACATGGCACCCATTTGTGAATGGACGGGAATGCCGTTATTGTCAATGCAGAAGGTGGTTGGTATGGAGTATGCTCCGTAAGTGGTTGCGGCTTCCATTGTGGTGTCAAAATAAACAGGGAAAGTATAACCTTCATTCGTAATAAATTGTTTGACACTTTCTACAGTATCCCTTGAGCCATCGGTCAGATTTACAAAGAGAAAATGTATCTCATCCTTGTATTCCTCGTACAATTTGTTAAAGGCAGGCATTTCCGATTTGCATGGTCCACACCAGGTAGCCCAGAAGTTGATAATAATCGGTTTGCCGAAATAATCCGACAGTTTTACGGAATTGCCGTTCATGTCAAGTACAGTAAAATCGGGTGCCATGGCAGGCTCAGTATCATCGGATGCATTGGCGGAATCCGTATCTTGAGAAGAATTATCCGTGGAATTGCCGGTATCCGCAATTGGTGACGGAACCGTGCCCTGTGGGGCGTAGTTCTCGGATAAAATCCGGTAGCCCATTACGGCAAGTATCATCAGCGCTACGAATGCAAGCGCAAGCAGTACAAATTTATCACCTTTTTTCATAAAATCTCCTTATTGTATGAGTAAATGTCCGGTAGTGCTTACGAAAACAACGCCATAATCTTATTCATAAATCCGAAAATCATGGCAACGCCGATGAGAATCAAAAAGATGCCGGACACCAGATTGACAATGTTATAATGCTTCTTAATAAATGTAAATACCGAATTCAGGCGGTCAATTAACACCGCTGAAATCAGGAATGGAATACCGAGTCCCAGTGAATAAGTCAAAAGCAAAAGAGCACCTGTAAGTGCACCACCCGAGGTGGATGCCATCATCAGTGCGGAACCTAAGAAAGCACCGACGCAAGGTGTCAGGCTCACCGAATAAATCATGCCGAAAACAAATGCGGAAAAGACACTTGATATTTCTTTGGCGCCTTGCATTCCTTTAAAAAAAGGAATGCGGATGACTTCTAAGTAACTGAGTCCGAACAAAATAACAATAATACCGCAGACAATATTAATTACCTTGCCGTAGGTTACAAGAAAACTGCTGAGAGTACCTGCAAATAGTCCCAGCGCAGTAAATACAACCGTGAATCCCAGTACGAAAAAGCCTGCCCGAAGGAAAATATGCCCTTTTTTATCAGCCCTGCCGGCAAAGTATGAAATATATAATGGTAAAAGAGGCAGCATACATGGCGAGATGAATGATATGATACCTTCTAAAAATGTTATGATGTATTGCAAAGTAAAAACTCCTTGTAATTCATTTGTCAACATTATATCATTATTTTGGACTTTAAGGTATTAAATATTCATGAATTGATACTGATTAAATACGACTCAAGGAATTGATATACAGACATGACAAAAAGAACCAACACCCTGACTAAAATTGCATTAATGGCGGCCTTGCAGTGCATTATCAGTCCGTTTGCCATTGCTTTTCCGATAAGCCCCGTGCCAATGTCACTTGCGACGCTGATGCTGTATCTGTCCGTGTACATTCTTGGAAAAAAGCATGCGACAATCAGCTGCGGCATCTACCTGTTAATCGGGCTTGTAGGAATACCGGTATTCTCCGGATTTACGGGCGGAGCAGGCAAACTGTTTGGACCGACGGGAGGCTATCTGATCGGTTATCTGGCGCTTGTTTTTATCGGCGGATGGTGCGTGGAGAAGTGGAGCGCTTACTGGCTTCAGGGATTGGGACTTATAACCGGAACAGCAGTGTGCTATCTGTTTGGTAGTCTGTGGCTTACGTATCAGGCAAAGATGGATTTTGTATCGGCTTTGGGAGTTGGTGTCCTGCCGTTTATAATAGGGGATATGGTGAAGGTAGTAGTTGGTGTTTTGATTGGTAATGTGGTAAAGAAAAGACTGGTTAAGGCCGGAGTAGTATAAGGGGTGTCAGACGGATTCTGTTGAATGATTCAGCAGGAACTGTTTTTTGTGCATGGAATTGTATTGAAAAAAATACAAAACAAGTCTAGAATGTATAAGATGGAAATATTGTGTGAATGAGGGTACCCATGAAAAAAATTTTAGTAATCGATGATTCGCCAATCAATTTAAAGTTGGTTACGAAGGCATTGGAAAGTACATATGAAGTGATTGCAAAAAGTTCCGGAAAAGAGGCTTTGGAATATCTGAAGAATACCCGTGTGGATTTGGTGCTTTTAGATATTGTGATGCCTGAAATGGATGGCTTTGAGGTGTATAACCGGATTCGAAAGACCTATCGGAATCATAATGTTCCGGTGGCATTTTTGACGGCAGAAGAAGATGCAGAGGCAGAAATCAGGGGCCTTAAGATGGGGGCTGTTGATTTTGTCCGCAAGCCTTTTGTGCCACAGATTATGTTACACAGGATTGGCCGTATCCTGCAGCTTGAGGAACTGAATAAGAATCTTGAGGATATGGTAAGGGAGAAGACCGGACAGATTGAGCAGCTGTCGTTTGAAATCATTTCCACCATTGCCAGTATGATTGAGGCAAAGGACAGTTATACCAAGGGTCATTCCGTACGTGTGGCTGAGTATAGTGCGCTGATAGCAAGGGAATTAAGCTGGAATGAAGAAGATGTCCAGAATTTGAAATACATTGCACTTTTGCATGATATCGGAAAAGTCGGTATCCCTGACAATATCCTAAACAAGCCGGGGAAACTTACGGATACAGAGTTTAATATTATCCGGTCACATACGACGTTGGCGGGGGATATTTTGAAGGATATCCAGACAATTAACGATGTCGATGCAGGTGCTAAGTATCATCATGAGAGATATGACGGTAAGGGTTATCCGGCAGGTCTTGTCGGTGATAATATTCCGGTGGTTGCCCGTATTATCGGTATTGCAGATGCCTATGATGCGATGAACACTAAAAGGGTGTATCGCGATGCCCTGCCAAAGAAGACCATACGAAGAGAAATTGAAAACGGCAGAGGAACACAGTTTGATCCTGCGTTTACGGATATTTTCTTAAATCTTATGGATGAGGGCAGGTTGAATATTGATTTTAGTAAGGCGGATAAAGAGAGGACGCTTTCCGGAGAAGGCTCTGCACTTATCAACCAGATTATGCGTAGTATTGAAGCAGAAGTAAAAAAGGCAGAAAATATGGATGCGCTTACCGGTCTTTGGAGCAGAAAAGAAGGGGAGAAGAGAATTCTCCGTTCCATGAAGCAAAAGCCCGGCTGTCTGGCATTTATTGATTTGGACAATCTGAAAAGAACGAACGATACCATGGGTCATCTGGCAGGAGACTATGCACTTAAAACAGTGGGTGAAGTGCTTTCTGCCCATGGAAAGAATGCAATCATACTGCGTATGGGCGGTGATGAGTTTGTTTATTATCTTGCAGGAGCGGATAAAGCACAGGCAGAAGAGAGAATCGGTAATATTATTGCCGCATTTGAAGAAAAAAGAAAGGATGACGCATATCTGTCGGTATCCACTCTTTCGGTAGGTTTGTGCATGACAACTACGGAGGATGTGTATACAGAGGTTCTTAAAAAAGCGGACAGGGCTTTGTACTATGTAAAACAAAGCGGTAAATGCGGATATTATTTTTATAATAGTGATATCAACAATGTAAAAAATAAACATTCTATCGATTTAAAACGTTTGGTAGAGAATTTAAGAATACAGGGCTCCTATAAAGGTACCCTAAATGTGGAATACCGTGAATTCGCCAAAATATACGACTATGTACAACATCTGAAAGACCGCTACCGGTACAATATAAAACTGGTAATGATAACATTGGATTTTGGCGGAAGGGAAAATGTATTCATAGATGAAAGGGAACGCGCAATGACTTCCATGGAAAAGACAATCCAGGCTTCCCTGCGTTCGGTGGATGTTTGCACCAGATTCAGCGGTGAACAGTTTGTTGTTATCTTAATGAATTCCCAGGATGAATACATCGATATGATTACGGGGCGTATTATAAATAATTTCCGTAAGATGTACGACCCGAAAATGATAGGAGTCCAGTTTGATATAGCGGATTTGGACACAAAAGAATATCATGAATTATAGAGATGGTACTAAAATACCACCACTTTTCATACTAAATATAGTTATAACTTATTGACTTTCCCACAATATATAGTACAATATATGTACACGGGATTGTAACCGATAACGAACGGAATCGGACAGATTCTTATGGGGAAGAGTATTGAAGGGTGGTAAAGAAGTTTGAAGATTATCAGAAGAAGCGGTATTGAAGATGAATTTAACCCGCAGAAGATTGAGGATGCGATACGAAAGGCCAATAACAGTGTTCCGCTTGTGGACAGATTAAGTGAGAAACATATCCACCGTATTGTGGAAGATGTTGTGGAAGAATGTGAGGGCCTGACACATTCACCGAGTGTGGAAGAAGTACAGGATATGGTGGAGAACCATATTATGGGTATGCGTGCATTTAAGGTGGCACACAATTATATTACGTACCGTTACCGCCGTGCGTTGGTTCGTAAGTCCAATTCCACGGATGAGCAGATTTTAAGTTTGCTGGAATGCAATAACGAAGAAGTAAAACAGGAGAATTCCAATAAGAATCCGACGGTTAACTCTGTGCAGAGAGATTATATGGCAGGTGAGGTCAGCAAGGATATTACCAAGCGTTTCCTGCTTGCACAGGATATAGTGGAAGCCCATGAAAAGGGTATTATCCATTTCCACGATGCGGATTATTTTGCACAGCATATGCACAACTGCTGTCTGGTTAACTTGGAGGATATGTTACAGAACGGTACGGTTATTTCCGAGACCATGATTGAGACGCCGAAGAGTTTTGCAACAGCTTGTAATATCGCTACACAGGCGATTGCGCAGATTGCAAGTTCCCAGTACGGCGGACAGAGTATTTCCCTGTCCCATCTGGCACCGTTTGTAGATGTCAGCCGTCAAAAAATCCGTAAGGAAGTCATCGAAGAGTTGCAGGAAGCGGGAGTAGAACCGGCAGAAGATACGGTAAAGCGTCTTGTGGAGAAGCGTGTGCGTAATGAAGTACGTCAGGGCGTACAGATTATCCAGTATCAGGTTACCACATTAATGACAACCAACGGACAGGCTCCGTTTATCACCGTATTTATGTATCTTGGTGAAGTGGAAGACGGTCCGCTTAAGGAAGACCTTGCGATGGTAATTGAAGAGACTCTTCATTTGCGTATCCGTGGTGTTAAGAATGAAAAGGGTGTATATATTACACCGGCTTTCCCAAAACTGATTTATGTTTTGGAAGAGGATAATGTTAAAGAAGGTACCAAGTATTTCGAACTGACCAAACTTGCGGCAAGATGTACGGCTAAGCGTATGGTACCTGACTATATTTCAGAGAAGATGATGCGCGAGCTTAAGAAGGGATACTGTTATCCGTGCATGGGATGCCGTTCTTTCTTGACTGTATATCATGATGAAGAAGGAAAAGAGAAATTCTACGGACGTTTCAATCAGGGTGTTGTTACACTCAACCTTGTTGACGTGGCTTGTTCGTCCGGTAAGAACATCGATAAGTTCTGGGAGATTCTCGATGAGAGACTGGAACTTTGCTACAGAGCGCTTATGACAAGACATAACCGCTTGAAGGGAACACGTTCCGACGTGGCACCGATTCTTTGGCAGAATGGTGCGCTTGCAAGACTTAAAAAGGGTGAGAAGATTGATAAACTGTTATACAACGGTTATTCAACGATTTCCCTTGGTTATGCCGGCCTTTGTGAATGTACACGTTTTATGAAGGGTGTATCCCACACAGAGCCTAACGGCACGGAATTTGCCCTTCAGGTAATGCGTAAGTTAAATGATGCCTGCGCAACATGGAGAGCAAAGGAGAATATCGATTTCAGTTTATACGGAACTCCGCTTGAGTCTACCACATACAAATTTGCAAAATGCTTACAGAAGCGTTTCGGTATTATTGAAGGAGTAACGGACCGTAACTATATTACGAACTCTTATCATGTACATGTTACGGAAGAAATCGACGCATTTGAAAAATTAAAATTTGAATCCCAGTTCCAGGAATTATCACCGGGTGGTGCCA
>JAZMZZ010000067.1:0-2715 GCA_045586245.1 Lachnospiraceae bacterium | reverse complement strand
AATTTTTACCAGACGGGCAAAGGCATAATTTTTCTTTACCTTGGTAATACCTGCAATCACTGTATCTCCGATAATCGCATCCTTTACAAAAAGCGGATACCCGTCTATCTTACCAATGCCGGCTCCCTCACTCGTATAATCGGTGATGGTCACCTGCACCTCATCATTTTTCTTAAAATTCATAACTAATTCTCACCTATTTTTAGTAAATAGTCTTTGTAATATTGGATTCAAACAGACGGTTAAATCCCATCCAGCCTGTATCTGTTGAAGCATTTAAAATCTCTGTAAAGGTCTGCATTTTTGCATCGGTATTGTCGGCAAAATTAAGTGCTACCGCTTCCATAATTGCCGGTTTCTTAGGCGAACCGTATTCGTACTCACCGTGATGTGCCAAAATACAATGCTTGATTTCTCCGGCAAGTACAGGCGGGAAGCCTTTAATATCGCGGATTTTTTCTCCGACCATCTCCACACCCATCACTATATGTCCGAGCAGATTACCGTCATCCGTATAATCATTTTCCGGAAAGGGAGCTATCTCACGAATCTTCCCGATATCATGGCAAAGAGCAACCGTAATCAGAAGGTCTCTTTTTAACATCGGATACTGTCTGCAGTAGAATTCACACATCTGTGCCACGCTTAATGTATGCTCAAGCAAACCGCCGACAAAACTGTGATGCACGGCCTTTGCTGCGGATGCGGACTTGAATCTTTTTGCAAACGCTTCATCCTTTACAAAGAATGCCTCTAACAATTCCTTCAGGAACGGATTCTGTACTTTCTGAATCATGGAAAGCACTTCACTATACATTTCCTCAATATTTTTCTCGGAAACCGGCAAATAATCTGCCGGATTGTATTCGCCTTCGCGGCAAACGCGGACTCTTTTGATACTAATCTGTAAGGAACTCTGGAAACTGTTTACATCGCCGCCAACCTCAATATAATCCATCGGCTCAAACTCATCAATTCCCATGCTGTTCGGATCCCAGACTTTTGCATCCATTGTGCCGCTTTTATCCTGTAAAATCACATTCAGATAATTCTTTCCGTTTTTGGTGACTGCTGCCTGTTTATGTTTACATAAGTACACACCCTGTACTCTGTCACCTTCGTTGTAATCTTTTAAATATTTCATGTATTTACCATGCCTTTCTATTGTTGGATGCCCTGTCGCAATCCTCCATTAGTTTCTCGTACCAAGGATAATCGGGATCTCTATTTCACTATATTCCTCTGCTCCCTGCCGGTTAATTTTAATCGTCACGGTTTGCCCCGGTTCATATCCGGACATTACATCCACATACTGGGTATATGACGGAATACTTATTCCATCAATCGCCGTAATAATGTCTCCGCTCTGAATTCCCGCCTTCATGGCCGGTGAGCCCATAACAATCTCAGTTACATATGCACCAAGCGGAACTCCCTGCTGCATATTGGCTTCCTGCGTTACATCCATACCCTCAATTCCAAGATATGCGGCCTCCCTTCCGTTGGACATTCTCTCCAAAGTTCGCCGAAGCTCTGTAATTCCGACAAAAGAGACCAAATTCTTTGCTACGTCAGTATTATGCTCCTGATGGATAATTCCGAGCAGATACCCTGCCGTATTCACCACAAATCCCGTCGCTTCTTCGCTTCCGTAAATATCCGTTGTCAGCAACTCATAATTACAATCCGTCATGTTTACAATCACATTCTCAGCCGTAATCATTCCATATGCCACCGAATCCGTATTACCAAATATCTTCCCAACTGCTATCACAGGAGATGCCAGCATTCCGGAGGAGCGTGAACTTCCAAGCCCCATAACACCAATCACATCCATGGTTTCTTCCGTAATATCGCTCATATTAACCGATACTACGGACAATCCGAGATTCTTGTCATGCTGCACATACAAACCCGGAACACTTTTTCCGTTATGGAACGATACAGTGATTTCCTCTGCAGATTCAATCTCCAAAGAATCTATCAAAACAAACAATTGTGTCTTACTGCTTGCAAAAATAATACCCTGATATTGTCCCTTATCCTCATAAGCATTGTTAAACCAGTCCACATCCTGGCTCACTTCCGTTACCGTTACCATAGACTTTTGCACATTCTGGACCACTTTATACAATTCCTCATAGGTGGAATTATATGTGTCCATAATATCTAATTCATACTTCTGGATCTGGATTGTTGTCTCCGGCTGCGGCTTTTCTTCCGTAATCAACATATCCTGTGGTAAAATCTCCTCTACTTCTTCCGGCAAAACAATCTCTTCCGGCTCCGGTTTGGGATTCAGGATATTGCTGAACACAGGCTCTAACACGAGGAATGTAAAGCAGGCAAACACACCAAAAATAATCGCCATGGACACCGTAACAATCGTACGGCGCATCAATTTCTTACGATTGATGGGTCTCTCTTTCATCCTCTCTTTTATCATTTCATAATTCTGACTCTTATCAAAATCTTCCATTCTTCTCTCCATCCGAAAAAATCCGTTTTCAACGTGTTTTTAGTATAGCGGATTCCGCCTTTCTTGTAAACTTATGCAATGAAAAAACAGTCGCAGTACTCTGTGAAATATGGTATTATCATAAATGTGGTAAAGGAGTTTTTTATGAATTCGAAAGTATTACAGGTTTTAGAATATACAAAAATAATAGAACGTCTCGCAGATAAGGCTACTTCTGCGCCCGGACGTGAACTCTG
>JAZMZZ010000066.1:0-9353 GCA_045586245.1 Lachnospiraceae bacterium | reverse complement strand
GCGCCGATTTCAACGAAACTGTTCTCGTCGAGTAAAGCTCCAATTCTTTGACTCGCTTGTGTAGTAGTACTCATTTTAAAGCCCTCCATCTTTATATTAATTCAAAAAAAGAATAACTGATTCTGCGAAAATGGGCATAGTTATAGCCGAAATTTTCGCACGTAATTGAGTATAGCATAAAAACAAGTAAAGAAAAAGCAAATTCTTGCAAAAACATCATTTTTCACAAGAATTTGCCAATATCCCTGATTTATTTATTTAAGATTGTGACATGGGGCTTACAATTTGGTTTCTTCCATGCGTTTTTCCGTAATATAAAAAGTCATCCGCCGCCTTTACGGACGCTTCAATGGTACTGTTTACATCCGCTTGTACAATGCCGTATGTCATGGTTACATGCAATATCTCTTCACCATATTCCACCTCACAGGCAAGTACCTTTTCCCTTACCTTCTGCAAATGGTCCATTGCTTCATCCAGTCCCGTATTCTCATAAACAAGCAGGAACTCTTCACCGCCCCATCTGATTGCAAAACCTTTTCCAATCATCATATTAGCAAGAACAGAAGCCACCTCTTTTAACACCAAATCCCCGCAATCGTGTCCGTATGTATCATTAAATTTCTTAAAAAAGTCAATGTCCGCGATTGCAATACAGAATGCTCCTCCTTCTTCCAGTACCTGACGCATCTTAAGTTCTCCGATACGTCTGCTGTAAAGCTTAGTCAGCATATCCTTCTCAATCATTTCGCGCAAGGAACGCTGCACATGTGCCGTAAAACGTCCCATCTCTCCAAGCTCATCTTTCCTTTGCAGAATCCTGCCATCCAATTCTGCTTTCATATTCCCCTGGGAAAGTTCCCTAAGAAAACTTTTGATTCTTGAAATAATCATAATCAGTTCTTTGGTAAAGCTTGTACATATTAGACATGCTATCGCAATCATGATTGAAATCACTGCTACGGTTGGGGCCATCGCTTTTCTGATTTCTCCCTGTACTTCACTTGACGGCTTTCCCGTAAAAAACATACCGACACAGGTACCGTCCCCATTATATACAGGTGAATAATATGCAAAATAACTCTCTGTACCGACCAAAACGCTCTTATAAAACATAGCCTGCTGACCATTCAGTACATCCTCCACCACCTTCGGATGTGCTACCGTCCCAACCATCTCTTGTCCATCCATAGGCTCTAAGGTAGTATATGCACGCATATCCCCATAAAAAAAAGTGATATCAATATCTGCATCCCTCTTAATCTCCTGCAGATAATCATCATTGTCCGTCAGATTATACAAGCCTTTAAAAAAGGTATACTGTCCGTTTCTTTCCACCATTGCATAATCTCCCGGATACAGCCGGTCATACGCATGCAACGTTGTAATTGCAATACTGCTGAGTCCGCGCCGGACTTCTTTCTCCATCGTATTGGAGAAGGTTATATATGTTGAAATCAAAATAACAATTCCTGTCAGAACCAACGGAACTACCGTAATCTGAAGGAGCTTTGTATTTAATCTGCTCTTTGTCTTCCCCATAGTATCCCCCTGTCTGCTTTTGTATCTTAAAACACAACTAAAACTCTAATCCCAACGAAAACTGGCCGTCGTCATCCAGTGCAAACCTCTCCTCAAAATCCTCTGTCATATCCACATCAAATTCCTCTTTTTCAACTGCCTTGGGAACTTCCTTTTTCACATCGGCATCTTTGCTCTGTTTTACACAAAAACTGGCCTCGTATCCGAGTTCCTTTAATTTGGCTTTTACATCCTTTAAGCCTGTCTCAAAGGGAACTCCCGCCGGAAGCAAAACGGTAACAATGGAAGCATCGTCCGCAACCACCATTCCCATTTTCTTTAATTTCTGTAGCACCTCTGCTTTTGCAATCATATGTACTCCCCACTCTTCTTCTGTTTCCGGGTCCGGCAAGCCGGACCCGTTACAATAATTATATCACGTCATAAGAGCATATGCCATTAAAAGTCGCTATTAGAAAGTGACTTTTTCACAATCTGTTACTGCCTCACATAAGCAGTCACCTTCACTTGTTCCGCAGACCATGGACGATAACGGTGTGGCACTCATTTCCCGTGCAAGCTGTGTATTATCACAGGTTCTGTCCCTTAACTCACAAAGCGGATTACTTGCAAGTTCATAGCGGTAGTCCATGCCTTTTTTGCAGATTCTTGTCTCAATCACATTATGGCTTGCCACATCGCACACATTCTTATTAACCTGCTTCTGATACCAATAAAATCTGTCACTTTCCTCAAGTTTCAATAATGGCACCACCATCTCTTCTTTCTGTGTGTTTCCGGTAGTCAGTCTGATAATCTCACGCACATATTCCACATTCGGGCCCAGTACAAGAAGCTGAGGAAATTCGCCGCTTCCGACAACCTGCATCCAGTCCTTATGCTCGTATTTCCAAAGCAATTCTTTTGCCTTATGCAGATGTGCAATCTCCTGCTGTAAGCACTCTTCCCAGATGCGGCGTACCATTGGGTCGCATTCACTCATCATGCAGGAATAATATAAATAGCATTCCGTATATTCATGCATCAGCAAATCTTCCAGCCAAGTCGCATTCGGGTCTTTTAAACTTTCATACTGGCTTACATGTTCTTCTTCAATCATGCCGATTTCCTGATACAACCGTCTTCCCAAATCCGATTTGGAATAGAACGGAGCCACATTCATGTAATAGTTCATGGTCTGCTGTTCTGCCGCCGTAATAATACCGACATTTAACTTTGTCAATAAGCAGGCGTTGTCATTATTAATCGGGCAGAAAATACTGTCGGCCGGATAACGGTGTTCGGAAATGGTAGGACGTGCCGGTGTGATTTCCGTATAACCACCCACCAGTTTTTCCGGACAGATTCCGTATTCATAATCCAACAGATTGGAATAACGGTATAAATGGTCAAAATCCTCCAACAATGCAAAATTAAGCGCGTTTTTCACATTGCAGTCTGCTTCCTGTTTTGCCAGCGCTGCCGTAAGGTCTACTGCAAGCTGTTCGTAAGCAATCGTATGCTCCAAAACCGATTCATCCTTTGGTTTTAAAATACTGATTCTTTTCTGTTGCTGCTGCTCACTTCTTCTGACACAGGCAAGTTCCCTGCGCAGTTCATTATCAGCGCAATGACGGGAAAAATTACGCGAAAACCACTGTGCCTCAAATTCGGTACCGTTCATCAATACGATACGGCATTTCGTATACGCGTTTGTGGTTTCTTTGTCATAAGAACAGGGATACATGGTGTTCCAATCCATGTACCATTTATCCATTGGTAAAGGTTTTTCATTAAAAGGATTAAAAGACATATTACCTCCAAGAAAATTGGTTTTGTTTTAGTTTATGCAAAAAAAGACATTATGCCCGCAAAAAAGTCTTAAAACATATAAAACTTTGCAAAAACCTGCTTCACACACCACTCAAAATCAATTTCTTCTACGGACTGCGTAAGAACAATATCCTTTTGTAAAACCTTTTCTTTTCCCACAACACAGCAGATTCTGCCGATTTTTGTCCCTTTTATGACAGGCGCCGTAAGTGTTTCTTCCCTCTCACAAATCACCTGTACGTCTTCATCTGCACGAAGCAGCATTCCATCCGGAACTGCCTCTTTGCCATCCGAGATTTCCCAATTTGCATACGCGATATCCCCGATGTTTCCGGTTTGACCGTTTAACACCTCTATGACGCCGCTTTTTTCAATTTCTGCCAAAGCCGTGTCATATTCTTCATAACGGTAATTTTCCAATCCGTATTCCATCAGTGCCCTTGTGTCCTTCCATTTGTAACTTTTATTATTTGGCCAGCCGCATGCCAGAAGTGCCACTACAAAAGTTCTGTTATCCCTTTTAAGTGCTCCGACATAACAATATCCCGCTTTCCCGGTAAAGCCGGTTTTACCGGATATGGCTCCATCCATCATATACAAAAAAGAATTATGATTCTGGCAGGTGAAATTCCTTGTTCCTCCACAGTTTGAAAAAGTATAGGTCGGCGTCTGGGTAATCGCAAGAAATTCCTCCTTACAAGGTGATTTTGTAATGCAGTAGGACATTATTTTAGCCAAGTCCTCTGCCGTTGTTGAATGAAAGACAGCGGTTTCATTCCCGTTTGCATCCGTCATGGTTGCCGTTGCATCCAATCCGTTTGGCGTAATAAAACAGGTGTTTTCACAACCTATCTCCTTAGCCTTTTTATTCATCCGCTGTGCAAATTCTTCGATACTTCCGGCCACGCCTTCCGCAATCGCAACCGCAGAATCATTATGGGATTCCAGCATTAAAGAATACAGCAAATCCTTTAACACATACTGTTCTCCCTCTTTCATATTCAGCTGCACATCCGGCATACTCTGCGCATATTCTGATACGGTAACAATCTGTTGCAAATCTCCCTGTTCCAATGCAATAAGCAGTGTCATAATTTTGGTTGTACTTGCCATTGCCAATTGTTCCGTGGCATTTTTTCCATACAAAATCCGTCCAGATTCCGCATCCATCAGTACGGCAGATTTTGCATAAAGGGAACTTTCCTTTATCTCTGTAACTTCCTGTGAAGATATCTGTTCCCCCTTGGCCAAAACCGGCAGTACGGGTACCAATATAAAATTCATACATAACAATAGCGCGGCCGTGACTGCCGCCGTTTTTCGTTTTCTTATTCTCATACCGATTCACTTCTTAAGACTCTTGTTTATAGAATATGAAAAAGCAGGCATATCCTATTCAGAATATGCCTGCTTTTTATTGATAAATATGATTTTAGATTTTTAAGGTAAGCTGTACTTCTTCCTCTGCCTGCACTTTAAATTCTTCCAACTGTACAGGATTAATCTCAGGAAGTTCATCAAGCGATTTCACACCAAAGCTTCGAAGGAACTGCTCCGTGGTTCCAAAAAGCAACGGTCTTCCCGGTGCATCCATTCTTCCGAGTTCTTTGATTAAGTCAAATTCCAGAAGACGGTTAACTGCGTGGTCACAACTCACACCACGGATTTTCTCAATGTCCAGCTTGGTAACCGGCTGCTTATAGGCAACAATGGAAAGTGTCTCCAGTAATGTATCTGACAACGTATACTTTCTGCTGCTTTTGGCAATTTTGAGTAAATCCTCATACATCTCAGCCTTGGTACACATCTGGAATGCATCCTCAAATTCCACAATCGCGATTCCTCTGTTGGACGCCTGCAAATCTTCCTGCATTTTCTCTATGATTTTTCTGGTTGCCGAAGGAGTCTCTTCAATCAGTTCTGCCAGTTTATTCAGCGCAACCGACTCTCCCATGGTAAATAAAACTGCCTCTATTACGGCTTCCTGTCTTTCTCGTTCCATTTGTAACTCTCATTCTTTCATATTTTTGTAATCAGGATATCGTCAAAAATATCGTCCTGACGGATGGTGATAACACCGGTCTTAATCAGCTCAAGCACAACCAAAAAGGTAACAATCACTTCCATCTTGCTGTTCTGCTTTTCAAGCAGATCACGGAAACTCATGGTATCATGCTGTGCTATAAATTGTTCTATGTACGAAGTTTTCTCTTCCAGATTGACCTCATCCCTTTCAATCTTACCGAATTGGCTACGGATAGGGTCAACCTTATCTTCTTTTCTTTTAACCGTTTCCTTAAAAATCTTATGAAGCTTGGAAAGATTCACATCCCCGATAAGCGTCTCATAATCCAACGGTTCCTGATGCTTTAAAATCTCCTCCGGTATCGTCGCCGGTTTATACATATTTTTCTCAGCAAAGAACTGTCTGTCTTTTAACTCAAAGGACATGTATTTGTACATCTTATATTCCAGTAACTTCTGTACCAGTTCTGCTCTCGGGTCCCCTTCCTCGCCCTCTTCATCTTCCTGTGCAGGAAGAAGCATCTTACATTTAATATCAAGCAGGGTAGCCGCCATCAGCAAAAACTCGCTCATAATGTTCATATCTTCGGTTTCCATCTGCTTAATATATTCCATGTACTGCTCTGTAATCATTACAATCGGAATATCGTATATATCTATTTTGTTTTTATCAATCAAATGAAGCAAAAGGTCAAGCGGTCCTTCAAATGCTTCCAGTTTTACCGATAAAGCCATATTTTCATCCTCAAAGTCTCTTTTGCCCTAAGGCACAATCCTTATTTTACTAAGAATCATCCTCTTTTGCAAGGTAAAAGATGAATCACAACCAGCTCACCCGGATTGAAAATCCGGATAGGAAATGTATGCATCCCAAGTCCCCTGCTCAAAATCATCGTCGTATTATTTTTCTGATACTGTCCGCCATCGTATTTCGGAAACAGCACCGGCTTTGGTGATATTACGCCGCCAAGTAAAGGCAGACGCATAATGCCTCCGTGTATATGTCCGGAAACCACTAAATCTGCACCCCAATCTGCATATCTTTCAAAATATTCCGGATTGTGCGCAATCAGAATGTGAAACTTATCCGCAGACGGTATTCCGATGGTATCCTCAAGGTACTCCTTTTCCATTACCGTCTTTTGGAATCTCTTATAATACTTGCGGTCAATGGACACACCCGTTACGCAAAAATCAGAGGTTGATACTGTCTCATTATCCAGAACCCGAACACCCATATTCTTTAATTCCTGCGTATAGGTCTCAAATGCGTCCTTATAATATTCACGGTACAGTTTCATCCGGTACTCATGATTACCGATTCCGTAATATACGGAATGCTTTGCGGACAGATTTTTCATAAGGGAGAGGGCAACGTCCAGACTGTATTTTGGCTTGGTCGTCATAATGTCCCCCGCGCACAAAACCATATCCGGATTAACCTTATCGACCGCGGCAAGCAATTTGGCATTATCCTCGCCATAGGTCTTATTATGCAAATCCGCCAAAAGCGCAAGCGTATATTCCTTATCAATTTTATCCGTTGTAAGCGTATATTCCCTGATTACAAACCGGTTGCCGTCAATTATCATTACAATTATAAAAAACAAAACCGCTATAATCAGTACCGCAATTATCCATTTAAGCATGGTATTCTCCAATCTGTTTTCCTATGTAATAGATTACAACAAAAATGCCCTGAAAGAAAGTAAGAAATAATCTTTATAGGTTGCCCTTTCCATATCTTCACTAAAAACAATATCCACGGAACCGATTTTGGCTCCATTTAAATAATACACTACCTCACCGGTTTTATCCCCGGCTTTTGCAGGTGCCTCTACCGATTCCGGAAGATTTACTTCTTTTGTCACGCCCGAAACATCTGCTCCCGTAGTATCCAGGTATGTGAATGTTCCGCTTGGTTTTACTTCAATCTCCCTTTCAATGGCTCCAAGTACGGGTACTTTTTTCTGCGTAATCTTGGCCTCATCCTTATACAGGCTGCACTGTAAAAATCCGTATTCAAGAAGTGTCGCCGCATCCGTAAAACGCTTCTGCGGGTCCGGGTCTCCCATGATAACCGCAATCAGGTCCATATCCTTATGATGCGCAGTTGCCGCAAGACAATACTTGGCTTTGTCAGTAGAGCCTGTTTTTAAACCGGTTGCGTACGGATACTGTTTTAACAATTTGTTGGTACTGGAAAGAGTAAAGGTCTCACTGCCCTTTGCCGTCTCATGCACAATATCCTCCATCCAGATAGTGGAATAATCAAAAATCTGCGGATATTCCGTTATCAGTTCCTTTGACATGAGTGCCACATCCATTGCACTGGTGTAGTGATTATCGGATTCACAAAGACCGCAGCAATCCTCAAAATGGGTATCGGTAAGTCCCATTTCCTGCGCTCTTGCATTCATCATATTGACAAATTCCGCCTCACTTCCGGCGATATGCTCTGCCGCCGCCACGCTGGCATCGTTTCCCGAAGCCACGGCAATACACTTAATGATGGTGTCAAGCGTCTGTACTTCCCCGGTTTCCAAAAACACCTGGGAGCCGCCCATGGACTTTGCATATTCACTGGTTACCACTTCATCGGTAAGCGCCACATTTCCTTTTGCCAATTCATCAAAGATGACAAGCAAAGTCATAATCTTTGTAATACTTGCAGGGCTCCTTCTTTCCGTCGGATTATTTTCCAAAATAATCTGTCCCGTAGATGCCTCAATAAGTACATAAGAAGGTGCATCTATCTGTGGTGCTGCCATAGCAGGAATTGTCATTTGTACCAGCATGATTATACTGACAATACAACTAAGAATGAATTTAACTGTTTTTTTCACTGTTTTTCCCCACTAAAGAATTCTACTACCATGCTATGCCGATTTTTATTAAAACATGCATTTGTACAATCCTGTAAAAACATGTTGGTTCAGGCTCTTTGAAATGATAAAATAAAAACAGATATCAATAAAAAATCACGGAAACGGAGGATACCTATGATAAATAAAAAAGTTCTATACGAAGAAATGCTTCCCGAAGAATTTGCCGCTGCTATTGAGGCTGCTCCCGTAGCCTATCTGCCTCTTGGTACATTGGAATGGCACAGTTTCCACCTTCCACTTGGTGCAGACGGCATCCAGTCCCAAGGTGTATTCAAACAGATTGCTGAACGTGTCGGCGGTATTGTATTACCGATGCTGTTCCTTGGTCCTGACAGCGAAACCGAAAAAGACGGCCGCATGTATTACGGCATGGACGGTTATAGTTTTGAAGACGGCTGCGAACAACAGCTTGCCGGAAGTGCTTATCATATAAAAGAGGATTTATTTGGGCAGATTTTAGAAACCATAATTGAAAATCTCGTCCGCGCCGGTTTTAAAATGATTATAGCCCACGGCCACGGTCCTTCCTCCCATTTGTTTGAAGCCAACCAAAAATATTACGAAGAAAAATATGGTATCGCCACCGCCACTTTATGGGAACTGGGAATCAAAGGGGATGACGGAATCCAGACTGACCATGCTGCCACCAATGAAACCATAATTACCATGGCACTCCGCCCGGATTTGGTGGATATTGACAAACTTCCAAAGGAAGGAACTCCGGTATCTGTATGGGGACCGGACCCAAGAGTATTTGCCACCCGTGAGTACGGTAAAAAAGTGATTGCCGATAATGTGGATATGATTTGTAAAAAACTGGCCCCGATAATCGATGGGCTCGAAAAACCGGTTATCGATATGAATTACCGGAATGTGAAAAGTATGCTTAGGGATAAAGAAGAATAACAAAAAAGTCTCCGACACTGTCGGAGACTTTTTACATTACAATTAGTTGTATTTACGTTTTCTTGCTGCTTCAGATTTTTTCTTACGTCTTACGCTTGGCTTCTCATAATGTTCTCTCTTACGGATCTCCTGCTGGATTCCTGCCTTTGCGCAACTTCTCTTAAAACGACGTAATGCGCT
>JAZMZZ010000065.1:0-2548 GCA_045586245.1 Lachnospiraceae bacterium | reverse complement strand
GTCGGATGAGAAGAAGCCTGCTTTTGCGATATTTACAAGCATCATCTTCTGCCATTTTTCACGGTCTTTGTAATCTTCAAACATCTGATCCTTAACTTTGATATAGTCTTCCAAATCAAGGAGTGTCATAAACCAGTCTTTGTTAAGAAGTTCGTTGTAGAGGCGCTCTAAGTTAACCTTATCGCCAACTTTAAGCACTTCTTTGCTTACGATGAAATCTACCGCTTCTTTGATAACCTTTGATTTTTTGTAGTAGTCCTTGGATACATAATCAGCCTTTTCGTAATGTTTGATTACGGTTTCTGATTTTTCACCAAAGATGTAGATATTATCATCGCCTACAAGTTCATGGATTTCCACGTTAGCACCGTCACTGGTTCCGAGTGTTACTGCACCGTTTAACATGAATTTCATATTACCGGTTCCGGATGCTTCCTTACTTGCAAGGGAAATCTGCTCGGAAATATCACATGCCGGAATCAATTTTTCCGCATAGCTTACATTGTAGTTTTCTACCATAACCACCTTCATGTACTTGTTGACATCCGGGTCATTATTTACGATTTCCTGTAAGCAAAGAATTAAATGAATGATGTCCTGCGCAATAACATATGCAGGAGCCGCCTTGGCACCAAAGATAAATGTGAGCGGTGTGGATGGCTTTTTGCCCTTCTTAATTTCCAGATATTTATGAATGATATACAAAGCATTCATCTGCTGACGCTTGTACTCGTGGAGTCTCTTAATCTGGATGTCGAAGATGGAATTAGTATCCACTTCTACGCCTTCTTTTTCTTTCAGGTAAGCTGCCAGTGCTTCTTTCTTTGCAAATTTGATGTCCTGAATTTTTGTAAGGAATTCTTTATCATCTGCAAATTCCAATAATTTTTCAAGTTCAAACGCATCCTTCTTAAAGCCCTTACCAATCTTTTCTGTAATTAATTCGGTTAATTCACGGTTGCAGGAAAGGAGCCATCTGCGGAATGTGATACCGTTTGTCTTATTATTGAATTTTTCCGGATAAATCTTATAAAAATGATTTAACTCGGTATCTTTTAAAATTTCCGTATGAATTGCCGCTACACCGTTTACGGAGAAACCGTAATGGATATCGATATGAGCCATATGAACACGATCGTCTTTATCAATAATCTGTACTTTTTCATCCTTATACTGTGCACGTACTCTCTTGTCCAACTCTTTGATAATCGGAACCAACTGCGGAACTACTTTTTCCAAATAGTCAAGCGGCCATTTTTCAAGCGCTTCTGCTAAAATTGTATGGTTGGTATATGCACAGGTCTTGCTTACCACTTCGATTGCTTCATCCATGGAGAATGCCTTGTCTTCTACGAGGATACGGATTAATTCCGGAATTACCATGGATGGGTGGGTATCATTAATCTGGATAACCGCATAGTCATACATTTTGCGAAGATCACACTGTTTTTCTTTTAATTCCTGTAAAATCAACTGCGCCGCATTGCTTACCATGAAGTATTCCTGATAAATACGAAGAAGATTACCTGCTTTATCGGAATCATCCGGATATAAGAACAAAGTAAGGTTCTTCTCAATTTCTTCTTTATCAAAAGTAATACCTTCTTTTACAATACTCTCATCTACGGATTCCACATCAAACAAATGTAATTTGTTCACACCATTATCATAACCGAGTACATCGATATCGTATAAACGGGAAGTCACTTTTTTGTCACCGAATTCCACATCAAAAGTAACATCTGTCTTATTTAACCAAGAATGCTTTTCCATCCATTCATTCTTAACCGCACACTGCTTCCTATTCTTGAATTCCTGCTTGAAAAGACCAAGATGGTAGTTAAGACCGATACCATCACCCGGAAGGCTTAATGTTGCAATAGAGTCAAGGAAACAAGCAGCCAATCTTCCAAGTCCGCCGTTACCTAAAGATGGTTCCGGTTCTGCTTCTTCAATCTTTGCAAGGTCCTTACCGTTAGCCGCAAGAATATCCTTTACTTTGTCGTAGATTCCAAGGTTAATTAAGTTGTTGGATAAGAGTTTGCCGATTAAGAATTCCATGGAGATGTAGTACACCTTCTTTGGTCCTGAAATCTTAGTCGTTGCATCCGTCATTCCTTTTACCACGTATAACAGACAGTAATATACTTCCTTATCCGTGCAGTCCTTTAATTCCTTGCCAAACAACTCCCTGGCAAAAGTCATTAACTCATCTTCCAGATGATCTTCGATTACATTTCTCTGTAATGTAGGTTTGATAACCATGATAAAATCCTCCTAAAATTTATCTTATTATGTCTTCGTAACGCAATCTGACAATTTCATGCGGCATAATCACGTTCCTTCCTACGCCGCCGTCCATCAGTCTTGCCAGTTCATTCACTGCTTCTTTGGAAATACCGGAAAAGTCCTGTCTGATTGTATTCATCTGCTTTCCTACATATCCCATTAATGTCAATCCGTCAAATCCGCAAACCGGTCTGAAAATATCCATCTCAATAAGTGCCTTCATCGCACCGATTGCCATAAGATCCGATGCACAAACGAT
>JAZMZZ010000064.1:0-8277 GCA_045586245.1 Lachnospiraceae bacterium | reverse complement strand
AAAAATCCATAAAATTTTTAAAAATGCTGGAAGTTACGGGGCTTGTATGCTATAATCGTAAAATGACTGTGATTATGGATAAAAATAGGTAAATCACATAGAAAAAGCACCTGATTATTTAAGGAGGAGATAGATTATCATGAGTGTACAGGTAGAAAAATTAGAAAACAATATGGCGAAGCTTACGATTGAAGTTGCCGCTGAAGAATTAGACAAAGCGATTGAGAAAGTATATCAGAAGCAGAAGAACAGCATCAGTGTTCCTGGCTTCCGTAAAGGTAAAGTTCCGCGTGCCATGGTTGAGAAGATGTATGGCGCAGCAATTTTTTATGAAGATGCAGCCAATGTGTTAATTCCGGATGCATACGAAAAAGCATATGACGAATGCGGTGAAGACATCGTTTCTTCTCCTAAGATTGATGTGGTTCAGATTGAAAAAGGCAAGCCTTTCATCTTTACTGCAGAAGTTGCATTAAAGCCGGAAGTTACATTAGGTAAATACAAAGGTGTTAAGGTTGACAAAGTAGATGTAGAAGTATCCGATGCAGATGTGGATGCAGCAATCGATGCAGAAAGAGAACGCAATGCAAGAAGCATCAGCGTAACAGACCGTGCCGTAAAAGACGGTGACCAGACAGTTATTGACTTTGAAGGATTTAAGGATGGCGTTGCATTTGAAGGCGGTAAGGGCGAGAACTATCCTCTTACAATCGGTTCCGTTGCATTTATTCCTGGTTTTGAAGAGCAGTTAATCGGTAAGAACATCGGTGAAGAAGTAGAAGTTAATGTTACTTTCCCGGAAGAGTATCAGGCAGAAGAATTGGCAGGACAGCCTGCAGTATTTAAGGTAACCATTAAGGAAATCAAAGAAAAACAGCTTCCTGAACTCGATGATGAATTTGCAGCAGAAGTATCTGAATTTGATACACTTGCAGAATACAAGGAAGATGTTAAGAAGGGCTTAGTGGAAAAACGTGAAAAAGACGCTAAGAACGCAAAGGAAGATGCTGTAATCGATGCAATCATTGAAGATGCAAAGATGGATATTCCGGAGGCAATGGTAGAAACAACCCAGAGACAGATGATTCAGGAATTCGCACAGAACATCCAGATGCAGGGTCTTTCTATGGAACAGTACTTCCAGTTCACAGGTTTAACAGCAGAAGCCATGATGGATCAGGTGAAGCCACAGGCTGAGAAGAGAATCAAATCAAGACTTGTACTCGAAGCAGTTGTAAAGGCTGAAAATATTGTAGCTACTGAAGAAGACTTCGACAACGAAATTGCTAAGATGGCAGAAATGTACAAGATGGAAGCAGACAAAGTAAAAGAATCCATCGGTGAAGAAGGCAAGAAGCAGCTCATGGAAGATTTGGCAGTTTCAAAGGCTGTAGAATTTGTTGTTAACGAAGCAAAAGAAAAATAAGCAATTAGGATAATGCGGTTTCTGCCAACGGCAGAAACCGTTGCTTGTTAGGGATAATAATGCATGGGCAGTACGCAGACGTACTGAAGAAGGAGGATTATGAATTTGATACCTTATGTCGTAGAACAGACCAGCAGGGGGGAACGTTCCTATGATATCTACTCCAGATTATTAAAGGACAGAATTATCTTTTTGGGTGACGAAGTAAACAATGATACGGCGGCAACCGTTGTTGCACAGCTTCTTTTCTTGGAAGCGGAAGATCCGGAAAAGGATATCCATTTATACATCAACAGTCCGGGCGGTGTGATTACAGCAGGTATGGCTATTTATGATACGATGCAGTACATCAAATGCGATGTATCAACAGTTTGTATCGGTATGGCAGCCAGCATGGGAGCATTTTTGCTTGCAGGCGGTGCAAAAGGAAAGCGTTATGCGCTTCCGAATGCTGAAATCATGATTCACCAGCCACTTGGCGGTGCCCAGGGACAGGCAACGGATATCGAGATTTCCGCAAAGCACATTTTGGCAATCAAAGAAAGATTGAATAAAATTTTGGCGGACAGAACCGGTCAGCCATACGATGTAATTGCAAACGATACGGAACGTGATAACTGGAAGACAGCGCAGGAAGCCAAGGAATACGGCTTAATTGATGCGGTTATTACATCCCATTCAGAAGAAGCGTAGGGGAATTACCCTAATTTGCGATTGGAAAGAAGGGCATAAATAGATGACAGGAAAGAATTCCGACGGAAATATCAGATGTTCCTTTTGCGGAAGAACGCAGGACCAGGTCAGAAAAATGATTGCGGGTCCGTCCGGTTCCGGCGTATTTATTTGTGACGAATGTATTGATATCTGCGCCGATATCGTGGAAGAGGAATTTTATGAGCAGCAGCAGGAGATGGTGGACGACACACCACAGATTAATCTTTTAAAACCTGCTGAGATAAAGGCATTTTTGGATGAATATGTAATCGGTCAGGAAGCGGCCAAGAAGGTACTTTCAGTAGCCGTTTACAATCACTATAAGAGAGTGACGGGCATTACTGAGGACGATGGTGTGGAACTGCAAAAGAGCAATATCTTAATGGTGGGTCCGACCGGTTCGGGTAAGACCTATCTTGCGCAGACACTTGCTAAGATTATCAATGTGCCTTTTGCAATTGCGGACGCGACCACTTTGACAGAAGCGGGCTACGTTGGTGAAGACGTGGAGAATATTCTGCTTAAATTAATCCAGGCAGCGGATTATGATGTGGACCGTGCGCAGTACGGAATGATTTATATTGACGAAATTGATAAGATTACAAAAAAGAGTGAAAATGTATCCATCACCAGAGACGTTTCCGGTGAAGGTGTACAGCAGGCTCTTCTTAAAATTATTGAAGGAACCGAAGCCAGTGTTCCGCCACAGGGAGGAAGAAAGCATCCGCATCAGGAATTGATTCAGATTGATACCTCCAATATTTTATTTATCTGCGGCGGTGCGTTTGACGGTCTGGAAAAGATTATTGAAAAGCGCCTTGACCGTAAGGTAATCGGTTTTAACAGTGAGATTTCCGAGTGCATTTCCGAAAAAGAAATCGGACAGCTTTTGGAACAGGTGACACCTCAGGATTTGGTTAAATTCGGCCTGATTCCTGAATTTGTCGGCCGTGTGCCGGTTCAGGTGGCATTGGAAGGTCTTGATAAAGCAGCACTCATGCGTATTTTACAGGAACCGAAGAATGCTTTGGTAAAACAGTACCGCAAATTATTTGCATACGATGGTGTGGATTTATCGTTTGAAGAAGAAGCACTGGAAGAAGTGGCATCACGCGCATATGACCAGAAGACGGGCGCAAGAGGTTTGCGCACGATTCTTGAGAAAGCCATGATGGATGTCATGTTTACGATTCCTTCGGACGAAAATGTTACACAGTGTATCGTAACGAAGGAAGCTGTGGAAGGAAAAGGTCAGCCGAAGGTTGTCCGCAGACGCAGCAAATAGTGGGAGTTTCCCGCAATGATTCAGAACAACCGGCTGTGACACTAACAGACATAGGGAATTTAAGTTAGTGCCACGGCTTGTTTCACGTAAGGAAGAATGAAATGGAAGGACAGATGATATATCCGTTAATAGCATTAAGAGGGATTACTGTTTTCCCCGGAGTTATCATACATTTTGATTTAAACCGTAAAAAATCCATAGCGGCTGTTAATGCGGCCATGCAGAATAACCAGGAAGTGGTAGTCTGCTGTCAGAGACAGACCGATATCGATGAGCCGGGCAAAGAGGATTTGTATGAAACCGGTACTTTGACAGTTATCAAGCAGGTAACAAAGCTTCCGGGCGGCCTGATGCGTATTCTTGTAGAAGGAAAACAAAGAGTCAGCATCGATTCTTTGGACGCCATCAGTCAGAAGTTTTATACGGCGGCAGTAACTTTGATTGATGAGCCGGCATCCACGGAAGAGACTTTTATGGAAGAGGCGGCAATGCTTCGTGTGTCCATGGAAGCGATGACAAATTATATCGAGCATTTTCCGCGTATAGCAAAGACTTTGCAGTCCCAGATTCAGGAAGCGATGACTTTAACACAGATTCTGGACAAAATGGCGGCCAATATGCCGATATCCTATGATAAAAAACAGCAGGTTCTTTCTGCATTTACGGCAAAAGAGCGATTTGAAGTCATGAACAATATCCTTGCAGAGGAAGTGGAAATTGCTTCCATCAAGGAAAAACTGATGGCGGAAATCAAGGGCAAGGTAGAAAAGAACCAGCGCGAGTACATTCTGCGTGAGCAGATGTCTTTAATCCGCAAGGAATTAAACGGAGAGGATTCACTGACAGAGACCGAGGTGTTTTTACAGCAGCTGGAGGCACTGGATGCGGACGAATCCATCAAAGAAAAAATCAAAAAAGAAATCAACCGATACGAGACGATTTCCCATAACAGTTCGGAAAGTTCAATGGAGCGTGCATATATAGAGGCACTTTTGGATATGCCGTGGAATAAGGAATCCGTGGATGATACCGACCTTGCCCATGCAAAGGAAGTGTTGGAAGCAGACCATTACGGCATGGAAAAGGTAAAGGAACGTATTCTTGAATTTCTGGCAGTACGTCAGATGAGTACGAAGAGCGATAGTCCGATTATCTGCCTTGTGGGACCTCCGGGAACCGGTAAGACATCCGTAGCCAAGAGCGTGGCAAAGGCTTTGAATAAGAACTACCAGCGTATCTGCCTTGGTGGTGTCAGGGACGAAGCCGAAATCCGCGGTCACAGAAGAACCTATGTCGGAGCCATGATGGGACAGGTGGCAGGAGCCATCCGTCATGCGGGCGTGAAGAATCCGCTTGTGCTTTTGGATGAAATTGATAAAGTAAGCAACAACGATTATAAGGGCGACACATTCTCCGCGTTATTGGAAGTACTCGACCCTGACCAGAATAAGCATTTTAGGGATCATTATGTGGAACTGCCGCTGGATTTGTCCAAGGTATTCTTTATTGCGACAGCCAACTCAACTTCCACGATTCCAAGACCTTTGCTTGACAGAATGGAAGTTATTGAGGTGTCAAGTTACACCGAAAATGAGAAGTTCCACATTGCAAAAGAGCATCTGGTAAGAAAACAGCTTGCTTCAAACGGTATGGAAAAGGGACGTCTTAAAATTGCCGATAAGGCATTAAAGGACATTATCCGCTATTATACAAGAGAAGCCGGTGTGCGTGAACTGGAGCGTAAAATCGGCACTGTATGCCGTAAGGCAGCCAAGGAATATTTGGAGAATGGTGGTACGAATATTCGTGTAAATTCTACGAATCTCACAGAATATCTCGGCATCCGTAAGTATTCTTTGACGATGGCAAATAAAAAGAACGAAATTGGTATTGTAAGAGGTCTTGCATGGACGGCAGTGGGTGGTGACACCTTACAGATTGAAGTCAATGTCATGCCGGGCAAAGGAGAAATCGGACTGACCGGTCAGATGGGCGATGTTATGCAGGAATCCGCCAGAATCGGACTCAGTTACATCCGTTCCATTGCCCGTGAATACAATATCTCACAGGATTTCTTTAAGGAAAACGATATCCATATCCATATTCCGCAGGGCGCCGTTCCAAAGGATGGTCCGTCCGCCGGAATTACGATGGCAACTGCCATGCTTTCCGCCATCACAAAGAAAAAGGTGGACTGCAAACTTGCCATGACCGGTGAAATTACCCTCCGCGGCAAAGTACTGCCTATCGGCGGCTTAAAAGAAAAACTATTAGCCGCAAAAACAGCAGGCATTAAAAAGGTATTGGTACCGGAAGAGAATCGTAAGGATGTAGAAGAAATTTCTGCTGAGATAACAGATGGTATCGAGATTGTATTCGTAACTGACATGAATGACGTATTAACACATGCCCTTATATAGAAAGAGGTAACTATGGTAATTAAGAGTGTAAATCTGGAGACTGTGTGTGGCGTTACAAGTACGCTGCCCGAGAACGTCCATCCGGAGTTTGCATTTGCCGGCAAAAGTAATGTCGGCAAGTCTTCTTTGATAAATGCATTGATGAACCGCAAAAATTATGCGCGTACCAGTCAGCAACCGGGAAAAACACAGACCATCAATTTTTATAATATTAATGATGCGCTCTATTATGTGGATTTGCCGGGATATGGCTATGCCAACGCCAACCAGAGTGTGAAGGCACAGTGGGGTAAAATGATTGAAAAATATCTTCATACCTCCAAGCAACTCAAACTGGTTTTCCTTTTGATTGATATCCGTCATGCGCCGGGTAACAACGATATTCACATGTATCAGTGGGTAAAGGAAAGCGGATTTGAACCGGTTATCATTGCAACCAAAGCGGATAAGATTAAGCGCAGCCAGATTGACAAATGCTTAAAAGTAATCCGTGAGACTTTGAAAACAGATAAAGAGACCGTAATGATACCTTTTTCAGCCCAGACCAAGCAGGGGCGTGAAGAAATCTATGAAATATTGGAAAGGTATTTACAGGAGAATGAATAAAACAGAAAAAACGAAGCAGGAGCGGATTTTGTCGGTAGTATTCATTCTTTACCTGTTCTTTCTGATAAAGATGATTGTCTTTAAGTATCCGTTTTATCAGATGCAGCAGATTGTGGATACCTGGCAGAAAGATGTGGTATTGGAAGGTCTTCATACCGCAAATTTTGTTCCGTTTAAAACGATTAAAATGTATATCCGTTATTACGATATGCCGGGTATACGAAGTTTTTCCAATTTGTTTGGAAATATTCTTATTTTTGTTCCGGTTGGAATATTGCTTCCGCTTGTGCACAGGGCAAGCAAAAAGATGTGGATTCTGTTATTGAATGCCTTACTTTTGATTGTCGGAATAGAGGTTTTCCAGTTGTTTTCCAACTTTGGGGCATTTGATGTGGATGATATTATTTTGAATACTTTTGGGGTTTTGATAGGCGGATGTATTTTTCATTTTGTCGGACATGATAAGGAGTAATCAGCCGACAAAAAATTCCAAAATTTTTAAGAATTGTACCGTATGAATTGCAGTACGCATATGCTATAATATGACTATGTTTAATGATAGTTATATTATAGCATTTTTTATGCCTTTTTAGGCCTTACATAGACGGGAATACATAATGGGAAAAAGTAAGAAGAGAGTAAAGAATATATCGGCCCTTTATTTGCTGCCAAGTATCATCGGGGTGGCTCTATTTTTTGTGCTCCCATTTCTGGTTGTTATCTATTATTCCCTGATTGATAACCCGATAGCGGGTAATTTTGTGTTTTTGGATAATTTTATCAGTTTACTTTCAAATAAAGCATTTAAGATGGCCGCAGGCAATTCTCTTACATTTAGTTTTACGGCGGTTCCGCTTGCCGTGATTCTGTCTTTGGGAATTGCATTTTTGCTGGATAAAAATGTTCCGGGCAAGAGCAGAATCCGTACTGCATTTTTAAGCCCGATGATGGTTCCGATTGCGTCGGTTATTTTGATTTGGCAGGTATTATTCCATTACAACGGTTTGGTAAATGAATGGCTGATGAAACTTGGTGTGGAACGGATTGACTGGCTGAAGTCGGAATACGCGCCGGTCGTTGTTGTGATTTTATTTATCTGGAAAAATCTTGGCTACAATATGATTTTGTTTATGGCGGCTCTTTCCCAGATTCCGAAGGAAGTAGTGGAAGTGGCCGAACTGGAAAGTGCTACGAAGTGGCAGATTTTTATACATTTGAAACTGCGGTATTTATCCTCAAGCATTTTGTTTGTGACGATTTTATCCCTAATTAATTCGTTCAAGGTTTTTAGGGAAGTGTATCTGCTTACGGGGGATTACCCGTACGAGTCCCTGTACATGTTACAGCATTATATGAATAATATGTTCCGGTCACTGGATTATCAGAAATTATCGGCGGCAGCAATTATTATGTCGTTGTTTATGATTGTGTTGATTGGTATTTTGTTCTTTGCGGAGAATGTTGTGGGGAAAGATTTAGATGGCTGATAAATTAAAGAATTTACGATACATAAAAAAGAAAAAAAGAAAACGCCTTGGGCTGAAAGTCATTTCGGTTTTGTTGGCGGTGGTTGCGTTTTTGTTCCTGATACCGGTAATATTTACAATTTGCAATTCGTTTATGACGCAGCAGGAAATTACCGCCAATTACGGCATGGTATTTGAATCAAGCGAGAGCGGTGCCAAGCCGTATATTTCCGAAGCGGTTAATCTCAAATTCATTCCGGATATGGTAACCTTTGACCAGTATCTGACGGTACTGTTAAAGAGCCCGGATTATCTGTTCAAGTTTTGGAATTCGGTAATCTTAACCGTGCCGATTGTGGT
>JAZMZZ010000063.1:0-11728 GCA_045586245.1 Lachnospiraceae bacterium | reverse complement strand
GGAGTATCAATAATATTGATTTTGGTGTCTTTGTATGTGACTGCCGTATTTTTGGAAAGAATGGTAATACCGCGTTCTCGTTCAATATCATTGGAATCCATAACGCGTTCCATGACCTCCTGATGAGCGCGGAATACACCGCTTTGCTTCAGTAATTCATCTACTAAAGTAGTTTTTCCATGATCGACATGGGCGATAATAGCAATATTACGAATGTCTTCTCTAGATTGTTTCATATTGATACCTCCATATTACCGTAAACGGCGTTTGGGCTTAATTCTTATTTTCAAAAACTTACTAAGTATAGCACCAACTTCATAAATGTGCAATATTCTGAGCTTTTTTGACTTACAGATGGCGAATAAGGCGATGAGTAAAACTTCTAATTTTATCCAGTATTCATAAAATGATAATACAAAAAACAATTTCAATCGTGTGATTGAAGAAAAAATTCTGAGGATTGAATACAAAGAATGTATTCGAGGAAAGGGAGAACAAAATGACAGATAAAGTAATTGAAAACAATCAGGTAGTAATTATGGGTACGATTGTGAGTGACTTTGTATATAGTCACGAAATTTTCGGAGAAGGCTTTTACATGGTGGATGTGGAAGTGGAAAGACTCAGCGATTCCTCCGATGTGATTCCGGTTATGGTTTCGGAGAGACTTTTAAACGTGGATGAGGATTATAAGGGATATAAGATTGCGGTAACCGGTCAGTTTCGTTCCTACAACCGCCATGAAGAAAAGAAAAACCGCCTGATACTCTCAGTATTTGCAAGAGAGGTGGAATTTATTAATGAAATTGAAGAAAGCTCAAAATCGAACCAGATATATTTGGACGGTTTTATTTGCAAGGAGCCGATTTACCGTAAGACGCCTCTTGGAAGGGAAATTGCGGATTTGCTGATTGCAGTGAATCGCCCATATGGCAAATCGGACTATATACCCTGTATCTGCTGGGGCAGAAATGCCAGATTTGCAAGCAATTTTACGGTTGGTTCCAGATGTGCCATCTGGGGACGTATCCAGAGCCGTGAATATATGAAAAAGCTAAGCGAAGAAGAAGCTGTTAAGCGCGTTGCCTATGAAGTAAGTGTCAGTAAACTGGAACTTATGGATGATTTACAGATTCAGGCAGGTTATGAAGACGGCTATTATCAGGTTCTTACCACATAAATCCGTTGACAGATGGAATAAGTGGTGTTAGTATAAGTAGTGATAAGGGCATTAGGATGTCCAACTGAATATTTTTAGGGTAGAGGTCGCGTGAATTAAGAGTATCTTTTCGGATGTGGCAGGCACAGGTGAAGAGAAGAGAAAGGAAGGAACGCCGAAAGAGGAGATTTCCTGCAGGTCAAGTCTTGGGCACAGGGTGAATAACTTTGTGACTGTCATCTTTTTATAAGATGTTGAGCTATCAAACGATTTATGTATTGAAAGACCGAGCCCTCATGCCCGGTCTTAATTTTTGACCGGACGAAGCATTTATGCCAAAGGAGGAGAAAAATATGGCTATTTTTACAGGAGCAGGAACAGCTATCGTAACACCATTTAAGGCTAACGGAGAGGTAGATTACGAGACATTTGCCAAAAATATTGAATTCCAGATTGAGAACAATATTGATGCGATTATTGTATGCGGAACAACAGGAGAAGCATCCACGCTTTCCCATGAAGAGCATTTGGACGTTATCCGTTATTGTGTAAAATGCGTTAACAAAAGAGTACCTGTTGTGGCAGGAACCGGTTCTAATTGTACGGAGACTGCAATTTATCTTTCACAGGAAGCAGAAAAAGCAGGAGCAGATGCACTTTTGGTTGTAACACCATATTATAATAAGGCTACCCAGAAAGGTCTTTATGAACACTTTAAGATGGTAGCGGATTCTGTTAAGGTACCGATTATTCTGTATAATATTCCGGGTAGAACAGGCGGAGTAAATATTTTACCGGAGACAGTAGTAAGACTTTGTACGGAAGTTGAGAATATTGTCGGTGTAAAAGATGCGACAGGAAATATTTCACAGGTGGCTAAGTTAATGTCTATCGCAGGTGATAAAGTGGATTTATATTCCGGTAATGATGATCAGATTGTTCCGTTATTATCACTTGGCGGAAAAGGTGTTATTTCCGTATTATCCAATATCGCACCGCAGCAGACACATGATATCTGTGCGAAGTTCTTTGAAGGCGATGTGAATGGAAGCCGTAAATTACAGTTGGATTTCCTTTCCTTAATTAATTTATTATTTATTGAAGTGAATCCGATTCCGGTTAAGAAAGCATGTGAACTTATGGGAATGATGGGCGGAACATTAAGACGTCCGCTTACTGAGATGGAAGAAGACAATGCGGCCAAATTGGAAAACGAAATGAAGGCTATGGGAATCTTATAATAGAAAATGATAGTATGGTAAGCTGCCTCTTATACGGGGCAGCTTAATCTGAATAATGATTTTGGAATCAAATCAGGAGGATAAACATATGGTAGATGTTATTATGCATGGCTGTAACGGCCGCATGGGCCAGATGATTGCAGGACTTATAGAGAAGGATGCGGATATACAGATTGTTGCGGGTATTGATGTATATGACGAAGGTAAAAATGCGTTTCCGGTATATGCCGACATCAATGATTGCGATAAAAAAGCAGATGTTATTATTGACTTTGCATCGGCAAAAGCAGTGGATGGATTACTTGCATATTGTGAACGTACACAGACACCTTGTGTACTTTGCACAACAGGACTTTCCCAGGAACAGTTAATAAAAGTAGAGGAGACATCAAAGAAGGTTGCGATTTTAAAATCCGCCAATATGTCTTTGGGTATTAATTTATTGCTTAAGATATTAAAGGATGCGGCAGGTGTTTTGGCACCGGCAGGATACGATATTGAAATTGTTGAGAAGCATCACAACCAGAAACTGGATGCACCAAGCGGTACGGCACTTGCACTTGCAGACAGCATCAATGAAGTGTTTGATAATGAATATGAATATGTATACGACAGAAGTGACAGACGAATGAAGCGTCCGGATAAAGAAATCGGTATTTCCGCTATCCGTGGCGGTACGATTGTTGGTGAACATGATGTGATTTTTGCCGGAACGGACGAAGTGATTACTTTTTCACACACGGCATATTCCCGTGCGGTATTCGGTAAAGGCGCAATCGTAGCAGCTAAGTTTTTATGTGGAAAAGAAGCCGGTTTTTATACGATGGCAGATGCCATTGACGGCGCATTATAGGTGTTATTTTATTTCCAAACAGGAGAGAAAACATGGACAACATGGAGTTAGTGTATTTAAAGGGACTGGCAAAACAGTTTCCCACCATTGCTTCCGCATCAACGGAAATTATCAATTTAGAAGCAATTTTAAATCTTCCGAAAGGAACGGAGCATTTTCTTACCGATATTCACGGGGAATATGAGCAGTTTAACCATGTATTAAAGAACGGTTCCGGTTCTGTCAGAAGAAAGATTGACGAAGAATTTGGTAATACTCTGAGTTTAAAAGATAAAAAGAGTCTGGCTACACTGATTTATTATCCGGTAGAAAAATTGGAGATTATTATGGAAGAGGAAGAGTATCTGGAGGATTGGTATAAGATTACTCTTCATCGTCTGGTTCAGATGACGAAACGTGTTTCTTCCAAATATACCAGATCCAAGGTACGTAAGGCGCTTCCGAAGGATTTTGCCTATGTTATCGAGGAATTAATTACCGAAAAAGAAGAGGTTCAGGACAAGGAAGCGTATTACAACGGGATTATCAATACGATTATCAAAATCGGAAGTGCGCCACAGTTTATTACGGCTCTTTGCAACTTAATCCAGAGAATGGTTGTAGACCACTTACATATTGTGGGGGATATTTATGACCGTGGTAAGGGACCGCATGTGATTATGGATACACTTACAAAGTATCATTCCGTAGATATCCAGTGGGGAAATCATGATGTGGTATGGATGGGAGCAGCCAGTGGACATCCGGCCTGTATTGCAACGGTAATCCGTATTGCGGCAAGATACGGTAATCTGGATACCATTGAGGAAGGATATGGTATCAACCTGATTCCGCTTGTGACTTTTGCCCTTAAGACCTACGAAAATGTGAATTGTGACCGTTTTGCCATCAAATACGGTGAAGGTTATAATGTAAATGAACTGGATATGGACATGAAAATCCATAAGGCTATTTCTGTACTGCAGTTTAAGTTGGAAGGACAGATTATTAAGCGCCGTCCGGATTTTGACATGGATGACAGATTGCTTCTTGATAAGATTGATTATGATAAGAAAACGGTTGCTATTTATGGAAAAGAATATCCGATGTTGGATACGGAATTCCCGACCATTGATCCTGCGGATCCATACCGTTTAACAGAAGAAGAAGAACAGGTTGTAGACCGTTTAAAGCATGCATTCAGACATTGTGAGAAATTACAGCGTCATGTAAAGTTCCTTTTTGCAAAGGGTGGTCTTTACAAGGTGCACAATTCCAATTTGTTATACCATGGATGCGTACCGATGGACGAAGAGGGAAATTTTAGCAAAGTATCCGTATTTGGTAAGGAATATTCCGGAAAAGCCCTGTATGATGTGCTTGACAGTTATGCAAGAAAGGGATTCTATTCCCAGGATAAGCAGGAGAAGTTAAAAGGCCAGGATATTATCTGGTATATCTGGGCAGGCCCGAATTCTCCTGTGTTCGGAAAAGATAAAATGACTACTTTTGAGCGTTATTTTGTGGAAGAGAAAGAAACGCACAAAGAAAAGAAGAACAGTTATTACCGTTTGATGGATAATGAAGACATTTTAAACCATATTCTTGAGGAATTCGGATTAAGTACGGAAACTTCCCATATTATCAACGGACATGTACCGGTAGAACTTAAAAAGGGTGAGACTCCGATTAAATGTAAGGGCAAACTGTTGATTATTGATGGCGGATTTTCTAAGGCGTATCATGATAAGACGGGTATTGCCGGATATACACTGGTAGCCAATTCCCATGGTATGTGCCTGGTTTCCCATGATTTGTTTGAATCAAAGGAATCAGCCATCCGCAATGAGTCGGATATATTCTCAGACTCCATAGTAGTGGAAACGGCACCACACCGTATCCGTGTTGCCGATACGGACATTGGTATCGAACTTAGAAGCAGCATTGAACAGTTGGAGAATCTTCTGAAGGCATATCATGATGGTGTGATTGTTGAAAAAAGCATATAATAACTAATGTTATTTAATTATAAGGCATATTTGTATGTAAAAAGGGGCATTTTGTAAATGCCCCTTTGCATGTGAAGAGGCAGACGGTTACTGTACAAGTGATTTCATACCGTTTCCTACACCGTCTACAACATCTCTTGCGGCGTCACCTACATTTTCAACGGCATCGCCGACTGCATTGCCTGCATCATCCACTACATTACCGGCATCATCGGCAAGGTTTCCTGTTCCGTCAACATTGCTGTCCGGAACCGCAACAGGATTGCCGTTTGCGTCTGTAAGATTTGCGTTGTCATCAACAATTTCGTTTTCAGAAACTGCATTGTTTTCAAATGCAGTTTCCGTTTCCAGGATGGCTTCTTCTGTCTTTGCAGGTGTACTTTCAACCATGTCATTTACATTGTTGTCGTTTGTCGTACCACATCCGGCACAACCTGCCAAAACAGCAGAAGATAAAGATAAGGTTAAAAGAAGAGCGATTGTGATTAATCTTGCTTTTTTCATAAATAACTCCCATCTGCGTATCGATACGCTTTTTTTAGTATTTAACTACTAAGCATAGTATGATTTAAAATTTGGAATTTTATTCACGGCATTTTTGCGTTATAATAAATGAAAAGATGAAATACGGATTTTTTTCTATATAATAAGGAGACATCAGATGAAGTTTCGGCCATGTATTGATATCCATAACGGAAAAGTGAAGCAGATTGTGGGAAGCAGTCTGCGTGATGAAGGAAATCAGGCAAAAGAGAATTTTGTAGCAACAACGGATGCGGATGAGTTTGCATTCCTATATAAAAAACACCTGTTATTTGGAGGACATATTATTCTTTTAAATAAAGAAGGAACAGAATTTTATGAAGCAACCAAGGCACAGGCCATGAAAGCCTTAAGGGCATTTCCGGGTGGGATGCAGATTGGCGGAGGCATTAATGATACCAATGCCGCAGAGTTTCTAAAGGCCGGTGCAAGCCATGTAATTGTTACTTCGTATGTGTTTCAGAACGGAAAAATTAACTTTGACAATCTTCAAAAAATCAGCCGTGAAGTAGGGCGTGAGCATCTGGTTCTGGATTTAAGCTGCAGACAAAAAAACGGTGAATATATCATTGTTACCGACAGATGGCAAAAAGATACGGATTTTGTGTTAAATCATGAAAATCTTGGCATTCTTGCAAGTTTTTCTGACGAATTCCTGATTCATGCGGTAGATGTTGAAGGAAAGATGGGTGGAATTGAAAGAAATCTTGCAAAATTTTTAGGCTCCTGGAGCGAAATTCCTATCACTTATGCGGGTGGAATACATAGTTTTGATGATATAAACGAGCTGAAAACCGCAGGAAACGCTAACTTGGATTTTACAATCGGAAGTGCATTATCCTTGTTTGGCGGACCGATGCAATTTGAGGATGTACTTGCATATTTGAAGGAGTAATAGAGCATAGGCTTTATTAGCTTAATAACGATTCATTTTTGAGGAAATAAAAAATGCCAACCCGTCATGGGTTGGCATTTTAAGTGCATTTATATGCACAATCATTCATTAATTACCACATTTTCGTACAAAGTAAAAAGACTGACTATGTAATCCTTTATTTATAGAACAGGCACATTGGATGAATGAGACTAATAAGAGGAGTCTCTTATTATAACTTTGTTACGTTAACTGCCTGAGGTCCTTTTTCTCCGTTAACAACTTCGAATTCAACAGAAGCGCCTTCTTCTAAAGACTTGAAACCTTCCATGTTGAGTCCTGAGTAGTGTACGAATACATCATTTCCTGCTTCGTCGCAGATAAATCCGTAACCTTTTTGGTTGTTAAACCATTTTACTGTACCTTTGTTCATTGCAAAGTCCTCCAAAAAATGTATCTGATGTTGTATATTACAACAAAATTAGAATACCATAGCACTTTAGAAAAGTAAAGTGTTACTTTGAAATACTTTAAAATATTGGGAATTGATGTAAATGGAATTATTTGGTATAATAATGAACTTGAAAAATAGAAACCTACGTATTTGACACAAATAATTACAGAATAAGAATGTAGTGCTTCATAAGGAGGTTGAAACGTTTGAAAAAAAGAAAGAAGAAAACGAAAATTAATTATTTTCTTCTTCTGGTATCCGATTCGCCGACAAAGAAGGTTAAGAAATTCAAATACACCAAGGCAAGAATTAATTTTCTTAAGACAGTGGCAGCATTGTTTTTTATAGCATTGCTTGGGTATATTGCTTACAATTCTTATCAGAATACTGTAGTAATGAGCCGCGAAGCGGCTTTTACAGCTAAGATTAAAGAATTGGAAGAGGCGAATGCCGTTTTGACACAGGAAAAGGAAGAACTAACCGAAAAGGTTACTATCTTAAGCAAAACGGTAAATGAGAAGGTGGATGCCGAAAAGGTACTGGAAGAAAAAAATCTTCCGAAAGGTTTCCCGTTATCCGGAAAAGCAACCATGGAAGAAACGCAGGAGACTATAGAGGGAGATGGCGGCGACGAAGTAAGACCGATGCTTTTATTTGATGCGGATGAAGAGGTCAGTGTAGTAGCTGCCGGCGGTGGTATTGTTTGTCATCGTGAGAAGGACAATGAATACGGATATCAGGTTCACATTGATCATGGAAACGGTTATATTACCATTTACCGCAGCGGTACGGCACCAAAGGTAGATGAGGGTGATGAGATAACCAGAGGAACCCTTCTTTTTGAAATGAGAGAAGATGAGGATAACGAGCTGGCCGATAAGATGGCATATCAGGTAACCAAGGACGGCGAGTACATTGTTCCGACCGAAGTGTTGGAAATTAACGGTTAATAGTATTGGGAAGGAGTTAGGAAAATGAAAAAGAATAATAATTTTGTAAGCGGTGAAAGCACGGTAATCGGAGCAGGAAGCGTATTGGAAGGAACTTTAAAAGCCGGTATGAGTGCGAGAATTGACGGAACCATCAATGGAGATGTTACTTCATCGGGAACTATCGTAGTAGCAAATGACGGTGTGGTTAACGGTAATATTTCAGCAGCCGATGTTAAAATCAGCGGTGTGGTAAAAGGAAATGTAACCGCAACCGGAAAAATTGACCTTGTTGCCGAAGGAAAATTAATCGGTGATATCAAAGCAGCAAGTTTAAGTATTGCGGAAACAGCCGTTTTTGAAGGAAATTGTAAGATGCAGTTGGAAACGGAAGCGGCTAAAAAGGAAGAGAAGACAGAATAATACATAGATTATAAAAACAGATAATGATAAAAAAGAATGGAAGAATAGGTCACCTATTCTTCCATTCTTTGAAATACGAGTTCATAACCGTCATTACCATAGTTGAGAGAACGGTTTACACGGCTTATGGTAGCGGTAGAAGCGCCTGTTTTTTCTGCGATTTCAAGATAGGTTTTCTTTTCGCGTAACATAGTGGCAACTTCAAATCTCTGGGAAAGAGATAATAATTCATTTACCGTACACAAATCTTCGAAAAATCCATAACATTCATTTTTATCCTGAAGACATAAAATTGCTTTAAATAAATGGTCAACTGCCTCAGTCTGAATCTTTTTGTTCATATGTGCATTCCAACCTTTCATTCCTGATTATTCTCTTTTACACGAGTATTTACACTAATACAGTGATATTTTAACATACTAAAGTTTTAAAGTAAAGAAGAATTAAGGAAAAGCTAAAAGATTCTGCTTGCTATGTAGTTTTTAATACTATATAATGTAGTGATATAGAGATATATCTCACAAAGGGGAAAAAATGACAATAGCAACGGATGATTTATTAAACAGCATACTGGAAAGCTTGGAACGTATAAGATACGTGGATTTGGATGATATTCCGAATATTGATTTATACATGGATCAGGTTACAACATTCATGGATGAGAAATTGCAGTCTACGACACGCAATCCGGGAGAGGATAAGATCCTTACCAAGACCATGATTAATAATTATGCCAAGAATGACCTTCTTCCGCCACCGGTGAAGAAGAAATATTCCAAAGAGCATATGATGATTTTGATTATGATTTATTATTTTAAGGGAGTATTGTCTTTTAGTGATATCCAGGAGATTTTAAAGCCGATTACGGAGCATTATTTTGATAAAAAGGATGGCTTTGATATGGAGGCCATATATCGTGAAGTTTTTGAGTTTGAAGATATCCAGAAGGAAGCTCTTAAAGCAGATATTACAAGTAAAATCGAGCATGCGCAGGGGATGTTTAAGAATGCTCCGAAGGAGGATGAAGACTTTTTTACCATGTTTTCATTGATTGTACAGCTCGGATTTGATGTATATCTGAAGAGACTGTTAATAGAAAAATTGATTGACGGCTACAAAGAGCAGAATGTGCCGCAACAGACTATGAAGAATAAAAAGAAGGAACCAAAAACAGAATAGACCGTATAATATACCATCAGTCTTTTAGGAGGATTTTATGAAGAAGAAACTGGTGGTATTTTTATGCATTTTTACACTTATGATATCCATGTCGGCCGGTGTACTTGCCGGATGCGGAAAAAAAGAGGATAAGGGTCTTACACCCGTAACACTCAATGAAGTGGCACATTCTATTTTTTATGCACCGATGTATGCGGCTATTGAACTCGGTTATTTTGAAGAAGAAGGTATTGATTTGACTTTAGTGACGGGTTTTGGTGCTGATAAAACCATGACGGCATTGCTTACAGGCGAAGCAGATATCGGTTTTATGGGGCCGGAGACAACGGTATATACTTATAACGGAGATATGGAAGATTACGCGGTGAATTTTGCACAGTTAACACAACGTGCGGGAAATTTTCTCGTGGCAAGAACTGAGAATGATGCCTTTTCATGGGATTCCATAAAGGGGACCACGGTCCTTGGGGGAAGAGCGGGCGGTATGCCGGAAATGGTGTTTGAATATGTGCTCAAAAAACATAATATCGACCCTAAAACGGACCTGACAATTGACCAGAGCATTGATTTTGGGTCTACTGCAGCGGCATTCAGCGGTGGTCAGGGAGACTATACCGTAGAATTTGAACCTCATGCGACCGCACTTGAAGTAAAGGGAGACGGATTCGTAGTGGCCTCCATCGGGGAAGAATCCGGTTATGTTCCATATACTGCATTTTCTGCAAGAAAGAGTTTTATGGAAGCCAATCCTGAGGTGATTCAGGCATTTACGGATGCTTTGCAAAAAGGGATGGATTATGTGAATTCCCATACGGCAGAAGAAGTGGCAAACACGATTTTACCGCAGTTTGAAGAAACCGATGTAAAAGATGCAACATTGATTATTGAACGGTATCAGGCACAGGATACATGGAAGGAAACACTTGTGTTTGAGGAAGATGCATTTACGCTTTTGCAGGATATTCTAAGAGATGCGGGGCAGCTTGATGAAACGGTTCCGTATGAAAAACTGGTAGATACTTCTTTTGCCAAAAAATCGGCCAAAACGGAGTAGAATTCATAAAACTTTTATTTATTTGCATCGCGGACTATCGACATAATACGGAAACTAAGGTATAATAATCCACGTATAATACAAATATTGTGTGATTATGGAGGAATACATAAATGGGATTATTTTTTAAACAGCTTGCCAATGTAGTTGAATGGCCGGAAGCCAGCGATAGTGTATTATTCTGGAAATGGCAGAATCAGGAGATTAAGAAAGGCTCTAAGTTAATTATCCGTCCGGGTCAGGATGCAATTTTTATGTATAATGGCCGCATCGAAGGTGTATTCGAAGAAGAAGGAAGTTTTGACATTGAGTCCGATATCATTCCATTCCTTTCTACATTGAAGAGCTATAAGTTTGGTTTTAACAACCCATTACGTGCAGAAGTACTTTTTATCAATACTAAGGAACTTCTGGTAAAATGGGGAACCAAGAATGCAATTAATTTGCAGGCACCGGGACTTCCAGGAGGTATGCCAATCCGTGCGTTCGGTACATTTGCATGTAAGATTTCCAATCAGGAAGTGTTAATTGATAAATTAGCAGGTATCCGCCAGACCTATTCTGTTAACGATGTGAAGGAACGTATCGTTTCTAACTTAGATCAGCTTCTTATGAGCTGGATAGGCAAAGAAGGCCGCGATATGTTCAATTTACAGATGGATGCAGCCAAGATTGCCGACGGAATTTGTTCGGAATTGAATGATGATATGTGTAAAATCGGTATTTCCATTACTGATTTCAATATTGAGAGCTTCTCTTATCCGGAAGAAATTAAGAAGATGCAGGAGAAAGCTGCAGCACAGGCTATGGTTGGCGATGTAAACAAATACCAGCAGATTGCTTTGGCTAATTCTCTTGAAAACGGTAAAGGCGGTGGCTCATCTGTTGCAGGCGATATGGTTAGTATGCAGATGGGTATGGCTATGGGCCAGCAGATGGTTGCACAGATGCAGGGTGGTGCGCAGGCAGGTGCGGCTCCTATGGGTGGTCAGTCCTTTGCAGGTGCTAAGTTCTGTCCGAATTGCGGTACA
>JAZMZZ010000062.1:0-5089 GCA_045586245.1 Lachnospiraceae bacterium | reverse complement strand
GAATTGGATTCATTACCGGTAAAAAACAATCCCAATTCTTAAAGGCCTTTAGTTTATTTAAGAAAGGGAGAGTATTATGAAAAAGAAATTGCTTAGTGTATTGCTTGGCGTAACTATGCTTACAACCATACTCGCAGGATGCGGAAGTAAGGCAGAAGAAACTCCAAACGATAATGCTGCCTTGCAGGAAAATGAGGCAGAAATCAATAATGAAACAGCCACAGAACAGGGTTCCGTGTACTATTTAAACTTCAAGCCGGAGCAGGATGAGGCTTGGAAAAACCTTGCAAAACTTTATACAGAAAAAACAGGTGTAGAAGTAGAAGTGGTTACTGCTGCAAGCGGACAGTATGAAACTACACTTATGAGTGAAATGGGAAAAAGTTCCGCACCGACATTATTCCAGGTAAACGGACCGGTTGGTCTTCAGAACTGGAGAGACTATTGCCTGGATTTAACAGGAACGGATATCTACAACGAACTTACCAATGAGTCTTTTGCGTTAACAGAGGACGGTAAGGTATATGGTATCGGTTATGTAATTGAATCCTACGGTATTATTGCCAACAAAAACCTGTTGGAAGAAGCAGGATATGATGTGGCAAATATAAATTCGTTTGAAGCCTTAAAGGCATGCGCAGAGGATATTACAGCACGTAAGGAAGAACTTGGATTCTCTGCATTTGCATCAGCAGGTATGGATGCATCTTCCGACTGGAGATTCAAAACACATTTAGCAAATCTTCCGGTGTATTTTGAATACGCAGAAGATGGAATTAATGCGACAGATGCAATCAAAGGTTCTTATTTGGATAATTATCGTGCAATCTGGGATTTATATATTAACAACAGCACATGTGAACCGTCTGAATTGTCTGCGAAAACAGGTGATGATGCCAGAGCGGAATTTTTAGCAGGCGAAGCGGTATTCTACCAGAATGGTTCCTGGGAATACGGCAGTCTGACAGCAGAAGGCGCATTCACGGATGAAGAGTTGGTAATGTTGCCAATTTATATCGGTGCGGGTGATGAGGCAAATCAGGGACTTTGTACAGGTACAGAAAACTACTGGTGTGTAAATGCGCAGGCAGACGAAGCTGATATTCAGGCGACATTGGATTTCATGAAATGGTGTGTAACTTCAAAGGAAGGTACAGAGGCTATGGCAGAAGATATGGGATTTGTAATTCCTTTCAAAAACGCTGTAGAGTCTTCTAATCTTTTTGTAAAACAGGATGCTGAGTATACAGAAGCAGGTAAAACTCCTGTTTCATGGAATTTCACAACCATGCCTTCCGAAGAGTGGAAAAATGGTGTGGGTTCTGCGTTAACAGCTTACGCTGCAGACCAGACAGAGGCAAACTGGGACGCAGTGAAAGCAGCCTTTGTTGACGGCTGGGCAGCAGAATATGCACTTACAAACGGACAGTAAGAGAAAATAAGGATAATGTGATTTTATGGGAGGGCAGGCATTTATGCCTGCCCTTTTTAAAGGGAGGTTATAATGGAGAAAACACTTAAAAGATATGCGCCGATATTTGTTTTGCCGACATTTCTGGCATTCAGTATCGGATTTATCATTCCATTTTCCCAAGGCCTGTATCTGTCATTTTGTCAGTTTACAACTACGAAAAACGCAGAATTTATAGGTTTGGAAAATTATATCAGAGTCTTTAATGATGCTGCATTTAAGGATTCGTTTGGCTTTACGGTACTTTTTGCAATCGTATCCGTTTTGTCCATTAATGTCATTGCATTTACACTTGCAATGGTTCTTACAAGAGATAATTTGAAAGGAACCAATGTGTTCCGTACAGTATTTTTTATGCCGAATTTGATTGGCGGTATTGTACTTGGTTATATTTGGCAGACATTACTTAACGGCGTGCTTTCCATTGTGGGAGAACCGCTTCTTGCACTTAATTCTACAGCCGGTTATTGGGGACTGATTATATTGATGTGTTGGCAGCAGATTGGCTATATGATGATTATCTATATTGCGGGTATCCAGAATGTGCCGGAAACGTTGACAGAAGCTGCGGCAATTGATGGTGCAAGCGCGTGGCAGACTTTATGGAGAGTAAAATTGCCGATGGTAATGCCGTCCATAACTATTTGTGTGTTTTTAACACTTACCAATTCTTTTAAACTTTTCGACCAGAATCTGGCACTTACTGCAGGAGAACCAAATCACGCAACAGAGATGCTGGCGCTTAATATTTACAATACCTTCTATGCAAGAGCCGGTGCCCAGTGGAAAGGGCTGGGACAGGCAAAAGCAGTTATATTCTGCATTCTTGTGGTAGTGATTTCCTTAATCCAGTTTAAGGCTACACATAAGAGGGAGGTACAGCAGTAATGACGGGTAAAAAGAAATTAGTGAATACAGTTTTTTCGGTTGTTTTAAGTATCTTATCCCTGGCTTATGTATATCCGGTGTTTATGATTCTGATTAATTCCCTGAAAGAGGAAAACAGTATTACAACGCAGGGGGCATTCAGCCTTCCGACGGCAGAAACATTTGACGGGCTGACTAACTATATCAATGCAATACGGGCGCAGGGATTTTTGCAGAGTCTGGGATATAGTTTATTTATTACCATCAGTTCCGTGGCGGCAATTCTCTTATTCTGTTCCATGTGTGCATGGTATCTGGCGCGTGTAAAAAGTGTTTTTTCCAAAGCGTTGTACTATATGTTTGTTTTTTCCATGGTAGTACCGTTTCAGATGGTGATGTTTACATTGGCTTCCACGGCGGATTCCCTGAATTTGAATAAGCCATGGAATATCTGGATTATTTATCTTGGCTTCGGTGCCGGTCTTGCGGTGTTTATGATTGCCGGCTTTATGAAATCGGTTCCGCTTGAAATTGAAGAAGCGGCGATGATTGATGGCTGCAATCCGATCCGCACCTTTTTTTCCATTGTTATGCCCATGTTAAAGCCGACATTGGTGTCGGTTGGAATTCTGGAAGCGATGTGGGTATGGAACGATTATTTGCTTCCGACACTGGTACTGGACATCAAGAAATACAAGACCATTCCGATGCTGATCCAGTATTTCAGGGGAAGTTACGGTAGAGTCGAAATGGGACCGATGATGGCAAGTATTATGCTTACCATTATCCCGATCATTATTGTGTATCTGGCAGGTCAGAAACACATTATCAAAGGGGTGGCTGCCGGGGCAGTCAAAGGATAATGGCAAAAAAGGGGAAAACTTGTATGTTTTTCTTGTAGTTTTTGGGGAAATATGGTATATCAGAATGGCATAAGTTTTATATAGGAAAGGTATGAACATGAGAAAAAGTGGTATTCTTTTGGCGGTTTCCAGCATCCCTTCCAAATACGGAATCGGATCGTTTTCAAAAGAAGCATATGAATTTGTGGATTTTTTAGAAAAGGCAGGACAGAGTCTGTGGCAGATTCTGCCGCTTGGACCGACCGGATACGGGGATTCTCCGTACCAGTCGTTTTCGACTTTTGCCGGCAATCCTTATTATATTGATTTGGAAGAGTTTATCACAAAAGGGTATTTAACCAAGGAAGAATGTGATAACAGTGATTTGGGTGACGGAGCGTTTGTAGATTACGAGAAAATTTTCCATAACAAATTCAAATTGTTGAAGAAGGCTTTTTTACAAAGCAATATGGAAGAAAACCGGGATTATCTCGAGTTTGTGGAAAAGAATGAGGGCTGGCTGGATGACTATGCCCTGTTTATGGCAATTAAGGATTCCTTTGACGGAATCAGCTGGATAGAGTGGGATAAGGATATAAAACTCCGTAAAAGGTCTGCGCTTGCAAAATACCGCAAGGAACTGGCGCAGGAGATTGCCTTTTATAAATTCCAGCAGTATTACTTTGCAAAACAATGGAAAGAATTGAAGGGATATGCCAACGATAAGGGAATTGAAATCGTTGGTGACATTCCGATTTATGTGGCACTTGACAGTGCCGATACATGGGCCAATCCGCAACTGTTCCAGGTGGATGAGGAATGTATTCCGATAGCGGTGGCAGGCTGTCCGCCGGATGCATTTTCTGCAACCGGACAGTTATGGGGCAATCCTTTGTATGACTGGGATTATCACAAAGAACAGGACTATAAATGGTGGGTGGAACGTATCCGTTACTGCTATGAATTGTACGATATCGTGCGAATCGACCATTTCAGGGGATTTGACGAATACTATTCGATTCCTTACGGAGACCCGACTGCCGAGTTCGGTCATTGGGAGGAAGGACCGGGATATGAATTGTTTAGAGTTATTAAGAAGGAACTTGGTAAGATTAAAGTGATTGCCGAAGACCTTGGCTTTTTAACGGATTCGGTTATCAAACTGGTGAAGAAGACCGGTTATCCGGGAATGAAGGTGTTGCAGTTTGCGTTTGATTCCAGGGAAGACAGTGACTATTTACCGCACAACTATGTGGCAAACAGCATTGTTTATACCGGGACACATGACAATGATACGACCAAGCATTGGTATGAGACCTTGAACCGTCACGACAGACAGTTTGCGGCGCGTTATTTGGATGCGTCAAACAGTAAGCAGATTTGCAAGAAAATGATCCGGGCGGCACTTGCCAGCGTGTCTGAGACGGCTGTTATCCCGATGCAGGATTATCTGGAGATGGATGGCGAAGCCAGAATGAATGAACCGTCCACACTCGGTAAGAACTGGAAATGGAGATTAGTGGAAGGCCAGTGCAGCGATGAAGTGGCAAAAGAGATTAGAAAGTTGACCAAGTTGTATGGCCGTTTGGTGAAATGATTTTTCAAAACATAATGAGGGGGGTACGTTTTGAAAATAAGAGTCGTTAATAAAAGTTACACCGAGGTTATGGAAATGCCACACCTCAAATATAAAAAACCAAGACACCAGTTGGCGATTTTGCGCCCGATTTTAAAGGTGGTATGCTGGTTTTTGCTTAAAATGACCGGATTTACCTATGAGAAAACCGGAATGGAAAAACTGGGCAAGAAAGAGCCATGCCTTGTGCTGATGAACCACTCCAGTTTTATTGATTTGGAGATTGCGGCATTTCTGATGGCTGACAGGGAATGGCATATTGTAACGACACTG
>JAZMZZ010000061.1:0-8470 GCA_045586245.1 Lachnospiraceae bacterium | reverse complement strand
TTCCATTTTTCTTACGGATCTTCCTCTTATGAGGTTACCCTCTACTACAACATGCTCGATTAACGAGCTCTTCGGTTTTTCAATCAGATTGATAAGATTCTCTGCCGCCACCCTTCCTATCATTCTTGTATCCTGATAGATGGTGGTAATCTGCGGTTCAATCTGTTGTGTAATGCTGATTCCGTCATATCCGGCTATGGATATGTCTTCCGGTATTCTAAGTCCTCTTGACCGTATCTCGTTTCTTCCTCCCATCGCACATAAGTCGTCGGGATAAATGATACAGGTCGGACGTTCTTTCATATCTAATAACTTGGCTGTAAGTTTCTCTGCACCCTGTGCATCTCTGTATGAGCCCTTTAACAGATAGTCCTCATTCACTTCCAAGCCAAGCTCTGCGGCTGTTTTGTAAAAACTCTTGATTCTGGCATCCGTAACGGCTGATGTATGTCCATAAATATATGCAACATTACGATGTCCCTGTTCATATACATATGTAAGTAAATCGCGAATGCCCTTTACGTTATCGGAAGATACTGCCAGGCGGTTGTTGAACACATAATCAATTGTAACAACCGGTATGTCGCTTTCGACCAATTCGCGGATTTCTGTATCTGCAAAATCCACACAGGCAATCAGTACACCGTCTACATTTCTGTATTTACAATGTTCAAGGTATGACATGGTGTTCTTTCTTCCTTTATTACAGTTGATGAAAGTAACATCATATCCCTGCGCTTCAACCGTAATCTTGAAGCTGTCTAAAATATGTGAGAAGTAATCGTGTGTCAAACCACTCTGCGGCATCTCATCTACAAACAAAACTCCGATGCTGTTACTTCTATTGGTTCTTAATGCTCTTGCGGAAGCATTTGGGAAGTATCCCATCTTCTTTGCAACTTCTCTGATATGTTGCTTCGTCTCTTCGCCGACATCCCTGTGGTCATTCAATGCTTTGCTAACGGTTGCCACGGAGACGCCACACGCAGCAGATATATCTTTTAGCGATGCCATTTGAATCCCCTTTCCTTATACGGCGTTCGGCATTCCTAAAAGGCGTTCCGTACAAGGGTTTGTTTACTTAATCGTTTTCGTAAATTCAATATATAACACTTTTTTCATAAATGCAACGCCTTTTTTTGATTTTTTTAGGCATTTTTTATATTTTGTGACTTTTTGACACTTTTCAATTATCAAATTTGTGCACTTTATCGATAAACCTAATTGCCGTTTTTTTCACTTGGAACGAGTTTCTTCCTATTATATAGTCACTTTATTTCATCGTTTTCGTAACTGCATTACATTTTGCTATTTTTTGCAAATTATCCTATTTAGTACTGCAGTCACAAGTTCCCAAACACCCCTCCAAATAACTTTTTATAAAATTTTTTAAAGAAATGCTTGATTTTACTTGCTTTTTTGAGAATCATAACATATACTTGTGTTAAATTCTTTTGAAGAATTTTCTTTTTTCTCCGTTTACTTAATCGTTTTCGTTTTCCCTTTGATAGTTAAGCGGTATTTTCGCTTCTATATATATGATTAAGGCTACAATAAAAGAAAACGGAGAGGGCATTATGAAATTTGGTTATTTCGACGATCTCAACAAAGAGTACGTCATCACTTCACCTAAGACTCCCCTTCCATGGATTAACTACCTTGGTTGTGAGAGCTTCTTTTCACTTATTTCCAATACCGGCGGCGGATACAGCTTCTATAAAGATGCGAAGCTTCTTCGTCTTACCCGATATCGTTACAACAATGTTCCATATGACAACAACGGAAGATACTTCTATATTAAAGACAACGGAACCGTTTGGAATCCGGGCTGGCAACCTACACAGACTGCACTTGATTCTTACGCATGCCGTCATGGTCTCGGATACTCTGTATTCGAAAGCAGCAAAAACGATTTAGCTGCAAGTGTAACTGCATTTGTTCCGATTGGCGACAATTGTGAAATCAACAAAGTTACATTAAAGAACAATAGCGACTCTGTAAAAGATATTTCCGTATTTTCATACATAGAGTTCTGCCTCTGGAACGCCGTTGATGACAGCACAAACTTCCAGCGTAACTTAAATACAGGTGAGGTTGAATTAGAACCTTCCGTTATTTACCATAAAACAGAATACCGTGAACGTCGTAATCACTACGCTGTTTACGCAGTTAACGAACCTGTTGCAGGCTTTGACACAGACAGAGATTCATTCCTCGGTGCTTACAGAAGCCCTTCTGACCCTGAAGTTGTAGAACTTGGCGCTTCTAAGAATACTGTAGCAAGCGGATGGTCACCAATCGGTTCCTTCCAGCTTAACGCTACTTTACAGCCGGGCGAAGAAGTTTCTTATGTATTTGTACTCGGATACATCGAAAACCCTGTAGCAGAAAAATGGGAAGCTCTTAACGTAATCAATAAGAAGCCTGCCCATGCAATGTTAGAAAGATACAACACAGTTGAAAAAGCAGACGCTGCTTTGGCTGCACTGAAAGAATACTGGAACAACTTACTCAGTAAGTATTCCCTTGAAACCAAAGACGACAAGCTTTGCCGTATGGTTAATATCTGGAACCAGTACCAGTGTATGGTTACCTTTAATATGTCCCGTTCCGCTTCTTATTATGAATCAGGAACAGGCCGTGGTATGGGCTTTAGAGATTCCAGCCAGGATTTACTTGGTTTCGTACATTTGATTCCGGAATCAGCAAGAGAAAGAATTATTGATATCGCTTCCACTCAGTTTGAAGACGGTAGCGCATATCATCAGTATCAGCCTCTTACAAAGACCGGTAACATGGATATCGGTAGCGGTTTCAACGATGACCCATTGTGGTTAATCGCAGGAACATCTGCTTACATCCGTGAGACAGGTGATTACTCCATCTTAGATGAGATGGTACCATTTGATAACAAAGTTGAACTGGCTCAGCCTCTTATGGAGCATTTACGCCGTTCATTTAACTTCTTTGACAATAACAAAGGACCTCACAAGCTTCCGCTTATCGGCCGTGCTGACTGGAACGACTGCCTGAACCTGAACTGTTTCTCTGAAACACCGGGTGAATCTTTCCAGACTACCGGACCTAGCGAAGGCCCTGTTGCAGAATCCGTATTTATCGCCGGAATGTACGTTAAGTATGGTAATGAATATGCTACTATCTGCGAAAAGATGGGTCTTGCTGACGAAGCAAAAGAAGTTCGTGCAAAAGTTGCAGATATGTACCAGGCTGTTATTACAGCAGGTTGGGACGGAGAATGGTTCGTTCGTGCTTATGATGCAAACAGCGATATCATCGGTTCCCACAAGTGTGAGGAAGGCCAGATCTTCATCGAGCCACAGGGTATGTGCGTAATGGCAGGTATCGGTGTAGAAGAAAAACTTGCTGAGAAAGCACTTGACTCCGTAAAAGAAAGACTTGATACAAAGTACGGTATTGTTTTATTACAGCCGGCTTACCAGAGATATTACGTAAATCTTGGTGAAATTTCTTCTTATCCTCCGGGATACAAAGAAAATGCAGGTATCTTCTGTCACAACAATCCTTGGATTTCCATCGCAGAAACCGTTATCGGACGTGGTAACAGAGCATTCGAAATCTACAAAAAGACCTGTCCTGCTTACACAGAAGACATCAGTGAAATCCATCGTGCAGAGCCTTACGCTTACGCACAGATGATTGCAGGTTGCGATGCCAAGAATCACGGTGAAGCTAAGAACAGCTGGTTAACCGGTACTGCTGCTTGGACATTTACTAATGTTTCACAGCATATTTTAGGTGTTCGTCCTGACTTCGACGGTCTTATCGTTGATCCATGTATCCCTGATACAATCAAAGATATGACTATCAGAAGAACCTTCCGTGGTGCAGAATACATCATCAAAGTAGAGAACCACGACGGCAACCAGAAGGGCATCAAGAAGATGATTGTAAACGGCAAAGAAATCGAAGGCACCTTAATTCCTATCGAAGAAGGCACAAAAGTTTACAACATCACAGCAATTATGTAACTAATTATATTACTATACTCTCTCAATAAATATTTGGTAGGAAACCCCCGACACGTAATGTATCGGGGGTTTTCTTCTGTTAGGGGGATGGGGCATCGACTTTGAAGGTAATACTGTTATTCATTACGGATGTACTGTATAAAAACAAAACATCCTGGTCGGTAAATTCGATGTAGTTGCCAACCTGTCCGCTCCACATGTAGCGGATATCTACAAGGGTTATCTTGCTGTAGCTGCCTGCTAAAAGCGGCAGAAGGCTGCGGCTGAAGGAATCGCCGAATACCACCAATTCTTTATCCGATAACGCATCCGGATTCTCTATGGACGCCAGGGAAATATTGCCTCCAAAGAACATTTCGTAAGGATCGCGGCCGGTAAGGGCAGCTTTGTCATATAAGCGAATTTCTTTATCGTTTTCGTAATCGTATACGTAGCAGTTTGTCAGCGCATCGCTTGTGCAGTATGAAATATCATCCGGCGGTAAATCAAGGCCTGCCTGACCGTAATATACGCCGTAAAACGGCACATCTGATTTATTTACGGTAAAATCATTTTCAAACGGCACTTCCATGCTTTCTGCCAGCACTCCCGCCACATCAATGATTTCTTCCTGTTTCCAGTGTGTATCCGTCCGATAGTAATCCGTAAGCTGTAACTGTGAAGTGATATCTATCGGCTCCAAATGAGGTGTGTCCTCATAAACCTGCGCATATAATTTTTCATAGTCCATTGAAAGCACACCGCTGTCTGCCAGGAAGTAATTCTTATCCGGCACAATTGCAATGTAGGGTTTTACCTGTGTATCCTCCATGTACAAATGATAGAGGTTCTCAAACGCCCACGATGCCCTGTCAACGGATTCTTCATCCATCGGATATTCCATCTGACACAAATAACCGTCTTTTACATAAATACCATGCGTATCCTGCTTTTGCATAATATTCAGCGAAAACTTGGATTTGAGCGAGCGCAATTCATCCCTCAAAGGGAACTGGTCCACCATGTACTTTTCCCACTTCTGCACATATTTACCGTTCCACAATTCCTCAATTTCAAAGAGGTATGGCCTGCGGTTTAGCATACGTCTTTCGGACTGTGAATACTCCTGCTGCGGCTTGGAAAAAATGCAAACCACACTAATTACATATAACACCGCCATCAGACACACAAAAAACATTGCATATTTGCCTGTATTTGGCTTTTTATTGTTTGATTGCATATTTTTATTGTCCATCATTCCGCCCCTCCTTAAAATCTGAAATACAGGAACGGATTAAAGGATCCATCCACTAAATATGCTGTTGACAGTACCACCAGGAAAATCAGTACTACCGGTTTTGCTATGCCAAGCAATATCCGCAATCCTGCTGCCTTCTTTGGCATTGTTTCCTGCGTCATCATCTTCCCGGATTTGTCCGTAATCCAAGGAAGTACAGGCATACAACCGATAATTCCGACAAGCATCGTAATGCCGTAACTCTTCAAATAATACAGTGCCTCAGTTGATGCAAAAGGTAATTCTCCTGCGCCAAACAATCTTCCGATATCTTCAAACGCGGTTCCCATATCGGGAGCATTGAAAATCACAAAGCTTATCATTACAAAGAATAATACATAAATATATTTAAACCACTCGCTCTTTTCCAAACATTTTAAAAGCCCGTGTTTTTCTATAACCAAAAGTATCGCAAAATACAATCCCCAAAACAGGAAATTCCATGCCGCACCATGCCAGATACCCGTAAACATCCATACTACGAATATATTACGGTACCACTTCCATTTCGGCACACGGTTTCCGCCAAGAGGAATATACACGTAATCACGGAACCACGAACCCAGAGTCATATGCCATCTTCGCCAGAAATCCGTAATACTGCCCGCTATATACGGATAGTTGAAATTCTCCGGAAATGAAAATCCAAAGATTTTACCAAGGCCGATTGCCATATCGCTGTATCCCGAAAAATCAAAGTAAATATGAAGCATAAAAGCAACCGCATACAACCAGTAAAAGAGCACGGATTTATCCTGCGATTCCCTAAAAAGACTGCACAGTTCGCCCAGTTCATTGGCTATCAGTATCTTTTTGGAAAGACCGATGATAAATCTTGTAATCCCGGCTTCTGCCATTTCCCATGTCGTACGACGCTCATTAAGCTGCATTGATACGTCTTTATAGCGCACAATCGGTCCGGCAATTAATTGCGGAAACATGGAAATATATGCCGCCAGGGAAATCATATTTTTCTGTGCAGGCACTTCCCCACGGTACACATCCACAAGATACGAAATAATCTGGAAAGTATAAAAACTGATACCTATCGGAAGGGCAATTTTAAGCAGTGGTATATCACTGCCTGTCAGTCCGTTGATATTACCGATTACAAAATCCGTATATTTAAAGAATACAAATAATCCGGCAAACACTATTACCGAGCCGGCAAGTGTCCTTCCGGGCGTAAATACTTTCCACCCTTTTTCCATGCTTTTTTCCAAAAGCAGACCCGTGACATAGCCAAAGAGTATCGAAAAAAGCATCAGGAAGACATAAACCGGCTCACCCCACGCATAAAACAATAAACTGAATAACATCAGCACAAAGTTCCGGTATGCTTTTGGCACAACAAAATAAGCCAGCAATACGCATGGCAGAAAATAATATAAAAACGGTATGCCGGAAAAAACCATAGCCCCTCCTCCTATCAACATGTAAAAACAGGCAATCAATTTATTATACCATTGATTGCCTGTGTATGCTTCTTATTCTGTCAAACTTTCTTCCACAACAACATCTGTCATCTCAAATGTTGCCTTTAAATTCGTCTTGAATGTTTCAATGATTTCAGCATTACCAAACGCAGAAACCACATATTCGCCGCCAACCTTTGCAACAATCAGAGTATCCGGGAAACCGCACATCCACTGTCTGTTCATGATATTGTCTTTAAGCGAATCCACTAAAGCATCCTGATTTGCTGTGTCCGCAACATGGTATACCGCACCCGTAAAGGTATTGGCATTCATCATGTGCATCATGGATGCCGCATCATCAACCAAAGCCGCACTGTTCACCGGAAGGCCCAATGTAGAATCCATTTCTTCTGCTTTGGATACATCGTATTTACCAGGTGCGTCCATTACGATATTATCAAAATCACCGCCACCGACTGCAAATTTGTCTGCATCATCATAATTGTTCCACACCTGTGTAAACAAATCTGTTGCATCTGTAGCCGCAACCGCTACTGTTGTAGTCGTATCGCCCGGCGTCTCTTCTTTTTTACCGCATCCGATTAAACCAATCATTAATAAACCGCATAATACAAGCGCAATTGTTCTTTTCATAGTCTGTACTCCTTTTTAATTATTTTTCCATAAACTCCTTGGTATTATTCATACCACAAGCATAGTACCATTTATACATCTTTTTAGCAATTAAAACTTTCTTAATTTTACTTGTACTTTTTCTTTTCATTTTTTCAACAAGATTTTATACTGAAACAGTAGAGTATCGATATAGTAATGAGGAGATTTCCCGATGAAAATGCTTTGGAAACTGACAAAAGAAGCCACCCGCTATAAGGGCCTGTATGTTCTTGCGATTCTGTCCACTCTCGGACTGACAATAGTAAATCTGGCGGCACCGCGAATTTTATCTGCAATGACGGGTATTGTGGAACAGGGCGTTGATGAGACTGCACTTAAATTTATCAGCAGACTCGCTTTTCTTTTGCTTGCTTTATATCTGCTTCGTATCCTCTTCCGTTACCTGAGCAATTATCTGGCTCATAAAGCCGCATGGTATCTGGTTGGTGATTTGCGAAGCCGTATGTATAACAAACTGCAGAGTCTGGACTTAGGATTCTTTCATGATAAACAGACCGGTGATTTGATGAGCCGTGTCGTAAACGACACGCGTGATTTTGAACTTTTGTACGCCCATATGATTCCGGAAATGATTACCAATATTGTAACCTTCCTTGGAGTTTTGGTAATACTTTTGACAATTAACTGGAAACTGGCATTAATTACCTGTTTCCCGATTCCGCTGATTTTGTTATCCGGCGTTGTTTTTGCAAAAGTTGTACGTCCGTTTTTCCGCGTTTCCCAGAAATACATGGGTGAACTGAATGCACAGTTGCAGGACAGCCTCTCCGGTCTTCAGGAAATCCAATCCTTTGGTCATGAATCCTATGAAAGCGAGCGGATTCATGAGAAAAACTTTAATCAGGTAAAAGCGATGCTTCGCGCACTCCGCGCAAGCGCTGTTTTCCACCCAAGCGTAGAATTTTTATCCAGCATCGGTACGATTCTGGTTGTGTTCTTTGGCGGTTATCTGGCTGTTAAAAACCAGCTTTCTGTAGAAGATATTGTAGCGTTTATATTATATTTATCCTTGTTTTATGCGCCCGTTTCGGGACTTGCCAATCTGCTGGAAAGTTTACAGCAATCCCTTG
>JAZMZZ010000060.1:0-11204 GCA_045586245.1 Lachnospiraceae bacterium | reverse complement strand
CCTGTTTGATACGTGCAAAAAAAGCTTCCTGCTCTGATGATTTCAGAAGCGGAAGCTTTGCTGTATTTACTCCACATATTTCAACTTTTCCCTGTGCCATTCCCATGTCCTCCTAATAGCTTTTTGCTATTAAAAGGATTCTCTTATTCTTGGCAATTTATTCATAATTAAACGAATCGGTTTGTACAAAATAAACATCAGTACAAAATTGGCAATTCCATGTATCATATCAAACGGTATTCCTGCCACCCACCAGCTAAACGCTGTATAAAGACCATTCTTAATTCCGCCGTCTGCCATCCCGATAAAAAGATACGGTATTGCGCAGAAAAAGCCAAATAAAAATCCGTAGGCACTTGATAAAATACTGTATACCATAACCGAATCAATTTTCTTAACGATTCTTGCAAGCAGTGCTAACGACGGCCACATATACAGATACATAATCCACCATAGCTGAAAACCGAACATTGCTCCTTCTATCAGGATAAACACCGGGATTGCCCAGAATACCTTATTCCCGAAATAAATACTGAACATAATAATCCAAAACGTTGTCAGTTCTACATTCGGGACTCCCATGAGTACTACTTTACAGACTTCTATCACTGCGACCATCATACCGATGGTCGCAATGTCCTGCGCGGTTAGTTTGAGCCGTTCTTTTTTTTCATTCGTTGTGCTCATAAAACTCTCCCCATTTACGATTATCCGTTTACTGAACCGTATACACAATCGCAAACGCATCCCCATCCGTTACCGGCTGGGTATCAATTCCATAATTGCAGTATTCATCATTCACATAGAAACTCCAGTAACTGCAATCCACATTATAATCTGCCACTTCGCCGTTTACGGTAGTTACCATAAGGCCATATTCACTCTCTGAACCCTCATAGGTAAGACCTTCTGCCTCATCCATTGCCTGACGCAAAAACTCAGCATCCGTTGAAAGTTCATACACAGTAGATTCCTCTGCTTTGTTTACCACTTCAATTGTGATATTTTTTGAGCCCTCTACCGGCTTTGCCCCGAATGCAGCATATACACCGATAAGAATTGCTACAACCGCAATCAGCGCACCAAGCGCCAGGGCGATTTTTCCTTTTGATACTTTTTTCTGTTCCATTTTTGTTCTCCTTTTTTGTATATTTGCAATATCCGAAAACAAAAGAAAACCTTCTACCAAAGGTAAAAGGTTTCCATACATTACATTTCAGCATAAAAAAATATCCGTGTGCGGACTCCTGCAAAAAACGCAGACTCTCCACATATCATCTTTTGAAATGTACCAACCAGTTACTCGTGGTCTTCACAGTACCAAAACAGGCAGGTCTTCTGACTTAAGCCTCATGCACTTTGCTCCGCCTTCCCGGTTACCCAGTGGCATATGGAACAAAGCTAAACTATCACAGCGACGAGTTCGTGTGGGACTTGCACCCACTTCCCTTTTCACCGGACCCTTACATCCGGCACCTGAATTGTTTTGTATTTGATTTTGCAGGCAAAGTGTATCATATTTTCCTAATTTCCACAACCCTTGATTTCTTTTTGCAGTCTCTTCATAATTTTCTTTTCCAGACGGGAAATATAAGATTGCGAGATTCCAAGCAATGCGGCAACCTCTTTTTGTGTCATTTCTTCTCCATCCCTGGAATTCAATCCAAATCTCAGATTGATAATCAAACGCTCCCTGTCTGATAATTTACTGATAGCCTTTAGCAGAAGTTTACGTTCCACCTCCGACTCCAAATCACGGTATATGACATCCTCATCGGTTCCTAAGATATCCGATAACAGCAGTTCATTCCCATCCCAGTCCACATTTAAAGGCTCGTCAATGGACACTTCCAGTTTGGTCTTATTATTTCTGCGCAGATACATCAAAATCTCGTTTTCAATACATCTGGAAGCATAGGTTGCCAGTTTGATATTTTTATCGGGATTATAAGTATTCACGGATTTAATCAGTCCAATGGTCCCAATGGAAATCAAATCCTCCACTCCGACACCCGTATTGTCAAATTTTTTGGCTATGTATACGACAAGACGCAAATTGTGTTCAATCAGCATCGACCTGGCATTCGCATCATCCTCCGTTGTCAGGCTCTGAATCATCTCATATTCTTTCTCCGCAGGTAATGGGGGCGGAAGTACTTCGCTTCCGCCGATATAATGAATATCCCCCTGTTTCATCATGAACATACTCTTTTCTTTCTGGGTAAATTTCATTTGAAACCTTCCGGGAAGAGTTACTTTTAAAACCATATTAATTCTCTCCTTCTCTTAGTAACTGAGGTTGTAAAATCATCTGATAGGCACCCTGCCCTGCGATTGCATGCTCACTGATACCTATCATCGGCTTATTAATTTCGACCTTTCTTTCGTCTGTAAAAATGATCAGACGGTCCATTTCATACCCGTATAGGATTCCGTTTGGCGTCCCCACTGCATGATAGGGTATTGCACGGAATCTTTCCGGTTGAAAATCTCTCCGCTTTCCCTCCTTTTCCCACTGTCTTTCAAAATAATCCATTCCCACAAGACACACCGGCTTTTTACTGATTGGCTCCACAAGACCGTTTCCCGTATCTGCCAGCGCTTTCATCGGATACTCTCTTCCGTCACAATAAAGCACTACGGAATAAAAGAGTTTTTGCTTTGTTCTAAAAAAATGTTGCAATAAAAAACGCAGTATACATGTCAGTCCTATAGTCATTGCAAGCATCTGTAACACAGAAAATCTGCTTTTTACTATCCATTTCTGTAAAATGGCAATGCTTCCGCCCAATAACACGGCCGTTTCTGCCTCGATTACCATGCATCGTATATATGTATTCCATTGTGTTTTTTTAGGAAGAATGATAACCGTTCCCACCACTGATGCAAGTAAAACCCCGACAAAAAGTCTGACCAGCATTATACCGGGGAAAAAGAGGCATATACTGCTAAGTATTGCTCCGCAAAAAGATGCTGTAAGTATTCTTTTCTGTGTGACAGAACAGAAAAAAATTACACTTGTCATCTCCCATATGCAAAGCATAAATACGAAGTTTAAAAGGAAAAAATATTCGATATGAATTTGATATATTTCCCTCACCTCCCATACCAACAGTATAGGGAATGCGAGGCAATTATTTTGTCAAAAAAGAAGAGACAGACAGGGGATTTACATTTCTAATTTTTCCCATAATACGACAAAAGACACCGCATAGAAATGCGGTGTCTTATATGAATCTTTTTATTTCTTCTGAAGGAATTCCGGAATCTTTAACTGATTCTCTTCTACCTTACTCTTTATGTCTGTAGGACGCTGGATGCTTGTAGGACGAACTACTTCTCTTTGCATTCCGGACATTACAGGCTTTGATGTAATCGGTCTGGCTGTTGCGATATTACCAATACCACTCATAGGAGTCTTATTAAAACCGCCAAGTGCACCCGGTCTTACAGGAACCGGTGCCTCTTCCAAACCGGTAGCAATAACAGTAATCTTACAGCAATCAGGCTGTGAGTCGTCATACATTGCACCAAAGATAATATTGATATCTTCGCCTGCAATCTGCTGTACATAGTTCGCTGCATCATCTGCATCGTACATGGAGATATCTCCGGATACATTGATAATAACGTCGGTAGCACCCTTGATGGTAGTCTCGAGTAACGGCGATTCCACTGCCATCTTGATAGCTTCCATTGCTTTGTCATCACCCTTGCCGTATCCGATACCGATATGGGCAACACCCTTGCCGCGCATAACAGTCTGTACGTCTGCGAAGTCAAGATTGATAACAGCCGGTACATTGATAAGGTCTGTAATACCCTGTACTGCCTGCTGTAACACTTCATCTGCCTTCTTAAGCGCTTCCGGCATAGTTGTTCTTCTGTCTACGATCTCAAGTAATTTATCATTAGGGATAACAATTAATGTATCCACATTGCCTTTTAACTTCTCAATACCTGCAATAGCATTGGTCATTCTGGCTCTTGCCTCAAAACGGAATGGCTTGGTAACAACACCAACCGTAAGAATACCCATATCCTTGGCAATCTTAGCAACTACAGGTGCCGCACCGGTACCTGTACCGCCACCCATACCACAGGTTACGAATACCATATTATAACTCTGCAATGCATTCTGTAATTCATCATAGCTTTCTTCAGCGGCTTTTTCACCAATCTCAGGCTTAGCACCTGCACCAAGTCCCTTGGTCAGTTTCTCGCCAATCTGTAATAACTTAGGGGCCTTACATAAAGAAAGGGCCTGCTTGTCCGTATTAACCCCAATAAAATCCACTCCGCTGATACTTTCATCAATCATTCTATTAACAGCATTATTACCGGCACCGCCTACACCTACAACTAAAATCTTAGCGCCGGATTCTGCATCCGATGTTCTAATCTCTAACAAAGGTACTTCCTCCTTCATCCCATCATAATTCCTATTTTTTATCATATAATTAATTTCCCTTTTTAGCAATCTTTTTTTCAAAGAAAAAACAGGTTTTTTTTCATATGATAATTAATTTGTGTTACTCTTCCAACTCGAATGTCACGCCTGAAGAATCTGCCGTATAATTTTCCATCCTCAGCGTTCCCTTCTTCCCTTCAATATTGGGAAGAATCATTTTTAATTTCATTATTTTCTCATCTATATATTCCGTACCGCCCAATTTAATCTTGGCTTCACCGAAATATAATGTAATCTTGTAATCCCTGTCAAAATAAATCTGTTGCGCCGAAATATCATACTTATCCATAAGCTGGGAAATATCCAGAATATGATTAAATATGTCCTCATCCTCGACAGGCAGTTTCTCAAGCAACACAATATGGTCAAATTCCAGTCCCTTAATCTGCGGAATCCCAAGCGTACGGATATCGGATGATTCCACTACCGTACCGTCGTTGTCAAAATAGAAATACTTGTCCATATATTCCACATATCCGGCCATCGTTTTCTCATATACCGTAATCTTAACCGTATCATGGGAAACAATATCCACATCCATGGTCTCTACAAAAGGCACGTCCTCAATCTGCCTGTTGCGGTATTTCAGCGACAGATACAGGGAATTCTTACCCAATTTTCCGCCAAGCACCATATCCTGGATTTCTTCATCCGAATAATGCACATTCCCGTCCACAATTACTGTTTTCACGGTAAAATAATAAAACGCAAAATACAGCAATCCCAGCATCACTGCCAAGCATATGACAGCAATGCTGAACCTTCTTATCCGGTACACATTTATATTCCATGTTTTCTTCTTTTTCGTTCTTTTCTTCTTACTCAAAGTCTCTCCTACCCGATGCCCGTAACATTTGCTCCCAGCAATCGGTAATCCCTGCAGATATCCTCATATCCGCGTTCTATGTAATGGCAGTTGCCAACACAGGTATCTCCTTTGGCCAGAATCCCGGCCAGAACCAGTGCCGCTCCTCCCCTTAAATCCGAAGCCTTAACATCTGCTCCGTATAATGTCTTCACACCTCTGATATATGCCCGGTTTCCATTTACAGTGATGTCGGCTCCCATACGGATAAGTTCCCCGACTATACGGAAGCGGTCCGAAAAAATCGATTCCTCCACCATACTCTCCCCGTCTGCAACACTCAGTGCCACAATAAGCACCGACTGTAAATCGGTCGGAAATCCCGGATATACTTTGGTTTCTATATACGGAACCGGCCTTACGGAAGTATCCTTTTTTACGCACAAACGATTTGGCGTTACGGATATTTCACAGCCCATTTTCTTTGCCACATCCAATACGGCTGCCATATCCCGGTATGGTGCATTTATAAGTTGGATATTACCTCCTGTTGCCGCTACCGATAACAGATACGTTCCTGCTACAATTCTGTCCGGCTTAATGCTATAGGTTATGGGATGAAGCCTCTTAACGCCTTCAATTACCAGTGTATCGGTTCCTGTTCCCACTATCCTTGCACCTGCCCGGTTCAGGAAATCACACAATTCCCGTATCTCCGGCTCTTTTGCACAATTATGCAACACGGTGGTTCCCTCTGCCAAAACAGCCGCCATAATTCCGTTTTCCGTAGCACCGACACTCGGAAAACGCAACCGGATATCCGCGCCTTTTAATACCGGTGCTTTCCCTCTTACGGAATCTTTTTCCAAAATAAAGGCAGCTCCCATTTTCTGAAGGACCTGCAGATGAATATCAATGGGACGCTCCCCAATGACACATCCTCCCGGGTAATTCATGGTTGTTTCTTTGCAGATTGCTAAAAGCGGTCCCAAAAGCATTACCGAAGAACGCATACAGGTAACCAGTTCTCCCGGCAGCCTGCTCTCACAGATGGGCGAAGTATCAATTACAAGATTCTCTTCCTCCCATTCTGCCCTGCATCCCAGACATTTTAAAAGCCCAAGCATACAATCCACATCCGAAATCTTCGGACAATTTTTTATTATACAAACTCCGTCAAGCAGGATGGTTGCCGCCAAAATGGGCAGCACAGCATTTTTCGACCCCTGTACGGACACATTGCCGATAAGCGGTCCGTTCCCTTTTATATGAATACTGTTCACAGCTATCCTTCCGGAAATATCAAGTCTTATCTTTATTGTATTCCGTAAAGGAAAATCCGTATCTTGTACCCGCTATTCCGAAATATTGATTCCTCTTGCAACACTTAGCACCAATCCGATTTCAATCAGCAAAAACAAAACGGACGAACCGCCGTAGCTGATAAACGGAAGCGAAATACCGGTGTTTGGAATCGTATTGGTTACAACGGCAATATTCAAAATAACCTGGATGGCAATATGTCCAAGTACACCAACAACCAAAAGTGCACCAAACAAATCCGATGCATTATTGGCTATAATCATAAAACGCCAGATCAAAAGTAAAAACATAAGTATAATGGCAATTCCGCCAAATAATCCGAGTTCTTCACAAACAATGGAAAAAATCATATCATTCTGGGTCTCCGGCAAAAATCCGAGTTTCTGCATACTCTGTCCGAGACCTTTTCCGAAAATACCACCCGAACCAATGGCATACAATGCCTGCAAGGTCTGGAATCCTTTGCCCGATGCATAGGCTTCCGGATCAAGCCATGCCAAAATTCTGGCACCGCGGACACCAAGCTGTGAAGCATCAAGCTGTGTTAAAGCAAAGACTGCCACCGTTACAACCGTAACTCCGATTGCTCCTATAATAACAAAAGGCTTATAATCGGGACTTGCCACAAATAACATCAAAAAAGCAATTCCGAAAATAATAATCGCCGAACTCATATTTTCCGTAATAAACCAAACCAGCGCACAAATTGGAAGCGGTATTCCAAGTACCAGTAAGAATCCTTTCCTTGAGCGGATTCCCTTCCCTAATTTGCAAATAAAACTGGCAAGGAATAAAATCATTGCCAATTTGGCAATTTCTGCAGGCTGGATGGAAATACCAACCCTAAGCCATCTTCTTGCACCGTTGGCTTCATATCCGAGCGGTGTCAAAACAAGAAGAATCAATATAACTGAAACGGCATACCCCATAACTGCAAAACGTTCCCAAAAATGATACGGGATACGGGAAACCGCAATCATGGCAACAATTCCAATCAGGGTTGACTGCAACTGTTTTTTTAGATAATACGCCGCATCATAATTCAGTTTTTCGGAAATAGATGCTTCATAGGAACTGGCAGAATATACCATGATCAATCCGAATCCAAGTAAAAATAATACAATGAATACCAGACTGTAATCAAAATAATATTCCGACGTTTTCCTTGTCCCTTTTTTTCTATTCATACAAATACCTTTCCGCTACTCTTTTATGCCGTGAACGATTTCCTTGAAAATCTGTCCTCTCACCTCATAATTCGGAAACATGCCCCAGCTTGCGCAGGCCGGTGAAAGCAATACCGCATCTCCCGGTGCACTCTCCTTAATACAGATATCCATAGCTTCTTCAAACGTATCTGCCATTACCATATCCGTAAATCCATGTGACCTTGCACACTCGGCAATCTTATCCCTTGTCTGTCCGATTAATACAAGCAATTTGACTTTACCGTCAAAACTCTCTATCCATTCGTCATATGTACTGTCTTTATCGTAACCGCCTCCGATTAATACCGTCGGCTTATTCATGGCTTTGATGCCTTTGATTGCCGCATCGGGATTAGTTCCCTTGGAATCGTTATAATAATCCACCCCGCGCTTTGTAGCTACGAATTCAATTCTGTGCTCCACTGCCTTAAATATCTTAACAGATGCAACAATGGAGTCCATAGGTACTCCGTATGCTTCACACATAGCCATTGCTGCCATAATATTTTCGGCATTATGGTCACCAAGTAAATTGGTCTGGCTCATTCGGATTACTTCTGCCTCATTCTGATCGGATGTTTTATAAATCACATCACCATCCAGATAGTAACCGTTCTCTACCTTCTGCTTGGAAGAAAACCAAATAACACTTGCATTACAACGACCACCAAAATCCCTTGTATAGGAATCCTCATAATTCAATACACAGAAATCTTCTTTTGTCTGGTTCTTTGCAATGGATTCTTTTACTCGTACATACTCTTCCATAGTATGATGACGGTTCAAATGATCCGGAGTGATATTAAGAACCGCCGATACATGCGGATGGAAATCAATTGCCGTTTCAAGCTGGAAACTGCTGATTTCCGCAACAGTTACGGAATCCGATTGGGTTTTAAGAGCTTCCTTTGTGTAGGCGTTACCGATATTGCCCACCACAAACACGCTGCTATAATAATCACCCATAATCTGACCAACCAGTGCCGTTGTCGTTGTCTTACCATTGGTACCGGTAATAGCCACAAGACCACCTTTTGCAAACTGATATGCCAGTTCGATTTCTCCCCAGACCGGGAGATTATTCTGTCTGAATTCTTCCACAAAATCCGCATCCACAGGGATTCCCGGGCTAATGACTACAAGTGAAAGCTGCTCCATTAATGCATTATCCACTTTGCCGGTGATAAAATCCACCTCACACGCTTCGCTAAAACGTGCCAGAACCTCTTCTTTCTTTAGTCCTGTATTGGTATCAAACATAACCGGTTTGGCACCAATCTTATATAATAATTGTGCAGCTGCTACACCGCTGACTCCGCAACCGGCAACAAGCACTTTTTTTCCTTTTATATCCATTGTATTGTAAAGTCCTTTCTGTTATTTCTGAACTTAATTATCCTGATTCCATGCAAACAACATCATTTAATTATAATCCATTCCCTCTAAATAGGGAAGAATGTTTTCAAATAACTGCCTGATAATCGGCGCTGCCACCGAACCGCCGTAATAATTTCCTTTCGGGTGATTGACAATCGCAACCGCTACCACCTGCGGATCATCCGCCGGGGCAAAACCCAAGAAGGAGGCAATATATTTCCCCTGTCCTCTGGGCAGGGTTTCACTGGTGGCTGTTTTTCCCCCGATACGAAATCCTTCCACACCGCCGTTTTTACCGGTACCATTTGCTACAACCTCTTCCAAAATTCCCCGCAGAGTCGCACTGGTATCCTCTGATAAAATCCTTGTATCATCATCGTATGTGAAAACTCTTTTCGTATTTCCTTCCTCATCAACAGTCTTCACTGCCAGATGCGGTGTCACCCTTATTCCGCCGTTAATCAGCGAAGACACTGTTGTTGCCAGCTGTATCGGTGTAATCTGAAATGACTGCCCGAATGATATGGTAGCCAGTTCAACCAGTCCGATATTTTCTTTTTTATGCATAATTGTTCCGGCTTCACCGGGAAGATCTATTCCTGTTTTTTCAAGAAGCCTAAACCTCTCAAAATAATCATAAAAACGATCGCTTCCAAGCCGCATACCGACCGTTACAAATACCGGATTGCACGAATTCATCGTTCCTTCCAAAAAGGACTGTCCTCCATGTCCCGCCGTTTTATGGCATCTGATTTTCCTGTCCTCTACCACAATAAATCCGGGGCACGAAAAGCCAGAATCCACATCCACCACATCTTCTTCCAGTCCTGCCGCCGAAGTAATAATCTTAAAAATCGAGCCTGGTTCATAAGTGTCGTTGATACAGCCGTTTCTCCACTTACTGTTAAGCATGTTCATCTTTTCTTCTTCCGACAATGAACTTTCATCCACATTCAAATTATACGGATCATTCAAATCAAACTCCGGAACATTTACCATTGCCATGATTTCGCCGTTCTTGGGATTCATAACTACTATACTTACGCTGTCGGCTTCTTTGGTTTTCATAGCCTGATAGGCAAGCTGTGTCGCATAAGACTGGATATTCCTGTCCAGGCTGATACACAAATTTTCTCCCGGTATGGGTTCTATTCTTTCTTCTCCCCATTCGGTCAATTCCACACCTCTGGCATCGGTGTAGGTCATAATCGTTCCGTTTGTTCCAAGCAGTACATCATCATATACCACTTCCAAACCAATGATTCCCTGATTATCACCACCGGTAAATCCAAGCACTTTGGAAGCCAGTTCCCCATGCGGATAATAGCGCTTGTATCCATCGTCTACCTTGATTCCATCCAGATTATAACTTCTGATTTCATCACCGATGCTTTTATCAACATTGTTTTTTATCTTTTCAATTGAAGTAACTTTTTCAACGCGCTTTCTTACATACTCATCCGAAAGACCAAGTTTTTCCGTCAAAAGACTGATAACCGCTTCCTTATCTTTTATCTGGTTATGTATTACGGAAATACTGCATACGGTAACATTATCCGCCAGTACTTCTCCTGTTGCATCGTAAATCTTTCCGCGCTGTGCTTTGATACTTCGTTCTCTTTGGTGAAGTTCCAATGCCCTGTCCGTATAATATCCGGACTGACTTATCATTACAAAGGAAAGACGAACAATCAGTAAGAGAAGTAATACCACACATCCGCTTGCCAGTATTACAATCTTTTTACGGTATCTGGTCTTATTTTTCACTTCCATAACCTCACAAGACGGGGATTAGTCTAATCTATTCCCCGTCTTCTGTGGTTATTCCATCTGTTTGTGTTGCTGTATTTTCCGGATTCAGCAAAGTACCCGTTAAAGGTGCCGTATCCACATTGTCGCTTTGCATCTCTTCTTCGCTTACCGGAGTCGATGATGTGGTATCACCGCCATTGGCATCAATTATACCATCCTCATTTACTTCCGGTTCCTGTTCTTCCTCATCCTCAGGCGTATCTTCTTC
>JAZMZZ010000059.1:0-3843 GCA_045586245.1 Lachnospiraceae bacterium | reverse complement strand
ATGGATATTCCATATTTTCAGGGGTGTGACCCGGGTGTAAGTTTCATTTCCGAATATAATCCGAATAACAACACAATTGCGGTTATGGTAAGCAATTACTGTGATAATGTATGGAAAGAGATGAGGAAAATTCGTGAGTTATAAGAATACGAAATGGGCGACGGATATTCTCCAGAAGCAAAAAGATGACGGTACTTGGGGCAATCAATTTCATTCGCTTGCCCTGCCAAACAATAGATATCCGTTAACAACCGAACAGGCATTGCGACGCTTAAAGATACTTGGATTTACATTGGAAGATGAACCGATTCAAAGGGCAGTTAGTTGTATGGTATCCTGTCTGCGTGGTGAGCGGAAGATAGACAATTATTCGGAAAAAGGTCATGATTGGAATTTGTTTACAAAACTCATGCTTTCCACTTGGATCAGGCAGTTCGATTCAGGCAATGAAGACGCGATAGTTTTTGCAAAGCACTGGGCCAATATTATTGAACAGGCATTTGTAAATGGTGTGTATGACCATGATACGTATATTAATGCCTATATCAGAGAGTTTAATTCCGTTCCAAAGGGCGGAAGAGAAATTGATTTTGCAGACTTTTATCATTTGAATCTGATACAGGGGGTGTTGTCCGAGAAAACAGAGGAATGTCTGTTGGACTATCTGATAAATAAACAGGATGGAATTTATTATATCTACAGTAATCCGATAAATGAAGTGCCGACTGTATTTGCATCAATTGAGACAAGCCGGTATTTGGCAGCAATAGAGATTTTGTCGGGTTATAAGTTGGCAAAAGAAAAACTTGGTTTTGTAGTCAAGTGGTTAGAACAAAATAGAGATGCAAACGGACAATGGGATTTGGGGACAAAGGTAAAAGACGGAATTTATTTTCCTCTTTCCGATTCTTGGAGAAAAGAGGAAACAAGAAAGGCTGATTGTACATACAGAATTAAACTTTTGTTAGATAATTTGAGATGAGAATTAAAAGGATACAAAAATGACACTAGAAAAAATATGTAAGATGATTAGTCTTCCGGATGAAGTGACGAAGGAAGTAATGGTTTATTGTGATACAAACAAGAGTGTGATAGATACGGAATTGCGTAAGCGGTTACTGAAGCGCAATTTATGGGAAGATGCAATAGAAGAATTGAAACGTCGTATTGGAGAAGACCCATACGGATTTTATATTCTTTCTGAATTGTTGGGAATGGCATGTGATTCCTATGATGAATACAAGAAACGTGGCATCGGAGATGATATATTTACAGATACAATGAAATTTTGCACGCGTTTTATTAATCAACATAAGGAAGTTCATGGGCATTATGCATTTGTATGGGCGTGGTGGTTTCCAAGACAATTAGCAGTACTGGAATTTCGTGTTGGTGAGTTGGAGTACGAGTTTGTTACAAATGAAAATGAGCGATTTATCGGCATTCATATTCCGGGAGATGCACGAATGGATGCTATTAATATTCAGAAGTCATTTGAGGATTATCAGCACTTTCTTGAAAAATATTATCCGGAATGGCTCAATGCGGATTGGTATTGTGAATCGTGGATGATGTCGCCGATGCTAGAGAAGTTGTTGGATGATGAATCGAATATATTACAGTTCAACCGATTGTTTGAAGTAGAATCTGTAGACTATGATAGTTTAGGAGCTTTGGACTGGGTGTATCCGGGAGAAGAAAAAGTATTTGAAAATTTGTCAGAGAATACATTATTGCAAAGAAAAATGAAGCAGTTCCTCTTAGAAGGAGGAAAGGTCGGATGGGCAAAGGCAAGGTTAAAAAGGGGATACTAGATGAAGCGCAGCAAATTAAACTACGAAGAATGGAAGTGTATTCTTTCTAAAGATTTATATTGTAAAAATGTGGAGAGTGATTTTTTCATAGGCTATATCGGCTTGCTTCATATCCACGAGGTGAGTGAACCGCAGATTTGGCGATTCAATGGGGAAGATATAGAAGTTTGTGAGAAAGGTGTGAAATGGCTTACCATTTTGCCCAAGGATGATTATTACTGTATTACAACCATGATGAATCCGAAGAAAAATGTGCTTGTCTGGTACATAGATATGATAGCCGGTCAGGGACAGGACGCGGATGGTGTTGCATATATCGACGATTTGTATCTGGATTTGGTTGTCTATCCTGACGGGACAGTTCTGGAAGATGATATGGATGAACTGGAAGAGGCATTGAGAGAAGGAGATATTTCTAAAGAATTGTTCGATTTGGCAATTGATACATGTGATAGATTGAAGGCAGGATTGCTTAGTGATATTGATGAGTTCCAAATCTTTACAAAGAAGTGCATGCAGCTGATTACTGAAAATAAGTAAAAGGATAAATATATGAGCATTAAAATACTACCCGCATATAACCGAAGGCAGGAGATAAAAGAATTATTTACCGAATACACCAACCTCCTAATAGAAGGAGACAGTACATTTCGGGAGTATTTGGAAGTACAGGATTATGACAAAGAACTGGCGGATTTAGAGGTAAAGTACGGACAGCCACAAGGCCGTTTATATGTGGCATACCGGGATGATGAATTGGCAGGCTGTGTCGGGCTACGTAAAATAGATGCGCAGAATTGTGAGATGAAACGTCTTTATGTCAAGGAGGAGTTTCGGGGAAAAGGAATCGGCGATACGCTTGCAAAGCTAGTAATTGCAGAAGCGAAAAAGCAAGGATATTCGCATATGCTGTTGGATACGTTACCTTTTTTGGAAACTGCAATACATATGTATCGCAGTTACGGATTCTACGAGATAGCGTGTTATAATAACTGTCCGATGGATAATGTTATTTTTATGAAATTGGATTTGTAATGGAGTGAAACTATGATTATACATACAGAACGATTAGAATTAAGGCCGCATGGAGTGGAATACTTACAGACGGTAAACAAATATGCTACTGATTTGGAAAACACAAAATACATGATGCATCTTCCAAATGAAAATATAGACGAAACGAGAACTTTTTTGGAAGGCGTTACGGCTGAATGGCAAAAAGAAACTCCGACATTCTATGAGTTTGCTATTATTTTGGATGGGAAGCATATAGGTGCAGTCAGTGTCTATTTGAATGAGGACTTCGGCGAAGGTGAACTTGGCTGGATTATAGACAAAGACTATTGGGGATGCGGATATACATCAGAAGCAGGCAAGGCACTAATAGATATGTGCGTAGATAAACTGGGTGTCCGAAAGTTTATTGCGCACTGCGATAGTGAGAATGAAGCGTCCAAAGGTGTCATGAGAAAACTCGGTATGCACTTGGAAGCAGAGTATGGCGGAAGAAAGAACCGTGCATCGGATGAACTGCGCAGGGAATGCGAATATAGAATGGAAGTGAAATAAAGGGAGCACTTCATTTTAAAGTTTACAAACTGTTTACAAAATAGACGGATATTGTCACAATTTACTGATAAAATAAAAATAGAGACTATGGTTTTTGTGGGGAATATACATGAGAAAAAGCCTTCGCTATTTCCTTTTATCAGCCTTTCTTTTGGCGGTATTCATAAATGTTTTGGCGTGGAACAGCAGCATATTTTGTGATTTTTATGTTTCCAATATTTTCCCTGTGTGGCTGAATACTTACGGAAAGTGGACAAGCATGTTTCCGTTTTCGGTTGGTGAGATAATGATCGTATCGGCAGTAGCATTACTGGTTGTTTTTGTAGTGCTTACGCTTGTTGCGGTCATTTTTTGGTGGAATAAAAAGGCAAAGCGCAGACAGGAAAAATGGACATCAAAGGCAGAATATAAATGGTTATGTTTCAGGCGGGCTTACGGAAGATACAATGCCTTTTTCGCA
>JAZMZZ010000058.1:0-3023 GCA_045586245.1 Lachnospiraceae bacterium | reverse complement strand
AAAACAACATCCAGAACCAACATTAACGTAAATCCGATGAGTATCGAATACGTTGCCGTACGCTCATATCCGTGGCTGTGTGTCTCCGGAATCATCTCATCACTGATAATGTAAAGCATGGTTCCTCCCGCAAACGCCAGTGCGAACGGCAGAATGTGCGCAGATACTTCCGATACGTAAAAACCGATAAAAGTACCGACTACTTCAATCAAGCCCGTAACCGATGCCAACAACAGTGCTCTGCTTCTCTTTACCCCTGACATGACAAGTGGTGATACCGTGATAATTCCTTCCGGAATATTCTGCAGGGCGATACCGACTGCCACCGTAATTGCCGCAGAAACATCCTCATTACCGAAACTGACACCGGCCGCCATACCTTCCGGCAGATTATGGAGTGCTACCGCCATCACAAATAGAATCGCGCTATTCAAATTCTTATTATTGGTATGCGACTCAATATCCATCCCGGAAAGTTTGTGCAAATGCGGTGTCAAACGGTCCATCGCATTCAAGAAAACGGCTCCTGTGAAAATACCGATAATCGGAAGCCAAAGCATTGACATTCCCACCGAATCAAATGCCGGAACAATCAAACCGTTAATTGCCGCCGCAAGCATGATTCCTGCTGCAAAACCCAATATAATATCATTGGTCTTGTGATCTACATCTTTTACAAAAAAACCGATGATGGCACCTACAATCGTGGCACCGCCGACGCCAAGGGCCGTTAATAATACCAGTTCCATACTACTCCTCCTGTCCCATATAACCTACTAAAAGGACCTACTTTTGCAGGTCCTTTTGCAATTCTAGTATATAATCCTGTCTCTTCCGGATTCTTTTCCGATGTAGAGACGCTCATCCGCAATCTTGATATTATCATCCAGACTCATGGACGGTTCGTACTCTACAAGTCCGAATGTCATGGTCACTTTTATCTCCAAATCCTCATAACGGATAACCGCTTTCTTAACGGCGTTTTGCAAATCGGTCAATTTAATCTTGGCTTCATCCCCGTTCACACCTTCGTAAACAAAGATAAACTCTTCACCGCCCCAACGCGCAACAACACCATGACCGTTCATCTGCTCTTTAAAAATATCTGCAAGTGTACGCAATACTTCATCACCGCATTCGTGGCCATAGGCATCGTTTACCTTCTTGAAATAATCAATATCGCCGATAGCAATTGCCATAAAATCATAGGAATCGCTTACTTTTTTCTCAATATACTGCATCAGATGCAGACGGTTCCATAATTTGGTCAAAGTATCCGTATTGGCCATTGCTTCCAGTTCTTCGTTGTACTTAGTCAGTTTACGCTGGATGGCAACCGAATCCTTGGAAAGCATTAATCCGCAGATATAAAGGAGCAGGAATACAATAACTGTAGTAAATACCTGGATAAAAATATCAGGCGCTCCTTCAATTGTTACAACCGGTTCATGCGTCTTGCAAAAACCGTATAAGCACAAACGGAGTACACAGAATAATATAGCAACCACAAACTGCACCGCACGGCTCATATACGTAAAAATCAAATCCAGCAAAATTAACATGAACAAATAATGCTGGATACCGCTGTCCCAGCCGATATAGGCCACATCGAAGCATACGAAGCCAACAGTTGCCAAGTTGTACCAGAGCAAAGCTCCCTTGGTCATATCATAATAGGTCAACCAGAACAAATACCCGAATAATGCAATAAAAATGATATTAAACAAAATCAGGCTCGCACTTTTGGTATAAAGCAAAGTTCCTGTCAAAACCGCCAGATACGCGATAATGATGAGTGAACAGATACGCAGGGTAATCGCACCGTCTGAATTCTCATTCGGATTGGAAACCTCACGTAATACTAATCTTTTGAACCTTCCAAACATCTTAATCCCTCTGATAAAAAACTAAAAACCCCTTTGTAAACAACAAAACTTTCTAAAAACTATGCGCGCTTTCTAAACGCGATAAAGCATACCGCACTGACTGCCATCAAAATCGGATAATACAAATACGGCATAATATCATATGTTGTCAGCGCTGTTAATGAGGCCGCTGATAAAAGCTGTGCACCATAAGGAATCAAGCCCTGTCCTACCGAACTGAAGATATCCAGAAGTGATGCGGAACGCTTCTTATCTACGCCAAATTCATCGCTGATTTCTTTGGCAATCGGACCTGCCATAACAATCGCAACCGTGTTATTGGCTGTACATGCATCTACAAGTAAAGATAATGCTGCGATACCGAACTCTCCGCCTTTTTCCCCTTTGATTTTGCTACGGATAAAGTTAAGGATATACTGGATACCGCCGAATTCTTTTACCAAAGATACGATACATGCAACTACGATAGAGATAACCGTAATGTCATACATACCCATGACACCACCAATGCTCTGACCATTCACTTCGCCACCTCCCACAGCTAAGAAGATCTGGTCAAGAGCAATGGTGCCTGTTCCAACGCCTACTAACAGGGAAACAATCGTTCCGCCTATCAGTACCACGAATACATTCACACCTACAAGTGCACCTACCAATACCAATACATAAGGTAACACTTTTAATAAATTGTAATCCAAATCACCGGAAACCGCATATTCCCCATTCATGGTAAGCACAAAGAAAATAATAATCGTAATAATCGCTGCCGGTAATACAATTAAGAAGTTCTCTTTAAACTTATCCTTCATCTCACAGCCCTGTGTCTTAACCGCTGCGATTGTTGTATCGGAAATCATGGATAAGTTATCACCAAACATCGCGCCGCACACTACCGCGCCGATACAAATAGCCATCGGGAAACCGGTCTTATCACTGATACCGACTGCAATCGGAGCCAGTGCCGCAATGGTTCCCATGGAAGTACCCATGGATACGGAAATAAAACAACCGATAATAAACAGACCCACTACCGCAAAGTTAGAAGGTAAAATGGAAAGACCGAAATTAACCGTACTCTCCACACCGCCTGCTGCGGTAACCGCGCCGGAAAAACCGCCGGCACATAAGAAAATCAAA
>JAZMZZ010000057.1:0-13903 GCA_045586245.1 Lachnospiraceae bacterium | reverse complement strand
TTTTTCGCTGATTGGCAAAAATTTATCGGCAATCGGTCCAATCAGGAAAGCGCAGACGATGGTTCCGATTCCAAAAACACCGCCAAGCAGGATACCGATAATTACAAAAGAAAAATCCACAATGACACGGCAGATACCGAACGGTTTTTTCGTTTTATCCGATACCACCACGCCAACAAGGTCATTCGGACCGGTACCGGCTTCGGATTTAATAACAATGGTCATACCAAAAGCAAGAATGAAACATCCGAGTATCAAAGAGATAAAGCGTACAACCATGGATGAAGAATCATTAATAATACCGCCTAATATCCAATTGAAAAAGTCAATAATCGGTCCGCCAAAGAACATACAGATAAAAGTTCCGGTCTTGATGTAAGAACGTGCGATAACAAGCAGTATACCGACAATCAGAAAGCAGATAATCTGATGACAGGTACCGTGAGTCAGCGGCAGGATATTGGAAATACCCTGAATCAGGACATTAAACGGGTCACTGCCCAGATTGGAGAGTAAGAACAACGTAACGCCCAAATGCGCAATGACAAGTCCGATAAATAAAATAAACAGACGTTTAAAATATTCGGGTGTAAATCTGGATTTCATTGGTAAATACCTCGCTTCCGGTAATTGAAATATCGCTATGTATCAGCCATAAAAAACGGCTACAGATATCATACCATATCCGCAGCCGTTTGGCTTATATTTTATTCAAAAATTTAATAAGGGCTTCCATTTGTTCCTTGTCCAGCTTGGAAGCGGCTTCTAACAACTCCATCTGCCATTCGTTGAGTACAACGGATTGATTGCTGTCTTCCAAAAAGAAATGTGACATCGTTATCTCAAATGCCTCACATATCTTCATCAGGGAAGGAATGGTAGGCAATAAATTCTTACGATACCATGATGAAATAGTGGACTGTGTAAGTCCCGATTTCTCCGCAAGCTGATATTCTGTCCAATGACGTTCTTCTCTTAAAGTTGTAATTTTTTCCAAAATATTCAATGTTTAGTCACCACCATATAGTCAAATTTTGTCAAAATTGTTTCTTTTTATAGTATAAAAAAGATATCATTGCAAATTAATTTGTATAGACGTATAATTGTTACGAAGAAACGCAATTGCGTTTGAAAAAATAGTATTGCTTTCCTGACAAGGGGATATACGGAATGGCAAAGAAAAGGGAGATAAACGGATGGTTTATCTCCCTTTTTTGTTGTCTTATTCGTTTTGGGTATCCACTGACTGAAAGAAACTGTTTAAGTATATAATATGGGAAGTAGAAATCAATACACTTTGCAACATCATTTTGGTTGTAGAGGATGTCGTTCCGATTTGGTCAATGGTATCCTTGAGTCCAAAAAGATAAAATATATGATTCTCCAATTCTGAACAGAAATAATCATAGGCAATCTGGTTGCCGTAGGTCTCTTTCTGCCGTATAAACAGCTCTTTTATATGTTCCATGGAAAGGACATTTTTGGCAACGGCAATAAAAAACAGATAGGCAATCTGATCCGCATAATATTGCTTCTTGACCGGGCCGTCTATAAGCTTCTTTTTCACATAATTACTTATCATGGAAGTCGTTATCTCCATGCAGCCCAAAGGGTGTAGGAAGCCGTTAATATATTTGGCGGTCTGTTCAAGATAGAGGCCGACATTGGGAAGCTCATGATATCTTGGCATCCGGAAATTTTTTATTAAGTTAAGTTTTTCTTCACTGATTGATGTTTTCATACTCCGTATTTTAGTCCAGATTTATCTTGCGGTCAATCCATGAATAAAGAAATGTACATATACAAGGAACAAGTTGACGTGTATGGATAAAACTGGTACTATCGAAATGAACGGTTTTTAAAAAACCGATAATATGATTTTTAAAAGCGCATAAAGTATTTGTGGGAACTGTTTTCGAAAATTGTGGATAGCAATGGAGGATTGTATGAAAATTGTCAGTGATTCAGCATCAAATATAACCGTATTGGAAAAGGTGAGCTTTACATCAGTTCCGATTCGCGTGTTGACGGATAAAAAAGAGTATGTGGATGATTCCGAAGCGGGCGTTGCAACAATGGTGGAAGAATTATCCGTTTATAAAGGGAAGTCACGTACATCCTGTCCGGCACCCGGAGATTATATTGAGGCATTTGGTGACGAAGATGAGATATTTGTAACTACGATTACCAGTGGGTTATCGGGCAGTTATAATTCGGCGATGGTAGCCAAGCAGCAATACGAGGATGAGAATCCGGGGAAGAAAGTATTTGTCATCGACTCTCTTTCCGCAGGTCCGGAAATAGGACTTATCATATATAAGTTAAGAGAGTTGATTTTAGCAGGAAACGATTTTGATACGATTTCCAAGGAGATTATGGAGTATAAAAAGAGAACCATGCTTTCCTTCTCTTTAGAGAATCTGGCGAATCTTGCCAATAACGGCCGGGTGAATCCTGCGGTTGCCAAGATTGTCGGTTTTGTTGGTATCCGTCTTGTCGGAAGAGCCAGTTTGGAGGGAACACTTCAGCCAACGGATAAGAGCAGGGGTGAGAAGAAAGCACTGATTACGATTATGAACAATATGAAAAAGCATGGCTACATCGGTGGCAGGGTATTAATTGATCATTGCCAGAATCCGGGAGCGGCAGCAGAATTGAAGGCGATGTTGCAGGCAGAATTTGCAGATGCGGATATTCAGATTGGTACCAACAAAGCACTTTGCAGTTTTTATGCAGAAAAAGGCGGTGTGCTTGTTGGCTACGAAGTAAAAGATGTCAAGCCTGCATAAGTTATGATTTGTGTTGGAAAAAAATAAAAAGGCAGTACGCAAAAGCGTATTGCCTTTTTTTTATGCACGAAAGAAAGCTTATTTTTCTAAAAGTGGTATGAATTTTATTATTATTTTCTTAATAATAGAAAAAAGTATTTTATTCATAAAAAATATATGATTTATTATTAATAAGAGTGTAAATTGGGAAAGGGGAATTACCGAATGAGCGATTATGTGATGGACAAAGAGATTAATGAAGCAATTGTAAGTGGAGAGCATGCGCTTGAGTCACTTAGAGAGGCACAGAATAAACTGAACAGTGCCAGAAACTGGGGAATTTTTGATATGCTTGGCGGAGGTCTGATTTCAGATATAATCAAGCATTCCAGGATGAATGATGCATCTGCCTATTTGGAAGAGGCAAAGAGGGATTTACTGGTATTTCAGAGGGAATTGCAGGATGTACAAGGTACCGTCGATTTAAAAGTGGATGTGGACGGCTTCCTTACTTTTGCGGATTTCTTTTTTGACGGATTTATCATGGATTATGTGGTTCAGTCAAAAATTGCGGAAGCAAGAAAACAGATTGAACAGGCGATTCCTATTGTAGAAAAATTGGTAAATGAATTAAAATATCATTACGGCAGATAAGAAGACGGAAAGAAGGAACGGACATGGAAAAGAAACAGTCTGTGGTAATGACCATAGGAGCAATTGTACTGATAGTTCTTGTAGTTATGGTGGCGGTTTTTAATAATAAGAAAACAGATACGGGCAATGTGGAAGCGACAGAAACAAAGGATACTGTTTCGGACGAATTATCCCAAAGTAAAGAGGCTGTTATAGAGGAACCCGCCGGTCCTGTATTTTATCCGGAGGAAGAGTATGATTACTCTTTTATGAATCAGACAGCGGAAGAAATCTATGAGGAATTGTTTACTGTTACGGAAGAAAAAACGGATTATGTACATTTTTACATAGAAGACGGAGTCTTATATTTGGATGAGTATGCCGAAACAGGAGAGTATGATGAAGAAGGCATCTGTATTTATGATTGGAACAGGAGGCAGAAGATAGCAGAGGATGTAATTTTCGTGGATTATAACTGGTATACGATGCCGTCGAATGCGCTCTACATTACAGAGGACCATGTACTTCACGGAACCGGTGATTACGCGGATATATATCTTGAGAATATTAAGTTTGCAAGAACATATGCTGACCAGATGATTGCCCTGACAATGGATGGGAATCTCTGGTGTAAGGGAACGGTCCATTCCTTAAGTGATGGCAGGGATTTGGAATATCAGGGTTTTGAACTTATCATGCAGAATGTGGTATTTGCCAATGTTGCCCATTATGAATATGTGGCTATTACAGAGGATGGGGCACTCTATATGTGGGGTGACAATACATTTGGACAGTTTGGGGATGGTTCGTTACTCAAAGAAGGAAGTTTTGATGCAGACTGTTATTTTTATACGGAACCGGTAAAAGTAGCTGATAATATCAAGATGGTATGGGAAAGACACCCGGGTAATCCGAAGCAGACGGAAGAATTTGGGGAGTGCAGGACATACTTTTTGACGGATGATAACATACTCTTTGTCAGCGGAGAAGGGATTGGAGAGGAGTCAAGGTCATTTACGTATCTGGGAGAAATGGGACAATTGGAAGAACCGTTTTCGGTAAATTGCACGAGCAAGTTACATGAAGTGATAATAAAAGAATAAAAAAGAAACGCTACAGAGGTTTTGGTATGAAACTTTTCTGTAGCGTTTTTTTATTGCATTATTTTAAAAGTTCTTTTTCCTGGGCAAGGCGGAGTTCCCTTCGTTGTCTGGCCTGTTGATACTGCTCACGCTGGATATCGTTTTGCAGTTCCAGTTGTGGGATGGCAGTCGGTTTGTCGTTTTTGTCAAGAGCAACCAGAATGATATTGGCGCGATTAATCACGCGGCGCATACCGTCCGCACTTTCCACATAAGTATCAACGCGGACTTCCATAGAGGTTCTGCCTGTATATATGACATAGCCGACCAGGACAATCAAATCATTCAGATAGGCTCCGGCCTTAAATTCCAATTGGTCAATGGATGCCGTGGTTACGGTTTTGACACCGGCGTGGCGCATGGCAACAATTGCGGCCACTTCATCAATCCAGTTTAACAGGGCACCACCGAATAAGCGGTTGCCGCCGTTTAAATCCGCGGGTTGTATTATGTGTACCTGTTCGGTTTTTGAGTAATCAACGCTTCTGATTTCCATGCTTTTCCCCCAATTATTTATTGCTCACAGAGCAAGTTTGTGTTACTTTTATAATAACACATTTTGTGTTTATACAGAAAGGAGAAAGGCATTTTTTACAAAAGAAAATTTGCCGGTTTATTCTATGGGTAAACAGAATGTAGAAAAAAGTGATTTTAATTTAATGAATACCTGGGCCATGATTAGCTGGACTATTATCGGTACGCTTCTTACCGTGTCCTATCTGGCAAAGGGATTGGCAAAGGACGGCTCGCCTTTAGCCATTACACTGATTATTATTTTTCAGGTAGTACCGATTGCTCTATGCTGGATTTTTTACAGCAGAAACAAGGAATCCGGATACATACAAAGGATTATACCGATTACATACGGATTTAGTTTGTGGGTTATTTTGTTTATCAGTGAGACGCCATTGGTTTGTTTATATGCACCACCGATGATTGCGGTTTTAATGGTATATAATAATTTCAAACTGATTATCCTGACAGGTGTATTCTTGACCTTTGAGAATATGGCGGTATTGTTATACAACAATTATGTAGTCAAGACATGGAGTCTGGAAATAGACCAGGTTGCCATTTATGTTCTGGCAAATGTTCTTTTGGTTTTCTTTTCCATTTTTTCCGTAAAAATTGCAAGCAATATCAATACCAGAAGACTGGATACCGTTAGAAGAGAAAAGGAAAAGGTATATACAACGGTTGATAAGGTTAAGATTGCAAGTACCTCCATCGTTGACGGTGTTAATACGGTCAGAGACCTTTCGGATGAAAATATGGAAGGTGCTGAGGATGTAGTACGTGGCATGGAGACATTGATAGAAAATAACAATGTCCTGCAGGAAAGAACACAGTCCTCTCTTAACATGACCAATCAGATTGAGCAGCAGGTGGAAAGTGTGTCTGCTTCCGTACAGGAGATGGTAGAGATATCCGAACAGTCCATGACGAATGCGCAGACCAGTATGAAGCAGCTGGCAGACGTTGTGGAATCCACTAGGGAAATGGCAGAACTGTCCTCTGAGGTAGAGGCTATTTTAACAGAATTTAAGGAAGAATTTAAGAAGGTAAAGGATGAGACGGGAACGATTACATCGATTACGTCACAGACCAATCTCCTCGCACTGAATGCCTCTATTGAAGCGGCAAGAGCAGGGGAGGCCGGTAAGGGCTTTGCGGTAGTTGCAGATGAAATCCGTAATCTCAGTTCCGGTACACAGGTTTCTTCCGAGCGTATTTTGGGCGCATTACAGCGTCTGGAAGAAACATCCGGTAAAATGACCGAATCCATTACCAAGACAATTGAACTGATTAACGGTACAATGTCTAAGATAGAAGAGACCAATAAGAACGTATCAAAGATTACGGAAGATACGCTTCATCTTGGTGAGAACATCCAGATTGTGGATGCGGCAATGAAGGAAGTAAAAGATTCCAATGTCGAACTGGTTGATAATATGAACCGGGTAGGCGACATTATGGAAGTGACAACGGAAAATATTCTCAGTGCCAATGACACAGCCCGTGCCATGAGAGATAAGTACGAGGAAACTTCAGATAATGTCAATAATATTGAAATCATTGTCTCACAGTTGGTTGAGGACATGGGAGAGAACGGTTTCCTTGGTGTGGAAGATATCCGCAAAGGCATGTCTCTTTTTGTAATAGAAGATAATAAATTTGAAGGAAGCGCTTATAAAGCTACTATTTTGGAAGTGCAAGACGAGGATATTATGGTAAGTGTTCCTGTCCATAACGGAAAGGAATTGCAGATTGATAAGAAAAAGTCTTATTATTTGCAGGTAATTGTACATAATGAATTGTACAATTGGGATAATGTCAGCGTGAGTTTGGCAAAGGGCGGAAGATATGCGATCCGCGTAAGTGGTAATCCGCAGGTAATTAACCGTCGTAAGCATAAGAGAATTCCGCTTTCCAACACATGTGAATTTTCAAACAAAACCGGAAAGACCGTAAACGGAAGAATGGTGAATATCAGTGCAGGCGGATTTGCATTAGAGATTCCTAAGACTGAGAATTTTGTTGAAATCGGCGCAGAGGCACGGTTGCAAATCAATGACTATCCTGTTTTGGCGGACAGAATTGCAGGAACCGTAATACGTATAAGCGTGAATAAAGATAGTTATTTTATCGGATGCCGTTCTGCGGAGGAACATCCGGAAATATATAAAAAATAAAAGGGGGAAATTATTAAATGGAACAGAGAGAACGTTTAGCCACCCGGCTTGGATTTATTTTATTGAGTGCGGGATGTGCGATTGGTATCGGTAATGTATGGAAATTCCCATACATGGTTGGACAGTATGGAGGCGGTGCATTCGTACTGGTTTACATCTTTTTCTTAATTGCAATGGGTGTGCCGGTTATGACGATGGAGTTTGCACTTGGTCGTGCGAGCCAGAAGAGCCCGGCTAAGATTTTTAATGCCTTGGAGCCAAAAGGAAGTAAATGGCATTGGTATGGTGTTGTAGCATTAATCGGTAATGTTATCCTGATGATGTTTTATACAACCGTATCCGGATGGATGCTTCAGTATTTTGTAAAGACTGCAAAAGGTGATTTTGTAGGCCTTAGTGCAGACGGTGTAGCAACCGAATTTGGCAATATGCTTGCAGACCCGGTGACATTACTTATTTATACCACCATTACAATTATTGTTGGATTTTTAATTAACTCCATAGGTGTACAGAAAGGGCTTGAAAAGATTACAAAATGGATGATGATTGCCCTGCTTGTTATCATGGTGATTCTTGCAATCAACAGCATGTTTTTGGAAGGCGGAGCAGAAGGTCTTAAATTCTATCTGATTCCGGACCTTGGCAGAATGAAGGATGCCGGAATTGTAAATGTAGTGGTTGGTGCGATGAACCAGTCCTTCTTTACATTGAGCCTTGGTATCGGTTCCATGGCGATTTTTGGTAGTTACTTAGGCAAAGAACGTACACTTATGGGTGAATCCGTAAATGTTGCGGTTCTGGATACATTTGTAGCATTAACCTCCGGTCTGATTATTTTCCCGGCATGCTTTGCTTATAATGTACAGCCTGACAGCGGCCCAAGCCTTATCTTTATTACATTGCCGAATATTTTCAATAACCTTTCCGGCGGTCGTGTATGGGGAAGCTTATTCTTCGTATTCATGACATTTGCAGCGTTATCAACCGTACTTGCCGTATTTGAAAATATTATTGCATGTACAATGGATTTCACCGGATGGTCCAGAAAGAAAACCTGTATTATTGATGGTATTATAATGTTCTTCCTTTCTATTCCGTGTATTCTCGGATTTAATCTTTGGAGTGCATTCCAGCCACTCGGACCGGGATCCGGAGTACTTGATTTGGAGGATTTCATTGTAAGCAACCTGATTCTTCCGATCGGTTCTTTGATTTTCATCATCTTCTGTGTAACCCGTTATGGATGGGGATGGGATAAATTTGTGGCAGAAGCCAACGAAGGAAAAGGTCTTAAAGTTGCGAACTGGATGAGACCGTATGTAACCTATGTATTACCGGTTATGGTTTTGGTAATCCTTATTATGGGACTTATCTAAAATAGATTCGTGGATTTAACAAATAGTGTTATAAAGGACGACTTGCGGATACAGCAGGTCGTCTTTTTGCTTGCGATGTTTGGAGTCTTGGTATAAAATGTTTTTAGTTAGTCACACCTAATTAAGGAGGTGATAGATATGGAACAGTATAATGTCACAGGCATGAGTTGTGCGGCATGCAGTGCCCGTGTGGAAAGAGCAGTAAAGAATGTAGAAGGCGTAACTTCCTGCAGTGTCAGTCTGCTTACCAATTCCATGGGAGTAGAAGGAAGTGCCTGTAGTGAGGCAATTATAAAGGCGGTTGAAGATGCCGGATATGGTGCCAGCAAAAAAGGAAGCAGTGCGAATCAGGCAGGTACCGGTAATGATTATGAAGAAGCAATAAAGGACAGGGAGACGCCTGCACTGAAGAAGCGTTTATGGTATTCGGTAGGTTTTTTGCTTGTTTTAATGTATCTTTCCATGGGACATATGATGTGGGGATGGCCCATTCCGATGTTTTTGCATGAAAATCCCGTGGCAATGGGACTGGTGCAGTTATTACTTACGGTTATCATTATGGTAATCAACCGGAAGTTTTTTAGCAGCGGTTTTAAGAGCCTCTGGCACCGTTCACCTAATATGGATACATTGGTTGCGCTTGGTGCGGGTGCGGCATTTGTGTACAGTACCTATGCGTTATTTATGATGAGCCATGCGCAGGCACATGGGGATTACCTTGCGGCAACGGAATATATGCATGAGTTCTATTTCGAGTCGGCAGCTATGATTCTGACATTGATTACGGTTGGGAAAATGCTGGAGGCGCGTGCGAAGGGAAAAACCACGGATGCGTTAAGAGGCCTGATGAAACTGGCTCCGAAGACAGCGGTTGTTGTGAGAAACGGTACGGAGCAGGAAGTGGCAATCGCAGAGGTAAGGAAAGGCGATATCTTTGTGGTCCGCCCGGGAGAAAGTATTCCGGTGGACGGTATTGTAACGGAAGGCAGCAGTGCGGTAAATGAAGCAGCACTGACAGGAGAGAGCATTCCGGTGGATAAGGAAGTCGGCAGTCCTGTATCGGCAGCCACAATGAATCAATCCGGTTATCTGAAATGCGAAGCAACAAGAGTGGGCGAGGATACCACATTATCGCAGATTATCCAAATGGTGAGTGATGCGGCGGCAACCAAGGCACCGATAGCAAAGGTGGCGGATACGGTATCGGGAATTTTTGTGCCGATTGTAATCGGGATAGCTATTTTTACGGTTCTAATCTGGCTTTTGCTTGGAAACGGTATTGGTTTTGCGCTGGCAAGAGGCATATCGGTACTAGTGATTTCCTGTCCGTGTGCGCTCGGTCTTGCTACACCGGTGGCGATTATGGTCGGCAACGGAGTCGGTGCTAGAAACGGTATTTTGTTTAAAACAGCAACGTCTTTGGAAATAACCGGGAAAACCAATGTCGTAGCATTGGACAAAACCGGAACCATTACAAGCGGAGAACCGGTAGTGACGGATATCCTGCCGGCAGATGATGTTTCGCAGGAAGAACTTCTTAAACAGGCTTATTCTTTGGAAAAAAAGAGCGAACATCCTCTTGCAAAAGCAGTGATTTCATATGCAGAAAAAAATGGGATGGTTTTATTGCCTGCTACAGAGTTTGAAGCGATGTCCGGAAGCGGAGTCCGTGCTGTGATAGAAGGCAGGGAAGTAGCCGGCGGCAATTATAAATGGATATCAGAATATATGAAAAATGCCGGTGCCGGCTGGCAAAACAAGGCAAAGGCAGAAGCAGAACGTCTTGCCATGGACGGGAAAACACCTCTGTTTTTTGTGGCAAATAAACAGTTTCTTGGTATCATTGCGGTTGCGGATACGATGAAAGCAGACAGCAGGGAAGCCATTGCACAGATGCGCAATATGGGAATTCATGTGGTAATGCTAACCGGTGATAATGAAAAAACAGCCAATGCCATCGGCAGGATGGCAGGTGTAGATGAAGTGATTGCAGATGTGCTTCCGGCAGGAAAAGAAGCCGTAATCCGTTCATTGCAAAAAAAGGGAAGGGTTGCGATGATTGGCGATGGCATTAATGATGCACCGGCACTGACAAGAGCCGATATCGGTATGGCAATCGGCGCCGGAACGGATATTGCAATGGATGCGGCAGATGTGGTGCTGATGAAGAGTAGTTTAAAGGATGCGGTGGCCGCCATCCGTTTAAGCCGGGCAACCATCCGGAATATCCACCAGAATCTGTTTTGGGCATTTTTCTATAATATAATCGGTATTCCACTGGCGGCAGGGGTGTGGATTCCAATATTCGGATGGGAACTGAATCCGATGTTTGGTGCGGCAGCCATGAGTTTGTCCAGTTTTTGTGTAGTGAGTAATGCACTCCGATTGAATTTGGTAAAGGTGCACGATGCATCAAAAGATAAAAAGATTACGAATAAACAAGAGTCAGCAAAGGAGAAGATAGCGATGACAAAGACGATGAAAATTAACGGAATGATGTGCGGACACTGCGAAGCCAGAGTGAAAAAAGTACTTGAAGCATTACCGCAGGTAGAAGAAGCAGTCGTAAGCCATGAGGCGGGAACGGCAGTTCTTACACTGGCAGAAGATATTGCGAATGAGGAATTAAAAAAGATAATCGAAGATCAGGATTACGAAGTGGTTTCCATAGAATAAATAAGGGATATTTTATGACCGGATTATGGCAAAAATGATTTGACAATCCGGTCATAATGTTATAACATTATGCCATTATTTATTTTATTTGACAGAAAAAAACGAAAGAGGGGAGTTACATATGAACGAAACAAAAAGAGGTAGTTTTAGCGGCAGTATCGGCTTTGTTTTAGCAGCGGCCGGTAGTGCGGTAGGATTAGGTAACTTATGGAGATTCCCATACCTTGCAGCACAGTACGGTGGCGGTATTTTCTTATTGGTGTACTTAGTTCTTGTAGTAACATTCGGTTTTACTTTACTTATGATGGAACTTGCTATCGGACGTAAGACCGGTGTAAGTTGTATTGATGCGTATAAGAAACTGGATAAGCGTTTTGGCTTTTTGGGATATCTGGCAGCCATCGTTCCGATTATCATTCTTCCGTATTACAGTGTTATCGGCGGATGGGTAATTAAGTACATGGTTACTTTTATCGGTGGTCAGGGTGTTACTGCGGCAGGAGATTCTTTCTTTGGCGGATTTGTAAGCCAGACAGCATCACCGCTTATTTATTTCTTGATTTTCCTTATTCTTACAACAGCCGTTGTACTCGGTGGTGTTGAAAAGGGTATTGAAAAGGTAAGCTCCGTATTAATGCCGATTTTGGTATTGATTTCGATTGGTGTATGTATTTTCGTAGCAACCATTCCGGGAGCAGGCGAAGGTATGAAATACTATTTATTACCTGATTTTTCAAAATTCTCGATTAAGACTGTATGTGCAGCCATGGGACAGTTATTCTATTCCATGAGTATTGCCATGGGTATCATGATTTCTTACGGTTCTTATGTTAAGAAGGAAGTAAACCTCAATAAATCGGTTAACCAGATTGAGATTTTTGATACCGGTATTGCATTTTTGGCAGGTTTTATGATTGTACCGGCTGTTTATGTGTTCAGCGGAGAAGCAGGACTTAAGACCGGTGGTGCCGGACTTATGTTTGTAACACTTCCTAAGGTATTTGAAGCAATGCCATTGGGACAGTTTATCGGTGCGGCATTCTTTGTATTGGTATTGTTTGCAGCATTGACCAGTTCCATTTCCTTAATGGAAGCGATTACTTCTATTTTCATGGATAAGTTTAAAATGAAGAGAGTTCCTGCTGTTATTGCTGTAGCAGTAATCAGTATTTTATTGGGAATTCCTTCTTCTATGGGTAATGGTGCATGGGCGCATATTACAATCCTTGGAATGGACTTTTTAACATTCTTTGACTTTATTTCAAACAGCGTTATTATGCCGATTGTAGCATTGCTTACCTGTATCTTAATCGGTTGGTTTGTCGGAACCAAGACGGTTGAAGATGAAGTAACGGCTAATGGCGAGAAGTTTGCAAGAGTTAAGATTTTCCGTGTGATGGCTAAGTACATTGCTCCGGTATGTCTGGTAGTTATTTTAGTATTCTACACATTGGTACAGTTTGGTGTTATTGCTTATTAATTTATAAAAGTAAATTGACTGAAAAGAAGAGTGAGGCGGATTTATGTCCGGCCTCGCTCTTTTTGTATTGACAAAATGGAAGAAAATGCTATTATGAACATATGAATAATTGTTCATATGACAAGAACAAGTCCAACCATGAATTAAGGTGAGGTGAGGTAATGAAACGTGATATTGCAAAAGAACATGCAGAGAGTTGTGAACTCTGTCATCATCATGAAGACATCATAAAGCGCGTGGAAGCAGAGATACCATGCGAAGAGGATATGTATGATTTGGCGGAGTTGTATAAAGTATTCGGAGACACGACCAGAATCAAGATTTTGTCGGTCCTGCGCTTACAGGAGATGTGTGTCTGCGATATTGCACAGTCGCTTTCCATGACCCAGTCTGCCATTTCCCATCAGTTAAGAGTACTTAAGCAGATGGATTTGGTGAAGAACCGCAGGGAAGGGAAGACGATATTTTATTCGCTTGCCGATGATCATATAGTTGGTATATTGGATTTGGGACTTGAACATATCAGGGAATAAAGAAAGAGAGGAATTTATAATGATTAAGACTTATATTTTAGAGGATTTGGATTGTGCACATTGCGCGGGCAAGATTGAGGAATCGGTTGCGAAACTGGATGGTGTAAAAAAGAGCACCTGTACATTACTGACACAGAAACTGGTAGTGGATATTGAAGACGATAAGGCAGCAGGCCTTACGGCAGAAGTGAAAAAGATTGTGAAAAAATTTGAGCCGGATGTTGAAGTGATTGAAAAATAGCGGTTCGCTTGAGGAGTCTGTAGTATGACAAAGAAATTAAAAAAGCGGCTTAAGAAGATATTGTTTGGGGCGGCTTTGTTTGTGACGGCGATACTTTGTAACCACTTTATTCTATTTGTGGAAGAGACGGTAATCGGATTACTGCTCTTTTTGGCAGCGTATTTTGTAATCGGTGGCGATGTGATTAAGAAAGCCTGTATGAATATTGCAAAAGGGCAGATTTTTGATGAGAATTTTCTGATGTTACTGGCTACGGTCGGAGCGTTTTTTGTGGGGGAATATCACGAGGCGGCAGCCGTTATGCTGTTTTATCAGGTTGGAGAATGGTTTCAGGCGTATGCAGTAAACAATTCCAGAAAAT
>JAZMZZ010000056.1:0-2543 GCA_045586245.1 Lachnospiraceae bacterium | reverse complement strand
ATACAAAGGCACCAGAATACTGATTTTTACCATTCGTGCAAAAACCGTTTCCCTCTCCTGCTTTGCCCTTGCCTCATCCGGAAAACTCGCCGTTCCGTGCTGTACCATTGCCACACGCTCGCGCTGTTTATACTTAATTTTAGCCCAGATTCCTCTTAAACCGCCACAATTTTTGATACGGTCCGTCTGTCTTTTTACGGCATGCATCACTTTACGAAGACCGCTTGTAGCCTTCCATAATGAATTGTTGTGGATACGGTCCAACCGGAACTGCAGGTAATCTTTTTCCTCTTCCAACTGCGCAATCCGCTCCGCATAATCCGCACATTTTAAATGCTCTTTTTCATATGCTTCCCGATAATCCATCTCTGTCATAATTTAAACCTCAATAAATTTATTTACAAAACGGCAAAGTCTCTGTCTGCCAACTTTACTAACCGCCATACAACCAACCCGGTATCTTCCCATCGGTATGGAATCTTTGGCAATCACCAATGCAAATCCGCAAAGCGAAACATGCCCACCTTCCACATTCACATCCAAATCCGGGCGGAATACTTCACCACACGGAACCTTATACACTTCCTGCGTCTTTTCATTCTGCAAAAGAAGAAAACGGCTAAATACCGCATTATCTGAGCCAATCACAAACTGGTAACCCTGGAAATACAATTCTTTTCCTTCTTTATCAGGATGCTCCATCCAGGCTGTCAAATCATCTGCATATTCCAATGAAATAAGCAGGCAATCATTATACCATTCGGGGTTCAGTCCACCCTTCATAAGTTGAGGTGCACAGACATCAAATTCCTCACAAGCCGGATATTCGTAGGCAAACGAATAATTCGTGTCCAGAATATTCCCATTCAGATACGGATGATAGAACGGATCCGTTCCATACAAATCCGGATGCATATCGTACATCTTCCTGCGTTCATTCTGTAAACGCAACTGCTTCTCTTCACTCGCATCATTACCACGGCTTAATGACTCATGATGGTACAATACCGCAGAATTACATTGCACATTGTAATAGCCTGCTTCATAAAGCCGGAAGCACAACTCCACATCATTAAATGCAACAGCCAAATCCTCAGAAAAACCACCGCATTCTTCGAATACGGCCTTACGTACCATAAGACAGGCACCCGTAACTGCAATCACATTACAATCAAATATATTTCTGCCATCATAATACGGGCGCATATCCTGCAAAAACTGCATCTTATGAACCGGTCCAAGACGCAGATTTGTAATGCCGGCATGCTGGATGGTGTTACTGTCCGGATAATAGAGTTTAGCGCCAACCGCTCCGACATGCTTTTTCTGTGCATGGGAAAGCATATTGGTTAACCACTTATCATCCATAGCCTCAATATCATCGTTTAAAAACAATACATACTCGCCCGTGGCCGCCTTTGCTCCAAGATTACACATCTTGGAAAAGTTAAATTCCATCGGCTCGTATATGTAGTTAAATCTAAATTTATTTTTTAATTTCTCATAATTCTGTTTTTTTATATCAGAACTGCCATTGTCGACTACAACAACTTCGATATTATCCTTATTTTTCAATGATTCCAGGCAGGTTTGCAAAATCCCCGAATGGTCCTTGCTTGGAATAACAATCGATATTTTATTTTCTTTTCCGACATATTTTGTCTTGTCAGAATATGTTTTTTTCAATTTATCATAGATTTTCTCTACGCATAAACGCTTCAAATCAGATGCATGGTACAACACATACTGTATATGTCCAACCGCACCACGCTTTACCGGCAATGATAACTGCAGGCACATATCATACAGATTGTATAAGTAATCATCCGTACCTGCCCAGTTCACACCACGGAGGGCATTCGCACGCACTACAATCACATTTCCATAATACAAATACTGCAATAAGGTATCGGGTGCAAAATCAGGCTTAAACCACGGATTCATTCGGACAGTACAATCATGATTCCACTCATCCTCATCCCCATAGGCAAGAACACAGTCCGGATTACGGAGCATAAAATCACCGATAACGGTAAGCGCATTCGGCGCCATCCGGTTGCGCCTGTTTACAAATACCACAAAACTGTCGGAATCCTTTTCTTCACCAAGTCCTGCCGGCATTTCTCCCGCACACTCTGCAAATTCTACCACACGCACGGAATCCGGCCGAAGCAATGCCAGAGTCACCGGTGTCTTGGCTTCCCTGTCAGTTATCCAGGCATCATAAGATACAAACTGCTCATCCAAACCGGCATAATACTCTTCAATTTTTCTTTCGATAAGAGCCGATTTGACGGCCGTTTTCACCATACTGATCATAAACGGATTTTCTTTCTCAATTCCTTACTAAGTGATTTTGCCATTTCCTTTGGCAACATAACTGTCTGCATCGTCATTGTAAAGGCATTTCCCGTGCTCTTTACACGATCCGATACGCGGATATAAATATTCGGGTCTGCCGTATCAAATGCAGCCGTTACAACGCCCTGTTCTTTATCAATTGTGGCCTTTCCGTTCACCACTACAAACTTTGGTTCGGTAAT
>JAZMZZ010000055.1:0-3050 GCA_045586245.1 Lachnospiraceae bacterium | reverse complement strand
AGACTTCATGCAAGAAGACAGATGTTAAAAGTTTTATATCCTGTAACAGTACAGGCTGAAAACGGCAAGAAGAAAGCAGCTAAGAAAGTTGATCTTTGTGCAAAATTATTTGATGAAATCGCACCTAAATATGCTACACGTAATGGTGGTTACACAAGAATCATCAAGATCGGTCAGCGTAAGGGTGACGGAGCTATGGAAGTAGTTCTTGAATTAGTTTAATAATTGCCTAATGAATCCTCCGGAGCAATCCGGAGGATTTCTAATTTGTCCTATTGACGCAATATACATATTTTTGTTATGTTGATGATATAAAGGAGAGATATTATATGGTTGATTATTATTTAATAACGGCAGTCCTTGCTGTAATTAATTTACTTGTTATAATATTCATATTTGAGCCCAATAAAATAAACTACTATTTTATGATATTGCTATTGCTATTCGCATTAACCAATGGTGCTTATTTGGCAATCGCAGTCTCTACAAGTTTGGAAGAGGCAGTTTTAGCAAATAAAATATGCTATTTGGGCGGTTGTTTCATGCCGCCGATTATTCTGTTTTTGGTATGTGCGATTTGTAATTACAGAATTGTACCATGGTTAAGATGTATTATATATATATACAGCACTATTGTGTATGTAGGAGTTTTAACAATCGGATATAGCGATATATATTATGACGGGATTTGGCTTGAAAAATATGCGGATGCTACGGTATTAGGACATACCTATGGCCCGGCGCATAAATTGTTTTATATCATACTATATGGGTATTTGATTGTTCAGATTATATTGTTGGTATACAGTTTAGTAAAAAGACGCGTGGTTTCCAAATACAGTTTAGGTGCGTTGCTAGTTATGGAAGCTTTGAATATCAGCTTGTTTATAGGCGGTCGTATTATTAATTCTAATATTGAAATCATGCCATTGGTTTATGTGATAAACGGATGGGTGTTTTTATACTTGTATCGTCGCGGAATGATATATAATGTGGAAGATAATATTGCCAGTTCGTTCGCTAAGCAGGGTACATACGGATATATAATGCTCGATACAAAAATGAATTATCTGGGTTGTAATCAGACTGCCAAGGATATTTTCCATGGTCTTTCAGAATGTGTGGTAGACCATAAGATTGATAAGATTCCGGAAATGGAAGTGATTTCAACATGGATTAGCGAGTATTCCGAGAATGCTAAGAAAGTATTCGTATATGAAAATAGTGAGAGACATTTTGAATGTAGAATTGAACCGATTATATACGGCAGAAAAGTCCGTGGCTACATGGTCGAATTGCGGGATGATACGGACAGATGGCAAAATATCAATTTGATCTCCAAGCATAATGCAGAACTGCAGGAATTGATGGTTAAGCTTGAAAAGGCAAAAGAAGAAGCAGAAGGAGCGAATAAGGCTAAATCCGATTTCCTGGCATGTGTATCCCATGAGATCCGCACACCGGTTAATGCGATGTTGGGAATGAATGAAATGATTCTCAGGGAAAGTAATGATGCTGAGATTTGCAATTACGCGAGTGATGCTAAAAATTCGGCATTGTCATTATTAAGCATTATCAATGAATTATTGGATTCTTCCAAAATAGAATCCGGAATGATGGAAATCATTGAGGATAACTATCAGCTTAGAACTGTTTTAAATGATTTATACAGTATGATCAGCATCAGGGCGAAGGAGAAAGAATTAGCTTTGTCTTTTGATGTTGATGAAAATATGCCAAGGGAATATTGTGGTGACGCTAAGCGAATTAAGCAGGTAGTGTTAAACATTCTTACCAATGCCGTAAAGTATACAATACAAGGCTCGATTATTTTAAAAGTAAGCTGCATCAAATTTGATAAAGAAGAGGCTGTTTTACGGTTTTCCGTAAAAGACACGGGAATCGGTATCAAGAATGAAAATATCGGTAAAATCTATGATGCATTCCAAAGATTTGATGTGGAAAAGAATAAAAATATCGAAGGCACCGGTCTGGGAATGAATATTGTCCAGCAGTTATTAAAACTGATGGGCAGCGAATTGGAAATAGAGAGCGAGTACGGAAAGGGCAGTGAATTTTCATTTGAAATAGTACAAAAAGTAGTTGATGCCACACCAATAGGAAACTATAAAGAAAAAACACCTTATTCTGCACAGGAATCCGGACAGACGAAAGAATTCACTGCACCTGATGCAAGAATTTTGGTGGTAGATGATAATAAACTAAACATAAAAGTATTCAAAGCATTAGTAAAGAAATACAATGTGCAGGCAGAAGAAGCCATGAGCGGAAAGGAATGTCTTGCTTTGGCAGAAAAAAATAAATTTGATATGATTTTTCTTGATCATATGATGCCGGATATGGATGGAATTGAGACATACCATATCTTGCAAGAAAGAAAATTGTGTGAGAATATTCCGGTTATTATGCTTACGGCCAATGCTATTGTTGGAGACAGGGAACGATATTTGGCAGAGGGATTTAATAGTTTTATGTCAAAACCGATTATTCCGCAGATTTTAAATGAAATGCTGTTACAGTATTTGCCGGAAGAGAAAATAGTATTAAAATAGCGAGAGACTTTATTAATGCCAAAATTGGGATATTCGGTAAAAGGGCGAAAAAACTTGACCGAATATCCCAAACCGTTTATAGTAGGAGGAGTGGATAGATTATCAAATCCAGGAGGACATAATTATGATTTATAACAATATTGATTTTGATACATATTTTAAACATTATCCGAATGCAAACGGTTACTACGGCAAGTACGGTGGAGCATATGTATCGCCTGAATTAAAAAAGGCAATGGAAGATATCAACGAGGCATATTTTACAATCTGTAAATCAAGCAAGTTTATCAGCGAGCTTCGTCGTATCCGTAAGGAATTCCAGGGTAGACCAACTCCGGTTTCTTACCTTGAGAGATTGTCAGGCTCATTAGGAAATGTACAGCTTTATGTTAAGCGTGAAGATTTGAATCATACAGGCGCGCACAAGTTAAACCATTGTATGGGTGAAGCCCTTCTTGCAAAATTCATGGGTAAGAA
>JAZMZZ010000054.1:0-4856 GCA_045586245.1 Lachnospiraceae bacterium | reverse complement strand
CATGCCCAGATTATGATGATTGACAGTTTCTGTCTCTTTATTTTGCAGAACAATTTTAATGATATCGGATTGGAACCGGGCTTCCGCGTGGCGGACCAGGGAGAGATCCGTTTGATAAAAGAAGATGTGATGGACAATCTTCTGGAAAAAAGATTACTTGATGATACGGACGGCAAGTTTGAGCATCTGTTAAACCGCTTTGTTAAAGGAAGCAAGTTTGCAGGGTTTAGGGATGTACTGTTTTCCCTTTATGACCGTGCGCTTAGTTATCCTTTTGTAAAAGACTGGCTTAGTGAGCGCAAGGAAGACTATGCGATTGGGGAGGCCTTTGATTCGGCGGCCTGGGTACAGGAGATTTATGCTTATGCCGCAAGGGACTTGGCATATTGTAAGGAATTGGCTTTGCAGAATATAGAGGATTGCAAGGCGGTGGGAGGACCGTCTACATATCTTCCGATGATGGAAGCAGACCTGGCACTGGCAGATGAATTGCTTGCCTGTGATTCCTATACCAAGCTTCATGAGAAAATGCAGGTGCTTGATTTTATTCGTTTGTCCACGAAAAAGGATGAAGGTGTGGACCCTGATTTTAAAGAACTTGTAAAAAAACACAGGGACGATTTTAAAAAGACACTGCAGGGATTGCAAAAGGATTTCTTTGCGTTTTCCGTAGAGGATATGCGAGAAGCAGCGGCAGAAAATGCGGTGATTATCGGGGAGTTATGCGATACACTCCTTGCTTTTCATGAGGATTTTCTGGCAGTTAAAAAGGATAAGAAATTAATTGATTTTTCGGATATGGAACATTTTGCACTTGAGATTTTGTTGCAGAAAGAAGGGGATGTTTATGTCCCGACCAAGACTGCACTCGAGTACCGCGAGTATTTCCATGAGATTATGATAGATGAGTACCAGGACTCTAACTTAGTGCAGGAGTGGTTATTGCAGTGTATCTCAAAGGAAGATAACGGCGTGTACAACCGCTTTATGGTTGGTGATGTCAAGCAGAGCATTTATCAGTTCCGTCTGGCGAGACCACAGATTTTCATGGAGAAATTCGACACTTATGAGAAGGAAGTACACGATGCGGTCAAATTACAGCGTATCGACCTTGCGAAGAATTACCGTAGCCGCAGGGAAGTTGTGGAGTGTGTCAATTACCTGTTCTATCGGATTATGGGCAGGGATCTTGGTAACGTGGCTTACGATAAGGACAGTGCTTTATATCTGGGGGCATCCTTTGCGGATAAAGAGCAGGGAATACCGGATATTGCTGAACTCTGTCTTTTGGAAAAAGAAGAAGACAGTGATAATGCCAAAGAGCAGGAAGCGAGAATGATTGCCCTTAAAATCAAGGAACTTATGAAAGATTACTATGTAACGGATGAGCACACGAGAGAGCTTCGCAGGGCAAGTTACCGTGATATTGTGATACTTCTTCGTAAGACCAAAGAGTGGGATGAAGTCTTTAAAACTGTTTTTGAGAGCGAAGGAATTCCGGCGTATGTTACCAAGAGTTCGGGATATTTTGAGACGGGTGAAATCCGCGTGTTATTGAATTTCTTAAAATGCCTGGATAACCCGAAGCAGGACATTGCTCTGTTTGGCACCATGACTTCTGCACTTGCAGGATTTACGGATGAAGAGATGGCTTTGATTTGTTCTGTGAAGGAAGGTTCGCTTTGGAAAAAGGTGCAGGTATGGGCGAAGTCTGTGGAAAACAGCGGAGTGGCTGCTGTTCAAGAGATATCAGGCGAAAAGAAAGAAGAACTTTCAGCGAAATGTAAATCTTTTGCAGACTGGTATACCGGTTACCGCAAGCAGATTCCTTACGAGCCGATTCATAAGATTCTTCGCAGCGTTATTCAGGAAAAAGGGTACCTCTATGAAGTGGCTTCGATGCCGGGCGGGCAGCAGCGTCTTGCCAATGTGCAGATGTTACTGGCAAAGGCAGAGAGTTTTGAAAAGTCCAGTTATAGCGGATTGTTTCATTTTATCCGCTATATCGATAAAATTCAGAAATATGACATCGAATTCGGCGAGGCCGGAATTATGGATGAGCAGGATGATGTAGTCCGTATCATGACTATCCATAAGAGCAAGGGATTGGAATTCCCGATTTGCTTTGTGGCAGGCTGTGCCGGAAGATTTAACCAGATGGATGCACGTAATCCGATTATCTGCGATTCCAATTACGGTATCGGTTTGGATTATGTGGACATGGGAAATCGTGTTAAATATAAGGACCTTCGCAAGCGTTTTCTGGCAAAGCATATTGTAGAAGAAAATCTGGGCGAGGAACTGCGCGTATTGTATGTAGCCCTTACCCGTGCAAAAGAAAAACTGATTTTAGCCGGTATCTGTCCGAGTTTTGAAAAAATGGCAAAGGGAATTGACGGCAGGACAAAGGACGGTATTCTTTGTCATCTAAGAAGCCGTATCGGTGCCAAGTCCTATCTGGATTGGATAGTGGAAGCAATGGCGCATCATCCGTCGTTTGCAGATGCTATGGAACAGGGTGGATATGTTGCGGAGGGTACATGGATGCATGACTCTGCGTCGAAAACAGCAGAACAGAATGCGGCAGATATCGCAGTAACTCTTTACACACCGCAGATGCTGGAAGAGAAGAGTGTGGCAATGGCGGTATCCCATGAATGGGATAAGGAAAAACTCATCCGGATGATTTCAGAACCGCAGCAGGAGACGGATGATGAACTGCTTAAGCAGATTCATTTTACTTATAAACATGGTAATCTTGCGAACTTGTATACCAAGACTTCCGTTTCGGAGTTGAAGATGGCGGCCATGCATAAGGCTTATGAAAAGGAGTCCATGGAAGAGGTGGCGAAACCGCTGTTTGATACCGAGGTGATAAATCCGTATATTCCGAAATTTGCTTCCGGGGAAAAAGAGGCAAGCGGTTCCGACAGGGGTAGTGCGTACCATAGAGTGCTTGAATTGCTGGATTTTGCGAAGTTGGAAACAGAGGCTTCTGAAAAAGAATTATGGGTGTGGTATGAAGCGCAGGTACAAACTCACATCGATACCGGCAGAATCACACAGCAGGAAGCGGATTTGGTGAATCCAAAGAAGGTCATTACTTTTTTACAGAGTCCGATTGCAAAGCGTATGGCAGCGGCAGCAGTGCGCGGGGATTTGTATAAGGAGCAGCCTTTTGTACTCGGAATCCCGGCAAAGGAACTTTCGAAGGAATTTCCGGATGAAGAGACTGTGTTGATTCAGGGTATTATCGACGTGTATTTTGTGGAGGATAATGAGACTGTTTTGCTCGATTATAAGACCGATGCAATAAATTCCGGTGAAGAACTTGTACAAAGATACAAAACACAACTTGATTATTATCAGAAAGCGTTAGAGAATATAAACGGACGTAAAGTCAAAGAACGTCTTTTGTATGCTTTCCGATTGGATGAGACGGTTGCGGTTGAGTAACAACGGGAAGCGGATAACGTGATAAGACAGGATGGATGAACATGAAAACAGCAAAAACTAAGGATATGACAACCGGGAAAATTGTCCCGATGTTAATAGCATTTGCACTTCCGATTATGGGAGGAAATCTGTTCCAGCAGTTATATACGGTAGTGGATACCATGATAGTCGGCCGGTTTCTTGGAGTATCGGCACTGGCTGCGGTAGGAAGCGGCGGTTGGATGACCTGGCTGCTTCTTGGCGCCATTATGGGAATGAATGAAGGATTTGCCAATCCGGCAGCGCAGGCATTTGGCGCCGGAGATAAGGAACGTGTCCGTAAAACCATGGCCAATTCCTTTGTTTTGTCAGCGATTATTTCGGTTGTGCTTATGGTCACCGGTCAGTTGGTTATGATTCCGATGATGAAGCTGCTTAATATTCCGGCTGAAATTTTTGATATGGCGTTAATATATTTGCGAATTTATTATTTCGGAGCCCCTGTAATGATGGCATACAATTTTGCAGCATGCCATCTGCGTGCGCTCGGTAACAGTAAAGACCCGGTTGTGGCAGTGGTAATTGCTTCTATTGCTAACATTATTTTGGATATTTTATTTGTTGGTCCATTGGGAATGGGTGTAGCAGGAGCGGTAATTGCAACGGTAGTTGCACAGGTTTTTGCGGCAATTTATTCGTTTACCTGTCTTTTTAAAATAGATTTCGTGCGTTTTACCAAAGAAGACTTTGCATTGCAGAGGGACTTGTGCGGAAAATTATTGTATATGGGCTTGCCGATGGCTTTTCAGAATGTAGTAGTATCGGTTGGCGGAATCATTTTACAGCTTGTAGTAAATCTGTACGGTATTGCTTTTATAGCCGGTTGGACAGCAACCAGCAGATTGTACGGCTTGCTTGAAATTGTAGGGCTTTCATTAGCTTATGCATTGACAACATTTGTCGGACAGAACCGTGGTGCCGGTAAGATAGACCGTGCACGGGAAGGAATCCGTAAAGCCATGATACTTGCACTTGGTGCATCTGTGATAATGGCTGTATTATTTATTTTGTTCGGTAAATATGTCCTGATGCTGTTTATCTCCGGAACACCGCAGGAAGTGGAAGCAACCATGAACGTGGCGTACCGGTATCTGGCGACTATGAGTGCCTGCCTGCCGACATTATATTGCCTGCATGTTATTAAGTGCGCTCTTGTTGGTCTTGGTAACAGTACCTGCCCTATGTGGTCCGGCGTGGCAGAGCTGGTGATGCGTGTATCCGGTGCATTCGTACTTCCATATTTATGGGGCGAAAATGCGCTGTTCTTTGCAGAACCGCTTGCCTGGATTGGCGCCGATATTGTTATGCTGATTGGATATGTTCTGTATATAAGGAAACTTACAGCAAAGGCTGGAGAATAA
>JAZMZZ010000053.1:0-3007 GCA_045586245.1 Lachnospiraceae bacterium | reverse complement strand
AAGATGGCGTATACAAAGGTAGTAAGTAACAAGTCACCTTGGCTTGCACAGGCAGAACTTGGTGGAACTTATGTTAACCCGGCATCCCACGGTGAAGGACGTTTCGTAGCACCGAAGGAATGGTTGGACAAGTTGTTTGCTAACGGCCAGGTAGCAACCGTTTACTCTGATATTAATGGTAATGTATCCATGGATGAAGAGTGGAACATCAACGGTTCTTACTGCTCTATCGAAGGTATTACATCTCCTGATGGAAGATGCTTCGGTAAGATGGCACACAGCGAAAGAAGAGATGCTTCTGTTGCTGTTAACATCTACGGCGAGCAGGATCTTAAGATCTTCGAATCCGGTGTGGCTTATTTTAGGGATTAATAAAAAGAGAATTAGTAAAGGCCCTGTCCATTGGACGGGGCCTTGTTGTTTGAAATGAAATGTATTGTGGGGGAGGAGAAGATGATTCAGCTTTTATATTAATAACTGTGAGAGCCAACTAATCCGCCTGTCCATGCATTCTCTTACAAGCTGACTGTTTATACATGTCTCAAATCCATGGCAGGCATTTTTGATTTCATACAATTCACTTGAAATTCCTTCTTTTTGCAATCGTTCATGCAAAAGAATTCCTTCGTCACGCAGACAATCATACTCCGCCACTTCAATATAGGCAGGCGGAAACCCTGCAAAGGAAGTTGCTTCCATAGGAGAGGCATATTCGACATGCTTGGGTGTTTTTTCATTTAAGTAGGCATCCCACATCATTTTGTTAAGATTAGCATTCCACACAGGGGTGTCCGTATATTCCTGCATGGACTTAGTAAGCATGCGTCTGTCGGTAGCAGGATAGATTAAGAGAAGGGCAGCCGGAAGAGCAAGTTGCCTATCCCTTGCCATAAGCGTTACGGCAGTTGCCAGATTGCCGCCGGCACTGTCCCCGCCGATAATAATTCTGTCCGGGTCAATTTCCAGAATATCGGCGTTTTGTAATACCCATTTGTACGTTTCATAACAATCGCCTGCCGGTATCGGAAAAGGATGTCTGGGGGCAAGGCGATAATCTACATATACCACTTTGCAGGGAAGTTTCTTGGCATATTCTTTTGCAATACGGTAATGGCTTCCGGAAGCCTTAAGCATGAAAGCCCCGCCGTGGAAGTACACAAGGCATGGAAGCGGGCCGGAAACTTCTTTTGGTTCAATTACATAAGTATGCAAAGAAGCCCCTTTATAACCGGGAGTCCGGAGGCAGGTGACATTCACTTCATTGTCTGATTTGCATGAAAAAACCAACCGCATAAATAAGTTAAAAAGCGGATATGCATTAATATTTAGAGGCAATTTATTAAATTGTAAAATGCGTAATTCTTTGTCCAGTGGATAGCGCATATAGGTTCTCCGTAAAATGAGTTCTTTTTTATTATTACAAAAGGGAAATAATAATATCATAATTTTCCGGTTCGTGCGGAAATGTACAGTCCGAGCATTCCTTTATCCGTGTGCCGTTTGAGTCAATATAGGAATAATTCCCCGGGCATTCGGCAAGCGGGTATAAAGGGCAGTAGCAGAATAAGCAGTTTAGATTTTGCACATCCGCATGGCAGGGATAATATTGGCATTCTTTGTTTTCAAAATGTTTGTATGAGTTTTTCATAAATTTCTCCGGGTGTTATGATAGTGTGTCCTGTTAATTAGGGTTTTGAAATAAATTGAATGTCTTTATTTGAATCAATTCTTTTCCGGCGAATGTGAATTGTACCACCCATGGCATAAGGTGGCGGATGGCATCAAATTCATTATAACCAAAGGTTTTGTCATAATAATTGATGATAGTACTTAGAGCGGTTCCATGACTGCCGACAACTATATTTTGGTCTCTGTAATCGTCTAATATTTTATCGAGTGCTGCAATATTTCTGGTCTGTACCTCAGCGAGACATTCGCCGTCGGATAATTTGTAGGAAAAATCGTCCCATTGCTTCCTGCTAAAAGAAGTGAAATCTTCAATCCAGCAACTGTCAACTCTACGTTCCCTTAAATCGTCAATTATGGTAATATCCATTTCGTTTTCATCCGCAAAATCGCGGACGGTATCAATGGCTCTTTTAAATGGACTGGATATGACAATATCGATTTGCTTGTCTGTTAAGAAATCAGTGACAAGTTCGCGGTCTTTTAATCCTTTGGCAGAGAGTTCTCTTGTCATATCATCGTGATTGTTATAATTCGGTTCGGCATGTCGAATAAAATATATGTTGGTCATAGATGTCCTTTCTTTTTGGAATATGAGATACCATCTACTATTTTTTGCGGTACTTGGACTCAATACCGACCACATACGTTACCATAGCACCTATACTAATAAACATGGTTCCCAATATAGTCAGAATGAGCATGCCTGAGTTTTGCGGATCCAATAATGGGATTCCGATTAATGCAAACAAAACGCCATACACGCACCACAGTTTTCCCAGAGCACGATTGTAGCCTTTCACATCAGTTACCGATGCAACATCCGCATTTGCCCAAAAACCAAAAGGTTTCGTTTCTTTGGAAAAACAAATATAGATGCCCATTACAACAAATAGTAAACTTATTATTGCCCATATAATGAATGCTGTTAATCTTCCTTCCATAGTGGGTGGCCTTTCTGTTTGTTTCTGTAAAGTAGAAGTTTTTTTGCCCATGGAGTATTGTCCATGCTTGTATAAATGATATCATATTTTTTAAATATACAAAAGCATTGCGTATAAACAGGTCCTATGTTATGATTCATATATGGTATGAGATGCCATATTCATTATCCCTACGTGGGATATCCATTACATCTAAGTAGTTCCAGGTCGTTCGACCGAAGACTTCCATTTTCATTTGAGAGTTGGTGATGCCTATGATTGTATAATTACGTACTTTTATTTTGTTATAACTGAATATAGTTTTTGGAAAGGATTAACACGTCTATGAACGAAATTTATCAAATCTATGACAAGGCGTTTAAACGCATTCTTACACT
>JAZMZZ010000052.1:0-3639 GCA_045586245.1 Lachnospiraceae bacterium | reverse complement strand
CCTGCTACGAAGCAATCACAGAACTCTGTAAATGTAATAACTTTTCTTGGAATATAGAAAAGGAATGTAACAACCAATGCAATAAAGGAACCCATTACCAAACTTCTTGCGGATGAGCAGTCTGCAAATGCATTGATGATACCAACGCCATCCATAATACCGCCTGTATATAACATCATTGCGATACAAGCTACGATTAATACGATAATCGGAAGAAGTAAGTCGATAACCTTACCATTTGTATTGCCTTCAATTTCCTGTTCCTGTGAAGATTCTTCAATTCCAAGATCTCCGGAGTCTTCTGCAATTTTCATCTTACCATAGTCAATTCCCGTTAAGATGATAAATAATACAAATGCCAATGTAAATAATGCATAGAAGTTAAACGGAATAGTCTGTAAGAACAATGAAAATCCGTCAAGGGATGATCCTTCCGGTAAAGAAGAACCAACTGCTGCCGCCCAGCTGGAAATCGGAGCAATGATACAAATCGGAGCTGCCGTAGAGTCAATTATGTATGCTAACTTGGCTCTTGTTACTTTGTAACGGTCTGTCACCGGTCTCATTACAGTACCAACGGTAAGACAGTTAAAATAATCGTCTACGAAAATAACAACACCGAGTGCTGCTGTTGCAAGTAAGGAACCTTTCTTGGTCTTAATGCTCTGGGATGCCCACTGGCCATACGCTCTGGATGCACCTGACTTAGTAATAAGAGCAACCAAAATTCCAAGCAATACCAGGAAAATTAAGATATCTGCGTTACCGCCAATCTTATCTCCCATAATCTGGAATGTGGTATTAATAGGAGTAATAACTCCCGGCTGATAAAGCATAGCTCCCGCAAAAATACCGATTAACAGTGACATGTAAACTTCTTTGGTAATCAACGCCAATACAATCGCGATCACCGGTGGTAAAATGGACCAAATTGTGGCACTCATTTGTATACCCTCCTCTTTCTTTTTGCTAAAAAATGAATATGTATCAATTCACAATATATTTGAAGGAATTGTACCATATTTTAACTTGTATTAAAAGACAGAATCCGTCATCTTTCGACATTTATCGTAATATATTACTAAGCTGCGCAAATTGTTCCAATGTCAACGCCTCGCCGCGGATGGTAGCCGGAAGATTCATTTCCTCCAGCGCCTCCAAGATTTTTTCCTTGGAAAGACCCAGCCCGCCGTTCTGCAGACCATTCACTAACGTCTTTCTTCTCTGGTTAAATGACGCACGGATTACGTTAAACATAAATTTCTCATCCTCTGCTTTCACCGGCGGCTCTTCGTATCTGGTCAAACGGATAACCGCACTTCCCACATTCGGTCTTGGGATAAAACAGTTTGGCGGTACATTCGCTACAATTTCCGGCTTGGCATAATACTGGACCGCTAAAGACAATGCTCCATAATCCTTGGTTCCCGGTCCGACCTGCATTCTGTCCGCCACTTCCTTTTGCACCATAATCGTAATGCTCTTAAGCGGCACATGGCTCTCAAACAAGCCCATGATAATCGGCGTCGTAATGTAATAGGGAAGATTTGCAACCACCTTAATCGGCTGACCGTTGTTCTTTTCTTCCACAATACGATTTATGTCAACCTTCAGAATGTCATCATTAATAATCGTAACATTGTCATATTCCTTTAAGGTATCTTCCAAAATCGGAATCAGGGCCTTATCAATTTCTACAGCAATAACTTCTCTCGCATTCTCTGCCAGATACTGCGTCATCGTTCCGATACCCGGCCCGATTTCCAAAACGCAATCCTCTTTTGTAATTTCAGATGCATCTATAATCTTTTCAAGTACATGCGTATCAATCAAAAAATTCTGCCCGAACTTCTTCTGGAAGTTAAAATTGTATTTCTGCAATACCTCTATGGTATTGGATGGAATTCCTAAATTCGCCATTTCTTAATCCTTTACATTTCGTGGCGCTGTCCTGTGCCACTTTTTCCTTTATTCCCCGAAAAAGAACCTCTTCGCGTTCTCCCTGGTTATTTCCACTACCGCATCATAGGACATATTCTTAATTTCTGCAATCTTTTCTGCAACAAAACGCAAATTAGAGGAATCATTTCTCTTGCCGCGGTTGGGAACCGGCGATAAGTATGGACAGTCCGTCTCAAGCAACAACTGTTCAATCGGGACATACTCTACCGTCTCAACAAGTGTTCTGGCATTCTTATACGTCAACACTCCGCCGATGCCAAAGTAATATCCCATCTTCGCAAAAACCTTTGCCAGTTCTCTTGAATACGAGTAGCAATGAATAACCGCCAATCCGTCGGCCCATTCCTGTTTCATAATCTCCACCGTATCCGCTGCCGCCTCCCTCGAATGGATAATCACCGGCTTATTCACTTCCTTTGCCAGCTGTAACTGCTTTACAAACCATTCCTTCTGACAGGCTTTCTGCGCCTCTTCTTTTTCCCAATAATAATCCAGTCCGATTTCTCCGATGGCAACCACCTTATCACGCAACGCCGCCTTTTGCAAATATTCAAAGCGTTCCTGCGTCATATTTTTGGCTGCTCCCGGATGAACGCCAACCGTAGCATATACAAAATCATACTTTTGCGAAAGCTCATAAACCGGGTCGATGGACTCGAAATCCGCCGATACATTTACTATATATTCTACCCCATTATCCTTCATCGAAGATAACAAACTGTCCCTGTCTTCGTTAAACGCTTCATCATCATAATGCGCATGACTTTCGAATATCATAAGGGTTCTCCTTTATAGTTTTTTAAAAAATCTGAAATTTTCAACAAAAAATGCTTGCAAATATGGTAACCATGCACTATAATAACACTTGCGTCACAAATGATACGCGCCTCTAGCTCAGTTGGTAGAGCACCTGACTCTTAATCAGGGTGTCCAGGGTTCGAGCCCCTGGAGGCGCACTTGAGCATCGATTTTGCGGACATATGAGCCGTGGGGTCGGTGTTTTTTTACTTTCTTACCAGCATTCCCATCTCATCCAGTCTTCTCTCAATCCTATTAAGTATTTCTTCGGACTTCGCCTCAACTGTATGATAGTGAATCTCGTCCGTCAAAACCTTTAACGGTTTACTCTTACTGACCTTTACTTTCTGGATAAACTCAGCCACATCCGCCCGGTTACCCAAATTCAATGGTCCGGAAATCTGACCGTACAAATCGTGGTCCACAAGCACATCCCGTACATATCCTCCATTGTCCACGATACAGTTCAGCTCAGCTTCCATATTCTCCAGACTATGCGTTACTCGGAATATTCTCTTATAAATCCCAGTATCATCGACCGGCTTAAAAAGTACATATCCTTTATTGGTAGAAAGAATCTCCTTATTCTCTGCGCGCAAAAGCGCGATGTCCTGCACGATTACCTGCCTGCTGACACCGAATAATCTTGATAAAACCGTACCGGAAACCGGTTTGTGCTGGTTTTCCAGCAAATGCAAAATCTGATATCTTCTGTTTTCCGTATCCATGATGTCCTCCTCAAAAAACTCTTGAAAAAAGGAAAAAAGTATAGTATTATCTTTCTTGTCGTTACGATAACGGCGCGTGGCTCAGTTTGGTAGAGCGCTGCGTTCGGGACGCAGAGGTCGCAGGTTCAAATCCTGTCGCGCCGATTAGAAA
>JAZMZZ010000051.1:0-1926 GCA_045586245.1 Lachnospiraceae bacterium | reverse complement strand
GGATTGCTGTCCGGTTTGCGGCGGGGCGACAAGACTGCAGCAGGTAAATGATACACAGTCTTTGTATTGCATGAATCCGGACTGTGATGCTAAGAAAGTAAAGGCATTTTCTCATTTTGTAAACCGTGATGCCCTCAATATTGAAGGGCTTTCCGAAGCAACTTTGGAAAAATTTTTGGGAATGGGATTTTTGCATACCTTTACGGATTTGTTTCATCTGGACCGATATCGCGATGAGATTACTACGATGGAAGGCTTTGGCGAGAAATCGTATACCAATTTGATTGAATCCGTGGACAAGGCACGCCATACTTCTTTGCCGAGAGTCATTTATGCGCTCGGAATTGCAGGAATCGGACTTGCGAATGCCAAAGTTATATGCCGTGAGTTTGCATTTGATGTGGAAGAGATGATTTCGGCAGACAAAGAGCGCCTTAGCAGTATCGATGGCGTAGGAGAAGTTCTGGCGGGTGCATTCTATGCATATTTTGCAAAAGCGGAGAATGCGGAACAGTTTAAGAATCTTCTTTTGGAACTGGATTTGGAGAATGAAACGATTGACCGAAGCAATGACCTTGTAAACGGAAAAGTATTTGTTGTTACGGGAAGTTTGCAATATTTTGAAAATCGTGATACCTTAAAGACTAAAATAGAAAGTCTTGGCGGAAAAGTGACGGGAAGCGTTACCGGTAAAACGGATGCTTTGATTAATAATGACAGTACTTCCACTTCTTCCAAGAATAAGAAAGCAGCCCAATTGAATGTGCCGGTTATTACCGAAGAGACATTTATCAGAGAATACTTAGGGATTGAACCAACGGAATTATAGTGGTTTAATAGAGAAGATAGTATTAGCAGGAGATAAGAAACATGCCGATTAGAATTCAGAATGATTTGCCCGTAAAGGAAATATTGGAAAATGAAAATATATTCGTGATGGATGAGACCCGTGCGATGCATCAGGACATCCGTCCTTTGCAGGTGGGTATTTTAAATCTGATGCCGGTTAAGCAGGATACGGAGCTTCATTTGCTTCGCTCCATGTCCAATACGCCATTGCAGGTAGACATTACATTTATCAAATTAAACAGTCATGTGTCCATGCACACATCTGCGACACATTTGAATAAATTTTATGTAACATTTGATGAGATAAAGAACCAGAAGTTTGACGGATTTATGATTACGGGAGCTCCGCTTGAGCAGATGCCTTTTGAAGAAGTGGATTATTGGGAGGAACTCTGTGAGATTATGGAGTGGACCAAGACCCATGTAACATCTACTTTCCATATCTGTTGGGGTGCCCAGGCAGGTTTGTATTATCATTATGGTCTGAATAAGTCCGAACTGCCTAAGAAATTGTTCGGTATTTATAAGCAGCGTGTATTAAACCGCCGAATTCCTCTTGTCAGAGGCTTTGATGATGAGTTTTATGTGCCGCACAGCCGTTATACAGCGATAGATGCACAGAAGATTCATGATTGTGAAGCATTGACGGTTTTGGCTGAGTCTGACGAGGCGGGTGTACTTCTTGCGATTGCAAATGGAGGAAGACAGGTCTTTGTACAGGGACATTTTGAATACGACAGACTGACACTCGAAGCAGAATACCAGAGGGATATTGCAAAAGGACTTCCGATTGACGTGCCGGTGAATTATTATCCGGACGATGATCCGGGTAAAAAGCCGATGCTTCAGTGGAGAGCACACGGAAATACTTTATATTCCAACTGGCTGAATTATTACGTTTATCAGTTAACCCCTTACGATTTGGATAAGGTGGAATAATTTTGTAAAAGGGAATTTGTACATAGGGGATTAAATATTGATGATTAGGGATAAAGTATCAAAGTATTCTTTGATTTCAACGGTTATGCATGGTATTACGCTTGTGTTTATTGCAGGTGTGCTGATTATGCTTATTGT
>JAZMZZ010000050.1:0-5607 GCA_045586245.1 Lachnospiraceae bacterium | reverse complement strand
CTATCCGAAGGAATTGTATGATACGGTGATGAAGTTTGCGGAACTGGGAGCAGGGGCAGATGTATTGGAGGTAGGTGCCGGTACGGGACAGGCAACGGACCTGTTTTTGCAGGGAGACTTCCGATTTGATTTACTGGAGGTTAGTGAGGAGCAAGTGCTCTTTTTGAAGCAAAAGTACGGAAACAATCCCAAGGTGACGGTAGTAAAAGACTATTTTGAGCAGTATGAAACGGAAAAGAAGTATGACTTGATTTATTCCGCTACGGCGTTTCATTGGGTGGATAGTTGGATTGGTTATCCGAAAGCATGGGAGATGTTAAACGTCGGAGGAACTTTGGCGGTGTTCTGGCATATGTCCTCTGTGACCTATTATGAGGGAGTAATTTTTGACGGACTGAACGCAATAAAGAAAAAGTATCTTCCGCAGGAGTCTCTGGGATTTGATGCGGAGGGTGTTTTAAAGGTAAAAGAGCGAAGGATTGCGCAGATACAGTCGGGCGGTTGTTTTGGAGAACCGGAAGTTTTTGAGTATCGGTGGACTGATACCTACGACGCGGAGCGATATGTGACGCTACTTAACACGTATTCAGGGACGCAGGCATTGCAGGAGGAGAAAAGAGCGGAGTATTTGGAGGAGGTAAGAGCGTATATCAATGCAAACGGAGGAAAAGTGGAACTGCCGCAGCATGTAATGCTGTATTTGGTGAAGAAGTAAAGGAGCCGGGGGAGTTTTGAATCAAAAGCAGTAAGTGAAAGAAAGGAATGAAGCAAATGCAGACAGAGAATAAGAAACACATCAGCTATCGTGAGGCTTGCCTTGCAGACTGCTATAACCTTGCGGTATTAAAAGGAAAGGTCTGGAACACAACCTATCAGGGGATTTATCCACAGGAGAAATTGAAGGGATATGATGTGGAAAAGAATAAAAGGATATTTGAGTCAATTGTAGAGAATTCGGAGATTTCGTTATATGTGGCAATTACTGGAGAAAAAATCGTAGGATTTATGACCTGTGGAAAGCCGTACAGGCCGTTTTGGGAGTATGGACAGGAAGTCGGTTTGTTGTATATTTTAAAAGAGTACCAGCGGCAGGGAATCGGTAGAGAGTTCTTTCGTATCGCGAAGAAACTGGTCACAGAACATGGATATAAGGAGTTCTTTTTATCGGTAAACAGAAGGAATTACGATGCACAGAAGTTTTATTTTGCAATGGGAGGCGAGGCACTTTGTGAGGAAGGAGAGCAGGTGAGAATAGGATATAGAATATAATTTTTATTTGATTGTTGACAAAAGTAATACTACGGTATTATAATTAAATTGAGAAGAAACTAATACCACGGTATTACTTTTTGAGAGGGCGTTATGGAAAACAGACTTACACTTTATCACGGTTCCGAACAGATTGTGGAAGTTCCGCAGTACGGCGTCGGAAAGAAATATAACGACTACGGGCTGGGCTTTTATTGTACCGAGAGTCTTGAACTTGCAAAGGAATGGGCCTGCCCTACAAAGAAGGATGGTTATGCAAATCGTTATGTGTTGTCTCTTGATGGATTGAAGGTATTGCATTTGACAAAAGGGGAGTTTCACATTTTAAATTGGTTGGCGTTGCTACTCCAAAACCGTCGTTTTGACATTGACAACAGCGTGGGAAGTAATGCCAGAGAGTACATTCTTACGCATTTTCTGCCCGATATCAGTGATGTGGATGTTATCGTCGGATATCGAGCGGACGATTCTTATTTTTCTTTCGCACAGGATTTTGTTAATAATACGATTTCGGTGAGGGATTTGAATCAGGCAATGCAGCTTGGTACACTTGGGGAACAGGTAGTGTTGCTTTCGGAAAAGGCCTTTCGTCAGATTACTTTTATCGGCTACGAGACTGCGGATTACAGAGAATATTATTATAAGAGGATGGAACGTGATACGCAGGCAAGAGATCGTTATCGCAAGCAGAAGAAAGAATTGTCTGTGTTAAAGGATGATCTGTTTGTATTGGACATTTTGCGAGAGGAGATGAGACCGGATGACGAACGTTTACAATGCCATTTATTTGGATAAAGCCGCGAGAAATGTGGGAAATATGCTTCATGATGCAGTTTATGAATACGGAGAAGACGGTGAGCGGTTTTTGCAGAAGTTTCTGCAGTCGGGGATTGCGGAGCAAATCGAAGCCGGGAACCCGAAGTATATTGCGGGGAAGAGCGGAGCGGAGCTGTATGCGGATGTGGTAGAAGCGGTCAGCGGTCAGGAAGCAGAACCGATTGTAATCGAGACACAAGGTCGTTCCGATGTGTATTGGACCGGGTGGATTTTGGCGTATTATCAGTGGTATTCCGGAAGAAGCTTTCGTGATATTTTAGAGACGATTTCCTACGAGGAGTTGTTGGGACGGTACGACACCCTTCATGAGGCAGATGTGCAGAAAGCACTGGAGGTACTGGATGCACATCTGGAGCAGAAGGAAAGTAAGTTAAAGACGGTCCGAAAGTGTTGTGGATTGACCCAGGAGGAACTTTCTTTGCGGTCAGGTGTATCCTTAAATACCATACGTGCCTATGAACGGAAAGCAAAGGATATTAGGAAGGCGCAGATGGATATTGTACTGCGGCTTTCTGATGGGTTACAGTGTCGGATCGAGGATATTGTGTGATAAAAGTGATGTTGTAAATAGAAGAAAACTGCAAAACAGTTAGACAAACTTGAATTTACTGTATGGTAAATTTTTATAAAGGAGGATATTATGAATATATCAATAAGAGCAACACAAGAAAACGAATCGTTAGAATTATGCAACATACAAAAGGCTGCTTTTCTCCCTTTATACGAGAAATATCGCGATGAGGGCAACCCTTATTTACGAGGCGTGGAAGATGTTGCTAATCGACTAAATTCAGATTACTTTCGTTATTTTACAATTTTTTTAGATGGAGAAATTGTGGGAGGTGTTCTTTACAAGTGTAAAGGAAGAACCCCATTTATCGAAAATTTAGAAGAAGGGCAATACTATTTACAACGAGTTTATATTAAACCTGAGCAGCAATGTAAAAGAATTGCACAAACCGCAATACTTCTTTGCGAGAAGGAATTTCCTAACGCAAAATGTTTTTTGGTAGATTTTCCAGAAGATTTGATGAAGAACAAACGGTGCTATGAAAAAGCGGGATTTGTTGATACAGGTAAGAGATTGCAAGAACAACCAAATTTAGTTTTAGCATGTTTTGAAAAAATCCTTACATAATGAATAATCAAATTCCAATATGTAGAAGAGTTAGAAAATTTGAATTCTCACATGAGGTGTTTTTAGGGATTTAATAACGGTTATATCTTGTTATAAAAATCTTGGCAAATCATTGAAAATACTAAAGTTTTCGTGGGTGTCTTCTTCATCACATCTTGTATCGTGTTATATCGTTTTATTCTTGGTTATGACCTCTGATAAGGGAAAAAATAAGGGAAAGGAAAATAGTAGGAATCAGCAGTTCCTATGGTAATAACTTATAATAAGTTATGAACTTGATGTAATAAAAAGTAAGGAATTATGATTGTAAGAGGTAAAATGTATGATTGAAAAAGATGATTGGCGATTGCTGCTCAATGATGTAGAACATCTGAAAAATAAAGCTATAAATCCAACGGATGGAGAAGATATTACCCAATATGCTAAACATTTAAAAAGGTGTATGTTTTGTTGGGAAAAAGTGCAGGACACTCCTCATCAATGGTGGTTTATACCAGAGGATTTAAGTTGTTGTATTTGTGAAGAATGCTATAATGATTTTAAAGAAATGTTTCATTGGAAAAAGTTAGATGGATATGATATTGACTGGATGCAAGGAGATTAATACAAAGAAGCACACTAGTAGCGCGAGGAGAAATTGAAGGATGATGTGTGAATGCAGAGTACAAATAATAGAGCATTTAGATGATTCATTTTATCCGGGGATTTGTCGGGCAGTTCTTGAAGATTATTACAATCATAAACATTTTTTTGTTGATAAGGTTCCTGTTTTGGCAGGTGTTCATATGGATGATATATTGCAATTACCATATGATGGATATATAAGAGCAGAGGTTATTAATGATTTTGGGGATAGCGTTGAAATAAATACGGAAAAACCTGATGATTTAGAATCGGAAGCGGGATGCTACAGATTTGTTGTTTCAAAAGAAAAGATAAAATAAGCTACACTATTATAAGCCCCCTTGTGATATGTGCATGGCTATAAAGTTACAAGGGTGGAAAGATGGCGTAACCTGCAACCATGCGTGGGCGATTGTAAAGCGGGGATCATTCCCCGCCGCCATACTATAATGCGAAATTGAGGTTAGGAAGGTTTTATATGATTGCAATAGATTTTGGACATTTTTGTTTTAATAATCCATCATCTGAACAAAATATTTTGATTGTGTTAGCACCTAAAAGTGAATATTCGTCATTAGACGAATTTGTAACCCAGGCATTGATATATTTAGAGTCAGATGGAGAATTTTATGATAAATGGACTGAAATGTATAGGGAACGTACATATTCAGCAGTTACAGATGAAGAAAAAAGATGGATGAAAACAAGATTCGACGAAATGAATCAGCAGATAAATATATTATATGAGTTGATTATTCCCTGCAAGGGCGAAATGCCCAGAGTACAAATCGAAGATTTGTGCGAAGGGTGTATTTCGCTCTGCGAGACTAAAATAGTATAAAAATCAGTTGATATTTTAGGGAAAACAACATATAATATTTATACAGAGATGAATCTGTTGCACGAAGTGCATTAATATTTGGGCTGACCGAAAGGTCCTGGTCCACCGGCTGGCGGGGATTTACCCCGCCATTTTACTTTACAGGAGAATCCTGTAAAGTAAAATTGTATGCGCAGCTCGCAAAAGGAGATTTATTGCTTCGCAATATTGCTCGCGCGCTAAGAATGTGCAAAGCACACTCTTTATTTTATTAAAGGGGCGGTTACATGAAGGAAAAAGTACTTAGTGTTTTTATAGATGAATCGGGAGATTTTGGACAATACAATCCCTCTTCGCCGAATTACTATGTTGCAATGGTTTTACATAATCAGGAAATAGATATTTCAAAGAATATTGAAGCTTTGGAAAGACAGGTAAGTAATTGGGGGTATCCGGAACATACGATTCACACAGGTCCGTTAATCAGACGTGAAAGCGTTTATAAAAATGATTTGAGAGAACAAAGAAAAGCGTTGTTTAATGCATTGTATCATTTTACTCGTTTGCTGGACATTCAATACATCTGTCCTGTGATTAATCAGGGCGATTGTGCAGAAAAATCTAAGCTGGCTTACACGGATAAATTGACAAAAGAGATTGCCAATCAGCTTCGGGCAAAGGATACATATTTTTCATCCTTTGATAAAATTATTGTTTATTATGACTATGGACAGGTTGAGTTGGCACAGATTCTTGTGTCTGTGTTTAACACCATGTTTTCTAATGTGGAATTTAGAAAGATAGAGACGAATCAGTATAAACTATCACAAGCAGCTGATTTAATCTGTACAGTAGAAGCGATTGCGCAGAAGAATGTATTAACGAAGTCAGAAAGTGAATTCTTTCACTCAAAGAATGA
>JAZMZZ010000049.1:0-2019 GCA_045586245.1 Lachnospiraceae bacterium | reverse complement strand
TTGGCACCTGCAGGAGGATTCATATTCTTAAGGAAAGGAAGGCCTGCCGCATCAATATCCATTGCTACTGCAAATGCTCCGCTCTCCCTAACCTGTGCCATTTTTTCATCAATCGTTTCTTTGTTCCATGGCTTAATGGTAGGGATTCCGAGTCCGTCCACTTTTGCAATGGCTGCCGCCGCTGCTTTTACTACGTCAGGATTCGTACCGTCACCCGTAAATGCCGCAATACCTGCTTTGACACAACCGCTTACCAGAATATCATTGTATTCCATGTCATTCATCTTATCGCCGTAGTGAAGATTTACCGCGCCAACCGGTCCGGCAAAAATCGGATAATCAAAGGTTTTTCCGAATAATTCAAAAGATGTATCCGTATCTTTCTTCTTGCAAAGGCAATCCATATTTACGCGGATTTCTTTCCATTTGTCGTAGTTACGCATAGCCGTATCGCCGATTCCCTTAGATCCCGGTCCCGGCATCTGGTTACGGCACACTCTGCCGTTACATACATCACATGCCTTGCAGTAAGGTCCCATACAGGTTTTTGCGTTTTCCATCATTTCCTGATAATTCATAGTTTTCCCATCCTTTTCTTTCGTTTTTTCGTTCTTCTATAATTTGCAGTTTCCGTTCTGAAACTCTATATTCCTGTTGCATCTTCCTTCGGCATTCTCTTAAAAATCTCTTTTCCAAGTATTCCGATAAGGCATCCCGTAATGCATCCCGCTATCATAAGCACCGGCAGATAATACCATACCGCACTACTCTCCAACACCAGATACGCCATCACCATCTGCCCGACATTATGACTGACACCGCCGGCAACGGATACACCTGTCATCGTAAAACAGTCTCTCTTTTTACAAAGGCTCATAATCAGCAGACTGAGTACTGCTCCGCTTAAGGAATACAAGATGGATGACAGACTGCCGAACATAAAACCTGACAGGATTACCCTTGCTATCGAAATTCCCCAAGCCGTTTTAGCATTTGAATAATACAGTAAAATAAGGACTACACTGTTGGCCACTCCCAGTTTGATACCCGGAACCGGTATCGGAACCGGAATCAGGCTCTCCACATAGGAAGCAATCAGTGCCAGTGCCAGCATCAGTCCGCAAAACGCTGTTTTTTTCATCCGGCACCTCCTATTTTACTACAGCATCCAATTCGGATTCCGTTGTTTTACCCATAATATCCTCAATGGTAACCACCACCTGATTCGGCAGACAGATTATATTCTCATCCGTCTCTGATATCGGCGTATGCTTCACACAAATCTGATCCGGACACTCCGCAAATAGCATGTCCGCCTCATGGTTATGGATTACCAATGTGTTGGTATCTCCAATCTGAACGACCTGCTCTTTTAACAGGGAATACCTGCCATATTCCTCTCCGGAAACCGTCACCACCACCGTTGTGCCGGCACCGCTTCCTTTCAGCAAAAAAGCAAGCCCCAACAAAACAGCACATACCATAATTCCCACTATTAAAATCCGGTCATTACGCTCTTTCTTTTTTTCGTCCATATTCTAAATTCTTTCTGAATCACATCGCTATTCTCTGTCTTTTAGAATATCATATTTCCCTATGGAATTCCACGAAATGACATGATAAAATTTAATTCGTACAAAATAAAGGAAATACATGTATGAAACAAAGAATTTATTCGGTCATTGCTCTTTTGCTGTTCTTTGCTGTGGTACTTTTCTTTTATAACCGCAATGCCGCCGGTGGTGCAAAAAACAGTACGGAACCGATTACCGTTACCGACTATAAACTGAATACCTATGTCACCGTAACCATATACGATTCTGACGACACCTCTTTGCTTGATGGCTGTATGGCTCTTTGCGATAAGTACGAACTGCTTTTTAGCCGTACCAATCCGGAAAGCGAATTGTACAAACTGAATCATGGACTTTTACCGAAGTCTGCGGATGGCTATTACACAGTTTCAGAAGAATTGTTCGATGTGGTTGAAACCGGCAAAAAGTATAGTGAACTGTCAGA
>JAZMZZ010000048.1:0-4754 GCA_045586245.1 Lachnospiraceae bacterium | reverse complement strand
CCTGTTATTGCAAAACGTCTTGTGGAAGTTGCAAGAAAAGAAGGCGCTACTGCTATCTGCCACGGTGCTACCGGTAAGGGAAATGACCAGATCCGTTTTGAACTCGGTATCAAGGCACTTGCTCCTGACTTAAAGATTATTGCAGCCTGGAGAAATGACAAGTGGACATTAAACTCTCGTGAAGAAGAAATCGAATACTGCCGCCAGCACGGAATCAACCTTCCGTTCTCCGCAGATTCCAGCTACAGCCGTGACCGTAACTTATGGCACATCAGCCATGAAGGTCTTGAGTTGGAAGACCCGGCTAACGAACCAAACTTTGACCATTTATTGGTTCTTGGAACTACTCCTGAAAAAGCTCCGGATGAAGGCGAATACGTAACCATGACATTTGAAAAAGGTATCCCTACTTCCGTTAACGGCAAGCAGATGAAGGTTTCCGATGTTATCCGCACATTAAACGAACTGGGCGGAAAGCATGGTATCGGTATTGTAGATATCGTTGAAAACCGTGTTGTTGGTATGAAATCCCGTGGTGTATATGAGACACCGGGCGGAAACAGTGTTTACGAAGCACACCAGCAGCTTGAAGAATTAATCTTAGACCGTGATACCTATGCCATGAAGATGGATATGGGCAACAAGCTTGCACAGATTGTTTACGAAGGTAAATGGTTCACTCCTCTTCGTGAAGCCGTACAGGCATTTATCGAGTCTACACAGCAGTATGTAACCGGTGAAGTGAAGTTCAAACTCTACAAGGGCAACATCATCAAAGCAGGAACTACTTCTCCATATTCTTTATACAATGAAAGCATTGCTTCATTCACAACCGGTGATTTATACGACCACCACGATGCAGAAGGTTTCATCAACTTATTCGGACTTTCCTGCAAGGTACGTGCAATGAAGATGCAGGAAGCACAGAATAAATAATTATGAATGTTATATTATTACTGACCGCATATGTGGTTGTTATGAATCTGATCGGCTTTGCACTTATGGGCATCGACAAATACAAAGCAAAAAAGCACGCTTTCCGTATTCCGGAAGCAACGCTGTTTACCATTGCCTTAATCGGCGGCAGTATCGGTTCCATCGCAGGAATGTATTTCTTCCGCCACAAGACCAGACATTGGTATTTTGTATACGGAATGCCTGCCATTCTGGTTCTTCAGATTATTTTGATTTTATACTTCTTAAACGGTCCGTTTGAGATTGCAATCTTATAAAGAGAACGCTATAATTAATATAGCAATTTCGGAATAAAGAGCCCGCTTTGCGGGCTCTTTGTTATTACAGACGAGGTAGTTTATGGCAAAATCACTATCTGTAGCACTTTTTGATACGAACTTTGGCGAGCGCAAGCAAATGGAACGTCTTCTGGATCGCGAATCTGACAGGCGGACAGACTCCTGCCCTATCTACACAACTACATTTGGCAATCCTGACACCCTGCTTAATACCCAACGCATATACGATGCTTATTTTTTAGACATTCCAAGTAAGCCGTATTCTGCATATGATTTGGCAAAGGATTTGCGGTTAAAAGATATCGCATCTCCTATTATTTTCCTGTGTTCTTCCATGGATTACAGGGAATGTGAACCGAAACTATCCAACACTTTTTTCATGGACAAACCGGTTCTTGTTGCCGATTTAACCGCCATGGTGGAAGAACTGATTCAGCAAAAGGTGGAAAACTATGTTCCCACAATCGAAATCCGCAGCATCACAAAGACCCATTACCTTACGGAACGTGAGATTGTCTATTGCGAGAACCGGAAAGGAACGCGCAATATCACCATCCATCTGCAGGATGGCAGCACCATGTTTACCGAAAATGACATCGACAATTTACTGAGTGAACTGAAGCCTTTGGGACAGTTTTATATGGCAAATAACCGGATTATTGTCAATGCCAGATATGTTGCAAGGACAACGTTTTTTAGGGTCTATCTGCAAACCGGACCATCTTTTCGGAGGAACTATTTGACATGATTTTATGTAAAATTAAAGATAAAAAGGATTTTATGGCAAAATTGCTTGCCGGCGAAACTTTTGACTCCTTTTTGTTAAAAGAAGCGAGTATACATAGCTTTGTTCCCTATTTTATAGACGGGCATATTAACAAAGCCTTTTTTAGCGAAGACAGCACTAACACCGGTACGGATTCCCAGACAGCTTATGAATATGCGCAATGGAAGGATATCCGCCCGGTCTGCTTTGATTTGATTAAGGGCAAACGCACTCCGACAAAGTTTGCTTTTATACTATATTTAAAGCCCGAAGCCATGGATGCGATGTTTGACAAAGCCGGTACTTTAGCAAAAGATGCGCAGGTACAGAACCTGGTTGTCAACATCCGTTTTGAGCAGGGAGAAATGAACATTACCACCGGTGTGGATTACTCCGGTTTCACGCTGGACAAACAGTCCGAGCAGTTATGGGACACTACATTTATGAAATTTTTAGATAAGAAGGAGATATCTTATGAAAATTTATATTAATCAGATGGGGTATTCCCCGGACAGTATCAAAACCGCTGTATTGGCGCAATGTGACGAAAATGAGGGTGCTGTGGCGCAAGCTATGGACACCGTGCAGGTATGTGCCTCTGACGGAATTTGTGTCTTAGAGAAGGAAGCTGCTTATTTCGGATTGGATAAAGCCTCCGGCGATAATGTGTGGCATCTTGATTTTTCTGAAATCACTACACCTGGAGAGTATTTTATCAAATTAGGCGATGTGACTTCGTACCCGTTTGCAATAGGCACCGGATTGTATTCCAATCTTCATACATTACTTAGTAAAATGCTTTATTTCCAGCGTTGCGGCATGGAATTGCTTCCGGAATATGCGGGACAATTTGCAAGAACAACCTGTCATTTGGCTCCATCCGTACTTTGGGATGAATACAAAAAATTCATGGCCGGAGAAATGAAGGCCGAGGATATGCAATATTTTGATATCCGCGGAGGCTGGCACGATGCCGGCGATTACGGCCGCTATTCCACCGCCGCATCCGTAGCACTGGCACATATTCTTTATGCCTACCGCTTTTTCCCGGATGCATTTGATAAGAGTTTGAACATCCCGGAAAGCGGCAACGGAATGCCGGATATATTAAATGAATGTTTATATGAATTGAAATGGTTACTGCAGATGCAAAATGAGGAGGGCGGTGTTTATCACAAGCAATGTACACTCCGCCATGCCGATTTTGTAATGCCTTGTGATGATACGGACCAGATGATTTTATATCCGGTATCCTCCATGGCAGTTGGTGATTTTGCAGCAATCATGGCACTTGCTTCCAGAATCTATGAGCCTTACGAGCCTGATTTTGCAAAAGAGGCATTGGATGCTGCATTCCGTTCTTACGAGTGGTTACAGGCTCATCCTGAATTTATCGGTTTTTACAATCCTAAGGAGACCAATACCGGTGAATACGACGATGTCAGCGACATTGATGAGAGAATGTGGGCCGCTACGGAATTGTACCGTTGTACAGGCGATGCAGGTTATTTGACAGATGCAAAAATTAATTTTGACAATCTGACAGTCACAACCGAATTCGGCTGGGCGGATATCAGTGGATTTGCCGCATGGGCATTATTTGAAAATGAACTTATTACAGGCAATGCAGATACCTGCGATTGTGATGATAATACTTTGGAAGCCGCATTTAAAAAGGCTTACCGTGCTGCTCTGCTTACAGAAGCAGACCGTATCCTTTCCATTGTTAATAAGAGCGGCTACCGCGTCGACTTATTGCCGGATGACTTTATCTGGGGAAGCAATATGGTTGTCTTAAACAGGGCAATGTTGCTTAGCACCACTTATCTTTTGGAAGGCAAACAAGAATATTATGACGCAACCATACAGCAGATGGATTATATCCTTGGCGTAAACGCCGCCGATTACAGTTATATTTCCGGCGTCGGTGCCAATGCATTCTGCCATCCGCACAACCGTGTCACAGAAGCAGACGGCATCGAGGAGACCATCCCGGGCTATGTATCCGGTGGTCCATTCAAAACACCGGCTGATGAAACAGCCAAAGAGGTTCTTGCTCCGGGCACTCCACCTATGAAATGCTTCCTTGACCGATGGGAATGCTACTCATTAAATGAGATTACGATTTACTGGAACTCCCCGGCGATATTTACGACGGCGTTCTTAAGTAATAAAAGATAAATTAAATTCGATTATTAAATAAAGAAAACCGGATGTTTTGAGAATTTCCCCAATAAACATCCGGTTTTCTTTCTATTTCTTCATCTTTGTATCAAATACAAGGCTTGCCAGATAACTGAAAATCAGCGCTGCCGCCGTTCCGATGGCACCGGCTTTTAGTCCTCCTGAAAAGAGCCCAAGGAAACCTTCTTTATCTACGCCTTCCATAACACCTTCCATCAATATTTTACCAAATCCGAGTAACGGAACCGAAATGCCTGCTCCCGCGTAGTCCTGAATTGGCTGGAAAATTCCGAGAAAATGTAATACCGCACCGGTGCAAACCAAAATTACCATGATTCTTCCCGGCAGAAGTTTTGTCTTTTCCAATAATATCTGTACAAGGGCGCAGATTAATCCGCCCACCCAAAATGCATTGATATAGTCCATAGCAAATACCACCTGTTAAATATTTAATGGTAGTATTGCCAGTTCCATAAAAAATATGTATTACGCCTTACTTTTTTGCGGCATCTGCGCAAGTAATACCGCAACAAATACAAGTCCGCAACCAA
>JAZMZZ010000047.1:0-8323 GCA_045586245.1 Lachnospiraceae bacterium | reverse complement strand
ATTGATTTAAAAGATTATGAGCTTTTTATTGAGGAAGACAAGCAACCGGATTTTTATGGTATGAAAGCTTTGCTACAGGGTTTTTTAACAAAGTGGAAGGAAGATCCGTCACAATTTGATAAAGTAGCAGAAGAGGAAACGGAAAAACCAAGTACAAAGAACAAAATAGAAGCATATCTGAAAAAAGCTCCGTATATATCGCTTTTTGTTGTTATTTTAAATTTGATACTTTGTTTTTGCTGCATTGTGAATCCGGTATTATTCTACGGAAAGGGATGTGTCAGTTTATCCTATGTCAGGGAGGGTGAATTTTACCGCTTATTGACAGCAGTCTTCTTACACGGAAGCGTGGATCACTATTTCAGTAACATGCTGTTACTGTATTTTCTTGGAGATATTTTAGAAAAAAGAGTTGGAAAATGGAGCTTTGCAGCAATGTATCTGGTAACGGGTATTTTGGGTAATGTTTTCTCTTGCTTTCATGAATATATTACAGGAACGTATTATATTTCATATGGAGCCAGTGGAGCAGTGTTTGGTTTAATTGGAATGTTGTTTTATCTGGTTATTCGAAGGGATGAACAGATTAAGATATCCATGCCGGCAATGATTTTCATGGTAATGTATTGCATTTACAGCAGTTTTGTGGGTGAGCAGGTCAATGTGGCAGCACATTTGGGAGGACTGCTTAGTGGCATGTTGTTAATGTTTGTGTTTTGTCTAAGGAGGAAATCGCATGAAAGTTAATATTTACTATGGTGGACGAGGATTAATGGATGATCCGACATTATATGTAATTAATAAAATGCAGGAAGTGTTGGAGGAATTGAATGTAAAAGTAGAACGTTTTATGTTAAAAGAGTTAAAGGGTTCTATTACAACTTTACCACAGACATTAAAGGATGCAGATGGTATTATCTTGGCTACAACAGTGGAATGGTATGGTATTGGCGGATATATGCAGGAATTTTTGGATTCCTGCTGGTTATATGGCGATAAAGAAAAAATTGCAAAAATCTATATGTGTCCAATTGTTATGTCAACCACATACGGAGAGCGTGAAGGCAAACTGGCATTGGCACAGGCATGGGAAGTTCTGGGCGGACTTCCATGCAGTGGAATCTGTGGCTATATTGCAGATTCCTCCGACTTAGAACTGAATGAGTCCTATGCAAGCTTAATTGAGAAGAAGGCGGAGAATGTATACCGCACCATCAAGCAGCAGACAGTTAGTTTTCCGGCAAGTAACCAAGCCGTAAAACAGAAGGTATTGGTATCCAAAAATCTGGATTTGACACCTCAGGAATCGGAACAGTTATCCCAGTATGCAGCTGATGACAGTTATGTGCAGCAGCAAAAGGAAGATATCCAGGAACTGGCAAGTATGTTTAGGGGGATGTTAAGCAAAGACAATCAGGATGCAACGGATGATTATAGCAATAGTTTTGAGAAACATTTTCATCCGTTACCGGGTTTCAAGGCAAGTTATAAGATAACGGTGGAAGGAACCGGTAAGGTAATCGGATTGCGCGTAAACGGTAAAGAATTGCAATATAGCGATGAGATGGGAAGAGCGGATGTAGAAGCGCAGATTACCCAGGAAGCCATGAATGAGATTATGGCAGGAAGAATGACCTTCCAGAGAGCATTTATGGGCGGCGATATGAAGATGAAGGGTGATTTTAAAATCCTTCGTACATTGGATGAGATATTCATTTTTATGTAAGAAAATCCGGGAAGAATACCGAAGGAGGATAGAAGAATGAGAGATGATAATTGTATTTTCTGCAAATTGGCGAATGGAGTATTTCCAACCAATACCATATATGAAGATGAAGAATTCAGAGTAATTTTGGATTTGGGACCGGCTACAAAAGGTCATGCTCTTATTTTACCAAAGGACCATTATAAGAATCTGTATGAATTGCCGGATGAAACAGCAGGCAAGGCTATGAAACTGGCTAAGAAGATGGCAATCCGCATGACTGATAAATTGCAGGCAGACGGATTTAATCTGGTTCAGAATAACAATGAAGTAGCAGGACAGACCGTATACCATTTTCATTTACATCTGATTCCGAGATACAATGATGACGGTCAGAAGATTAATTGGGTTCCTGGAGAACCTTCCGCAGAAGAACTGACAGCGATTAAAGATATGATAATTGGTGAATAGAAGAATATGAATAGAAAGATTGTTGGAAAGAATACTTCTGACAGTCTTTTTATTAAGATGGCGCGTAAAGAAATTAAATACTTGACGAGCGTGAAGAATGCTAATATAGTAATGATATGAAAGGTGGTGAAAGATATGACAACATGGAATGCACGTAATGCAGGACGAAAGCCAAGCATAAACGGAGAAGACTTAGAGAAAATCAAAGAGAGAAGGCAACAGGGAGAATCTGTTACCAAACTGGCAGAAGAGTATGGTGTGTCCAGGCAGACAATGTCAGCATATCTTAACCGCGTGGATACAACCGATTATAATGAGATTATTTATAATACCTATAAAAAGTGGGTTGAGATTAATCGTGACTTTCGTAAATCATTTCATATGCAGGATTATTTGTTGCGGATGGAATTTATGTGTGAGGACGAGTTGTGTAGTAGTATTTTAGTGAATTTCAAGGATAAGCAAATTGAGGTGGTGAATCACACAAGTGATATTATTCATCAGGCATTTGGTGTAAAAGCAAAGCCGGATTGGGATGATTTTGAATATTTTCTGGAAAGCAGATGTTTTCCGAGAGGAAGGGATCATATGAAAGATATTCTTAGAGCACTTGGACTAGACAGCTATGATCCGCTTTCTATTATTGAGAAGACGGGGGGACGTATGGCAGAAGATAAGCAATGGATACGTCTGAAGTATTATCGTCCGGAATAGGAGGGTATATGGAACAGATTACTTTTTTGCAGGATTATTTGAAAGTAGAAGGACACTTTTCTTCTAAAGGAAACCAGTGGAAGTGGAATGACGGGGATTTTTGGTATAAAGCAGATCAATTAGGGTATGAGGCATTATCAGAAACCGTAATTTCCCATTTGCTGTTGCATTCAACAATCGGGAATCATGTGATATACGAGCCGGTTGTTATTGATTATCATGGAAAAAAACTGTTGGGGTGTAAAAGTAAGAATTTTTTGCAACCAACAGAAGAACTTATTACATTGGAGAGGCTGTTTCGCCAGAATACCGGAATAAGTCTATCTAAGGAGATAAGTTATTTTGCAGACGTAAAAAAACGAATCGAATATACTGTGGATCATGTGATTAGTTATACAGGATTGGAAGACTTTGGTCCGTATTTGACAAGAATACTGGAGATGGATGCGTTTTTCTTAAATGAAGACCGTCATACCAACAATATCGCGGTTATTTATGATTTGAAAAATAGAGAGTATCGCTATTGTCCGTATTTTGATATGGGATTATCGCTTTTTGCGGATACAAAGCAGGATTTTCCTATAGAAAAAACAATAGAGGAATGTCGAAAGGATATTATTGCCAAACCATTTTCACGGGATTTTGATGAACAGATGGATGCAGCGAATGAGCTATATGGCAGTTATTTAAGATTTACGGTTTCTAAAGAAGAAATGGTAAAGGAAGTAGAAAAATGGAAGTTTCCTTATGAAGATGAATTGCTTCAAAGAGCAATAGAGGTATTACGGTATCAAACCGGAAAATACCGGTATATGATGGAATAATAATTTAGACAGATAAATAGTCAAAACAAAAACCCCTGTGTAATTCTCAGGGGTTTTTGTAATAAAATATTTAGATTCCGATGTCTTCTTTTAACCAAGCCAATGCTTCTTCTACAGTAGCAAAATGACCTTCCATAATACCGGTATTGGAACGCTCGGTATTTTTCTTGGCCTGAACTTTGAGCATGATGGAATGTCCTTCAGCAAAACCGATTGCCTTACATCCGCCTTCTACGAATTTCTTAGTCATAATTACCAGTTCGCTGCCTTCAGCCGGAGTAACCGGATCCATCTCTGAACAGTCTGCGATGTAAGCCCAGCCTGAAGATTTCCATGCTGACGCTTCTGCGAGAACTGTTTCTGTTAACCATTTGATTTCCTCAACATTTGTCTTTCCTACACCTGCAGATACAACTACTTTTCTGCCGGCTACCGTTTCAACTGTTTGTGCTCCGTTTCTCTTTGCCATAAATACGCTCTCCTTTGGTATTAAATTTCGAATATACGAAGTAAATAAAACGAACAATTTGATGGAATATTGCCAAATTGACTGACAATGCCATGAGTCTATGGTACTACTTGCATAGTAATTTGTCAATAAAAAATGCCGAGCCATTCGGAACCCGCTATGCGGCTTCCTCATGTTTGGCTGGCGCCAAATAATAATGCAACAAAAAATGCCCCTTACCAAGTAAACTTGGAGGGGCATTTTTGTTACATTATTGCTCGGCTTGTAGCTTAGCCAAAGTATCTAGCTAATAAACCTTCAAACGCCTTACCATGTCTAGCTTCATCGCGTGCCATTTCATGAACTGTGTCATGGATAGCGTCTAAGTTGAGGGCTTTTGCTCTCTTAGCTAAGTCAAACTTACCTGCAGTTGCGCCGTTCTCAGCGTCAACACGCATTTCAAGATTTTTCTTAGTAGAGTCAGTAACCACTTCACCTAATAACTCAGCAAATTTTGCAGCGTGCTCTGCTTCTTCCCATGCTGCTTTTTCCCAGTAAAGGCCGATTTCCGGATAACCTTCTCTGTGAGCAACTCTTGCCATTGCAAGATACATACCAACTTCTGAGCATTCGCCTTCAAAGTTAGCTCTTAAATCCATAATGATGTCTTCAGGAGCACCCTGTGCTACACCAACAACATGTTCTGCTGCCCATGTTTTCTCTGCTGACTGAGCTGTGAACTTCTCAGCCGGAACGTTACAAATTGGGCACTTCTCCGGTGCTGCATCTCCTTCATGAACATAACCACATACCTGACATACAAATTTCATAATCGTAATCTCCTTTTTTAATAATATTTTACATTTTGTGATTCCTCATAGAATCGATATTTCTTATTTCATAACTTAGGACTTTTCCGTGCAATCTTCGCAGGAACCGTAAAAATATGCCACATGACCTGCAATCTTGCCGCCGAAACCGGCACCGGCAATATCGTCGATGGAGTCAATGCTCTCCATCTCAAGGTCAATGACCCGGCCGCATGTATGACAAATAAAGTGATAATGCGGTTCGGTGGTGGCATCAAAATGGTCCATACCATCGCCAACTCTAAGTCGCAGCAACTCACCCATATCCGATAAAAGAGTGAGATTGCGGTAGACCGTTCCTAAACTGATGTTGGGAAATTCCTTACGGACATTCTCATAAACAACATCGGCAGTCGGATGATCTTTTCTTGTCATCAGAAAGCTCTTAATCGCCTCCCGTTGTCTGCTGTACTTTAGCGCCATCTCTCCTCCTTTCTAAAAACAGGAATCATTACTGTTATCATTATAATACATAAATCTAATTCATTTGTCAACAAGTTTATTCTTTTTTTATAAGAAAATTGAAAACGCTTTATTTTTATCAGAAAATACTATGTTATAATATATGAGAAAAGACGTATTTTCCCCAAATACAGGGGGAATCAGCCAGTTGGTTAAACGGAGAAGCAGTATGAATCTGAAAAAAAGATTGACCGTGACATTTATCACGTTGACGTTTCTTCCCATTATCATTACGGTAATTACATTTATCTTTTTATGCGCAATCGTTTTGATTAATGAGAAAAATGTGGATGTTTTGAAAAATCTTTCTTTGGAATCCTTATCGGAAATAACGGAGCTGACAGAAGAGACCTATTATGAAATCGGTTCACAGATAGGAATTGATGCAGGACGCTTTGCCAATACGGATTACCTGGATGAATTGAATGAACAGTTGAAAGCGGATTCTTCTTATATTGTTGCAAGGCGCGGAGATGAGTTCTTTTATATCGGTGATAAGGGACAGGACGAACAATTGTTAAAGGAACTGCCGCCGTACGGTGCATATAATGAAGGAACGGATGCCGGTTATTTTTTCAAACGTTTTAATAAGGTGGTAAAACAGTTTGATTTCCGGTTTGATGACGATACAGCGGGAAGCTTATTTGTCATTACGACCTTGAACGAAGTGATTTCCAGCCGCGTCGTATTCCAGTTGTTTGTGGTTATCGTGCTGGTGTTGGTAAGTACCAGTGTCGGCTTGACGCGTTGGATTAACAAGGGAGTATTCTACCCGGTGCGTGAGCTCAATCATGCGATGTCCTGCATAGCGAAGGGTAATTTTGACTATGCTTTGCAAATAGAAGAGAATAACGGCGAGATTGAGCAGCTTTATAAGAGTTATGAGGATATGCGTCTGAAGCTAAAAGAATCTTCAGAAGAGAAGCTTGAGCATGAAAAGCAGAACCGTGAGCTTATCAGTAACATCACACATGATTTGAAGACGCCGATTACCTCGATAAAAGGATATGTGGAAGGAATTGTCGATGGGGTGGCGGATACGCCGGAGAAGATGGATAAATATATTAAGACCATCTACACCAAGACAATGGATATGGACCGTTTGATTAATGAGTTGACGTATTATTCGGGAATCGACTCCAACAAGATTCCGTATCATTTCCAGAAGATTAATGTGGGTGACTATTTTAACGACTGCGTGGAAGAAGTCGGCTGGGATTTGGAATCCAAGGGCATCAAGCTGGATTATTCCAATCTTCTGACGGAAAAGACCACGATTATTGCAGACCCGCAGCAGTTGAAAAAGGTTATCAACAATATCGTTGGCAACTCGGTCAAATATCTGGATAAGAACCGGCCGGGCGAGATAGAGATACGGTTGCTGGATGAGATTGATTCCATCCGCGTTGAGATAGAGGACAACGGAAAAGGAATTGCAGCCAAGGACCTGCCGAATATTTTTGAGAGGTTCTACCGTACGGACGCTTCGCGTAATTCGGCGCAGGGCGGAAGCGGTATCGGACTTTCGATTGTCAAAAAAATTATCGAAGACCATGGCGGCTATATCTGGGCGACCAGCAAAGTGGACGAAGGCACATGCATGCATTTTGTAATACGTAAATATCAGGAAGTACAGGAGGAAATATAAATGAGTAAAATATTGATTATCGAAGACGAAGTAGCAATTGCGGATTTGGAAAAGGATTATCTGGAACTGAGTGGTTTTGAAGTGGCAATCGAACATGCCGGTGACACCGGACTTGAGAGAGCCTTAAACGAAAAGTTTGATTTGATTGTTCTTGACCTGATGCTTCCGGGCATGGACGGATTTGAGGTTTGCAAAAAAATCCGTGAAGAGCAGAACATTCCGATTCTGATGGTATCTGCGAAAAAAGACGACATTGATAAAATCAGAGGCCTCGGCCTTGGCGCAGACGATTACATGACCAAACCGTTCAGCCCAAGTGAACTCGTAGCCAGAGTAAAAGCGCATATGGCACGTTATGACCGTCTCGTAAGCTCCAACCAGAAGACCAACGACATCGTGGAAATCCGTGGCATCAAGATTGATAAAACGGCCCGCCGCGTTTACATCGACGGCGAAGAAAAAGCGTTTACCACCAAGGAATTTGACTTGTTGACATTCCTTGCAGAGAACCCGAACCACGTTTACACCAAGGAAGAACTCTTCCGCGAAATCTGGGATATGGATTCCATCGGCGACATTGCAACCGTTACCGTCCATATTAAGAAAATCCGTGAAAAGATTGAATTCGATACCGCAAATCCTCAGTATATCGAGACGATTTGGGGCGTGGGATACCGCTTTAAAGTGTAAATTAATTATTTAAAATGTGTAGAAAGTAACAATATAAAAAGTTGTCTATGTTGTGGCAGAAACAAACGTAGACAACTTTTTTATAATTGCTATAATGAGAGATAAGTCACTTTAAATGTAAAAGGCAAACCTATGAACGACAGACAAATTATCGAAACAAACAAAGAATATTGGAATGACCACGCCGATTTCGGTTTGTTTTAAAGCAAGAAAACTTTAGTTAATATTTTCCGCGTTATTATGGTAGTATTATAATTATAAAAAATAGAAATGAGAGCGAATATGTTAGAACATTTACAACCTGAAAGAGTTTTTTACTATTTTGAAAAAATGTGCGGGATTCCGCACGGTTCCGGAAATACGAAGCAGATTAGTGATTTCTGCGTGGATTTTGCAAAAGAGCAGGGGCTGGAATATTATCAGGACGCGGACAACAATGTGATTATCATTAAGGAAGCGACAGCAGGATATGAGAATGCGGCGCCGGTTATT
>JAZMZZ010000046.1:0-7169 GCA_045586245.1 Lachnospiraceae bacterium | reverse complement strand
CTGTGTAGTGGATGGTGCGATATTTACATTTGCAGCAGTAACGGCAGGGTTTGCCTATATGTATCATAAGGGAATTAAGATGGATACGATATTTGATTCCTTAGACCAGTTGCCAAGAATTCCGAAAAAGGAAGAAATGTTCTCAAAGGCAGGGATTGCATTTGGTATCGGTATTTCCGTTTTGTTCTTTACATTATTCCTTGCATGCCCGCAGGTACTTTGCATGTACCGTGCAGAAAGCGGTGAGTTTGTTTCCATATTTGATGTGGAGTTTATTCGGGGGACATGGTATTTAATTATGCTGTTTGCAGCAGGTGGAATCGGTCGTGAGATTGTCAAATTAATCGAGGGAACCTATACAAAGAAAGTATTGGTAGCTACCATGATTGCAGATATTTCATCTGCGGTACTCGCTATTTTCTGGTTGTTCAATCCGGCGATTATTAATCCGGCGTTTACACAGGCAATGGCAGAATTGTTTGCGGGTGAAGATTTTCTGTTAATGTTTATGACCAACTTTAATTATTTCTTCCTGTGTTGTATACTGTTGGCATTGGCACTGGACATGGGTACGGTGGCATGGAAATACTACAGGGCGAATAAGGAATAACGAATGGAAAAAATAATAATTCTCGGAACGGGTAATGCGGCGGTTACCAAATGCTACAATACCTGTTTTGCAATACAAAATGATGACGAATATTTTTTGATTGATACCGGTGGCGGGAATGGGATTCTGACACAACTTGAAAAGGCAGATATTCCGATTCCGAAGATTCATCATATTTTTATCAGCCATGAACATACTGATCATATTTTGGGCGTAGTATGGATGATCAGAATGGTGGCAACTGCTATCCGCAAAGGAAGTTACGAGGGCAATCTGAATATTTATTGCCACAGGGATTTGGTGGATACCATAGTGACGATTGCCAAACTGACACTTGTTAAAAAGTTTTTCAGTACTATTGGTAAACGGATTTTCCTGATTCCCTTAGAGGATAAGGAAGCGGTTAAGATATTGGATTATGATGTGACATTCTTTGATATTCAGTCCGAAAAGGCAAAGCAATACGGTTTTACGATGCGGTTGTTAAACGGTAAGAAATTTACTTTTATCGGAGATGAGTACTACCGCGAATGTGAGTATGAGTATGCACTGGATGCGGACTGGTTTTTACACGAAGCATTCTGTCTGTACGGTGACAGGGATATTTTTAAGCCTTATGAGAAGTTCCATGCGACGGTGAAGGAAGCCTGCGAGAATGCAACGATGCTTCATGTGAAGAATCTGATTCTCTATCATACCGAGGATAAGACGATTGCCAAGCGCAAGGAATTGTATACGCAGGAAGGCAAAGAATATTTTAGCGGGAACTTATTTGTTCCGGATGATTTGGATGTAATAGAATTGTAGAAAAGGATGTAACTTGGTTGTATAAAAAGCAACTTACAGCATTCCTGAAGTAACTTACCCCATGCCCTATTGAGCATGGGGATTTTTTTGTTTATGGTAAGAAAAACAAACCATACCAAAGGAGAGGCAGTTATGGACCCGGTTATAAAAGTAAAAGGATTATGCAAAGAATTTGCAGATGTGAAAGCTGTAAAGGAAATTGATTTTCAGGTGGAAAGAGGAGAGTTGTTTGGGTTTTTAGGAGTAAACGGTGCCGGTAAATCGACCACCATCAATATGCTTTGTACGGTACTAAAACCGACGGTAGGAGAGGCTTATATCTGCGGAATGCAGCTTGGGAAAAATGACGAAGAAATCCGCAAGAAAATCGGTGTCGTATACCAGAACAACTGTCTGGATGACAGGCTGACGGTAAAAGAAAATTTATATATCCGTGGCGCTTTATATGAGAGCAATCCCAAAAAACTCGCTGAAAATGTATCCCGCGTATGTGAAGTTCTGCAATTGGAGGAAGTCTACAATCGCAGATTCGGCAAACTCTCAGGCGGCTGGAAAAGACGCTGTGAAATAGCAAGGGCATTGTTACATGCGCCGGAGATTTTGTTTTTGGATGAGCCGACTACAGGCCTTGACCCGGCCACAAGAAAAATTGTGTGGGAAAGTATCGGACGGTTGCGAAAGGAAGAAAACATGACTATTTTTCTGACCACGCATTATATGGAGGAGGCGGCAAGGGCGTCCCATATAGCGATAATTGACGCAGGAGAGATTAAAGAGTACGGGACACCGTTTTCATTAAAGGAAGCCTATGCGAAGGACAAACTAAACCTGGTACCAAAATGCGGAAAAGAAGCGGATTTGAGAAAGTACCTGTCCGGACAGGGAATCAGGCACATGGAAAAAGAAGAGGTCTGGCAAATCGGTATGAAGAACAGCCTGTCGGCCATTCCTATTTTAAATGAAGCAGAAACGATGATAGATGGCTTTGAAGTAGTGCAGGGCTCGATGGATGATGTGTTTTTAAATATAACCGGAAGAAAACTTGAGGGATAAGAGATGAGAGAACTTTATTATTTGGTAAAAAGAAATATATTGGTATTTGTGAGGGATTATGCGGCGGTATTTTTTTCCGTGCTGTCGATGCTGATTATTCTGCTTTTGATGGTTGTTTTTCTTGGGAAAATGAACACGGACAATGTGCTTTGGGTGTTGTCCGAATACGGAGGAGAACGTGATGTTTTGCAGGATGAAAAGAATGCGCAGTATCTGATTCAAATGTGGACGCTTGCGGGGATTCTTGCAGTCAATACACTGACCGTGTCGCTTACGGTGATGCAGACCATGGTGCAGGACGAGGTAAAAGGACAGCTTGCCAGCTTTTATGTTGCACCGGTAAAACGCATTAAAATTGTTCTTGGTTATATTCTGGCGGCGTGGATAATCGGCAGCGGAATGAGCTTTCTGACGCTGGTTATCGGAGAGATTTATATGGCAATGCAGGGATTCGGTCTCCTTGGCATTGGGGCAGTTCTTAAACTGCTTGGAATGATTATGCTCAATGCCTTTGTATATGCGGCAATCGGCTATCTGCTTGTACTTTTTATCCATAGCGAGAGTGCTTGGGGAGGCATGCTGACGGTCGTGGGAACGCTGGTGGGTTTCTTGGGAGCCATTTATCTGCCGGTATCGATGCTCTCAGAAAAAATTGTAAATGTACTCAAATGCCTGCCGGTCATTCACGGGACGGCTATGATGCGCGAAGTAATCACCAAAGATGCCATGAAAGTTACCTTTGAAGGTTTGCCGGATTTGGTGTCTCAGACATTTGCGAAGGAAATGGGAATTGTGCTTTGGAGTGGAGATATGCAGATTACTTTGGGAAAACAGATTCTTGTTTTGGCGCTTTATGCTATAATAGCAATTGTAGCGGCAACCATTATCAGTAAAAAAAGAAAAATTCATGATAGATAAGAAACTTTGGGAAAAGTAGAAGGAAGACCGGGAGGCTGTATGAAGATTACGATTGAAGACCGCATGGACGGTCAGGAGGATGAGATTATTATCCGATGTAAGCAGATGGACGAGCATTTGCTGAAACTTGTATATGCGATAAAAGCAGGGCGTGAGAAACTGACGGCAACGAAGGGGACGGATATTGTTCAGGTGGCACCAAAGGATATTTTTTACTTTGAAGCCGTGGACAATAAGGTGTTTTTGTATCTGGAAAAAGAAGTATACGAGACAAAACTGAAGTTATATGAACTGGAAGAACATTTTGTAGGGACGGATTTTTTAAGGGTATCCAAGTCCGTCATTATGAACCTGTCAAAAGTAAAATCACTCAGCCCGGCATTTAACGGCAGATTTGAAGCCACCATGAAAAACGGCGAAAAAGTCATTGTTTCCAGACAGTATGTGCCTGTCTTAAAAGAAAAATTAGGATTGTAAGGAGGAAAAGGAAATGGCAAGAATAAAAGTATTTTTGGATGTATTTACAAAAGTTACGACCTGCATTTTGCTTGGTGCAGCTGCATACTGTTCCTTCTTCTTTTATGACGGAATGTTTAGCAGGCATTTGCTGTGGGAACTTCTGCTGGTGTCATTTTTGACCAGCCTTGGAGTTCTGTTTTATACGGATGACCTCAATAAAAAGAGCATGCGGCTTGTTTGTATATTGCATTATCTTTTCAATAATGTGGTCGTAGTGGGCTGCGGCTTATGGTTTGGATGGATTGATGCAAAGAATCCATTACAGATTATTGGTATGGTAGTGCTTGTTGCGGTCATTTTTAGTGTTGTGTCTGTATTATCGTGGAAAAAAGCGGCTTCCGAAGCAGAACAGATGAATGAGCGATTAGTGAAGTATCAGGAAAAAGGCAAGGAACTGTAGGTTCCCTGCCTTTTATTTATATTTTTTCAAACCATTCCATAAGTTCATTAAAGCATTCCCATTTGCGCTTGATAAGAATTGTTTTGCGATGCTGTCTATTGCGGAAATCATTGCGGAGATTTCCGTACTTACGGTATTGGATAGTAACACGGACATCCCCCTTTTTGGTCTGGCGGATATCTAACACCTTATTTATCTCCCAGATGTCTTTATGCCCGGGAAGTTCCATTATGTCGTAGATTTCGCGTACTCTGCTCATATAGAATGCCCTGTCGGATTCTCCGGCACGGTCGTATGCGGCACTAAGGGCAAGACCGATAAGTGTTTTGCTAAGGCGCATGCCGGTTATGGCAGTAGCTTCGTTTTGGTTTACATAACGAAAACGATAAAGCCCATGGTCATACATATATTCCCAACGGTTCCATTCCCCGGGATCATAGATAAAGACGGTTTCCAGGCGCGCAGCTTCTTCTTTGGCTTTTTTATAGGCCTCATATTTTTCTCTTAATTCTTCAGATGCCTGCTTGGAGTAAAGCGGACTACGCATGTATTTCATCTGCGCGTCTTCTAAGGCTTCATCGTATGTAGGATAAATCTCTTTGCATCGCTCTACAATATTATTTTCCCCGTCAATAATCACACCGCGATAGTAATCGCATTGATAATCTTTGTGGTATACGGTTTCTGCTTCTGCAGTAAAAGTGCGTTGGGTTGGCATATCATTTTCTCCAGTAACTAATTGGGACTTCCCTTTTTAACCATACATATAGACTTACATTCCTCAAAACCATACTTCTCATATAGTGATTTCGCATCGCCTGTCTTTAGTAATCCATTTACGCCGCTTAATTTTTCTTCATGCAAAAGAATATGTTCAATAAGTTTTTTGCCAATACCACGGCTTCGAAACTCTTCATCCACAAATACATCGCATAAATAAAATACAGTAGCATAATCGGTAACTACTCTGGCATATCCGACAAGGCGGTCGGAACCGGTCTCAAAAACAGCGTAATTCAACGAATTAGCAATAGCGTCCCGCATAACGGAGGCAGAACGCTCTTTTGCCCAGTAGGCATTTTGCAAAAGAGCATGAACTTCCGCATGTTTTGCTAATATTTTTGTTTTATCGTCGGATAAATAAAAGTTTTCAAAATATTCTGTCATGGTATTTCCCTAATAAATAAAATCGTCGTTTATAAACTATATAAAGAACACGGCGCATGCCTGGTACTGCCGTTATATTCTGTGTAACTTAGTCCCGATTCCGTTGAAAGTGCACTTTGAATCAGTTTCTTAGTAAGGTCAGGGACATCGTCTCGTGATAGGGCTTCATCAACATCCAGCCAAACCACTTCACTGTTCTCATCGCCGTCAGACATGGCCTCGCCGGATACATATTCTGCGCGGAAAGCAATATACCAGTCACGCATATTAAAACGTATTCCGATAATATCCATCGGTCTGACATCTACATGGGTTTCTTCCATATATTCACGAATCAGGGCGTCCTGCGGAGTCTCATCGAAGTTTACATATCCGCCGGGAATAATCAGCATTCCCTTGCCGCCACCATAGGTGTGGCGGGCAAGTAATACTTTGCCGTCTTTGATAACGACACCCGTAACGCTTTGATTCCAATTTGTATTTTCAGTATTCATAGTTGGTTACCTCGTTAAGCCTATCTGCCAAATTATCTCTCATCTCTCAATATACCGTAATAACATGTATCACAAATTCCCTGATTATCCCGGTCGGCTTGTCGTAAGGTCCCTTCATATTTCATGCCGCACTTTTTCATGACATTACCGGAATGTGGGTTGCGAGGGTTATGTCTGGATTCCACACGATTTGCTTCCACTACATCAAAAAAGAAGTCGATTACGGCACTCATGGCTTCGGATGTGATTCCTTTATGCCACCATTTTCTACCGATACAATAGCCGATATGTGCGATGGATAAATCTTCATTAGAATCCACCATGCTGATACTGCCGATGGGTTCATCGTTATTATCCTTTGGAACAATTGCCCACTGGTAAAAATCATTTTTGGAATAGGAGTTAATCCAATCATTTGCCACATATTCACTTACTTCAATAGAGGAATGAGTAGGCCATGTCAGATATTTTGTGACTTCATCATCAGAGGCCCAATTTTTATACATCGCAGCCGCATCTTCCAGGCGAAATCTTCTCAAAATCAGTCGTTCGGTTTCCAGTTGTTTTGTTCCGCAATGTTTCATAGAGGGTCCTCCTTAATAAGTTTGTTTTGAGTGTTATCTTATCACGGAATGACATGGATGTCGAGAAATTGGAACCGTTCAAAAAAATAAACCTCGTGAATTCTTCCCAATTTTATTGACAAACTGCGATTTTTAGCCGTATAATAGCAAAAGATTAAAAAATAAAGACTATGACGAAGACAGTACCTGTTTTTAAAAGCCCCAGAGAGTCCGTGGTTGGTGTAAGCGGATGCAAGTAGAAAATAAGGGAATATCACTTCTGAGTTGCCAGCCGAAAGGTGACAAGTAAGCGCAGGCCGGACCTTCCCCGTTAGCAGAAGAACGTATCATTTCGAATGCGTATTTATTTATGAGCAATTCGAAACCGTACGATGTAACAGGTGGTATAACGAGCTAACTATAGTCTCGACATTTTACAGGACGGGACTTTTTTGTTGCACACGAATCAAAGAAAGGAAAACGCTATGTATCAGAAAGTTGACACGAACTTGAACTTTGTGGACAGAGAAAAAGAGACTCTGAAGTTCTGGAACGAAAACAAGATTTTTGAAAAGAGTATGGAAAGCCGCAAAGAAGGACCTACATACACATTTTATGACGGCCCTCCAACTGCTAAC
>JAZMZZ010000045.1:0-6281 GCA_045586245.1 Lachnospiraceae bacterium | reverse complement strand
TACAAATGACAGGAGGTCAATAACTGTATGAAAGTAACCTATGATCGTTTAGCCGCAGGAGAACGGTTACGTTTAAAACGTACGCTTCTTGGTTTTACACAGGATGAGGTTGCCGAAAAAATCGACCGTGCCACCAAGTATTACGCTGACATTGAACGCGGCAGCTGTGGTGCTAGTGTTGAGACCTTAATGGCCATTTCCACAGTTCTGGATTTATCACTTGATTACGTCATTTACGGGACAACTCATTCAGAACGCGAACGCAAACAAAACTCTGATGAAGTATGTGCCATTCTCGAATTAATAAACAATTCATCCGAGCAAAAAAGAAAATACGCTTTACGGATGCTCAGGCTTTTTCTGATTGCATGTGATGGGAAAACAGATGATTCCTTCTTTGCGAAGTGATTTCATATAATTTTTGCCATACAAAAAACAACAGCGCAATGCACTGTTGTTTTTTATTTCAACCCCTTACTTCCTATTCAAAAAAGCCCTGCCAAAAATATATCAGGCTGCCCACCGTCTTTCCGATGGCCATACACAAAATCACTATTCCGACTCCATGCCTGAATTTCATTCTACGCGCAAAAATAGGTAAGGAATCCAACATCTCAGCAATGGCAAGTGCCAGACAGCCGACAAAAATTCCCGCAAAAAGACCAAAGATAATCAGAATGCCTGTCCCAACAAACGGATATATTCCCGGTGGCAATGGCAAACGGTCTGTAAATCCTTTCACATCCAAAAAAGGAAGAAACACGCTGACAAGTCCGCCGAATAACGTTCCGCAAACCACCATTTCTTCATATAAAAATATGTGCTTGGCTGTATGTGTTTTACCCGCAAAACGCGGAATCAGTCCTACGGCAATAAGAGTTGTAAATACCCCGCCCGATACGCCGGTTCCGGCAGCAAATCCTACCACCCCTAAAAGAATCTGTTCTATCCATTCCATAACACTACTATCCCTTGGTATCTACTTCAATGTTCATTCTCTCTGCATTCTCAATCAGCGTCTGGTTGACATCCTCTTCATAAATTCGCATTTCCACTTCAATTGGCGTAGGATCCGCACTGATTCTCTTACCACCAATATGATTAAAGAACACAATAATACCGACACAGAGTCCTGCCGAATAAGCCAGTTCCAACACCGAATGTCCGTTAGACTCCCGTCCGGTAATCATCTCATGCACATGATTAAACAACTCCTGAATCTGGATGTCATTATGGAATGCCATAATGGTAAAAGCCGTCCCGAAAAAAGAAATCAGCGACACAAAAAGAATCTTCGGAAGCATTCTGTACCTGCCTTTTTTCTCCTGTTTTACCCGTTCAATAATAACATCCGTCTCACCGATATTCTCTATCCGGATGCCGGGATACACATCTGTAATCATTTCAATAATTTTCATGACAGAGATTACTTTTCTGGATGTTCCCTCCTTTAAAGTGCATATTTTAAGGGCATTACAGCGGTTGACAATCGTGTCATTTATACAAAATAACTTACCGATATCCTTTAAAAAGACATCCTCTGCAGTCACTTCCACATCCTTATTCAGCTTAAGATACAGTATGTCCTGGTGCATTCACTATTCCTTTATTTCATTCCTTAATTTCAGCAATATCTTTTTCTCCAGCCGGCTGACCTGTACCTGACTGATTCCACAGGCTTTTGCGACTTCCGTCTGGGTTTTATCTTCAAAATACCGCATTTTAATCAGCTTCCGTTCCATTTCTGACAACTTTGTCATAATCTGTTTTATTAAAATATGATTTAATATTTCATCCTTTTCCGAATCTTCCACACATCCGTAAGTTTGTCCGATTCCCTTCCTGACACCACCGGCAACCACCTGGTCTACCAGATAGAGTTCGTTTCCGTCAGATTGATAAACCGACTGGTAAATGGACTCTACCTCGTTTGCGGATTCCATGGAAAGAAGAATATCCTCCCTTGCAATCCCGGTTCCTGCCTCTATCTCATCCAGCCCCGGGTCCTTGCCGAACTTTTGGGAATATGTTTCAATAAAGCGCCTTATCTGAAGATTGTTTTCTTTCAGGCTCCTTGAAACCTTTACCATACCGTCATCCCTAAGGAAACGCTTTATTTCTCCGCAAATAAGCGGCACGGCATAAGTAGAGAATTTTACTTCAAAAGACAAATCAAATTTATCAATTGCCTTAATCAGTCCGATGCTTCCAATCTGGAACAAATCCTCCGCATCCACACCACGTCCGACATACCGTTTTACAATATGCGAAACCAACCCCAGATTTTTTTCTACCAGTACATCTCTAAGCTCCGTTCTTCCCGCCTGTAACTGTTCAATCAGTACGGTAGTTTCATCCATGGCTAATCCTCTTCACTAATCCATGGTGTGTAACCGATTTCTTTTTGCATCCTGACAAGGGTCCCTTCTCCCGGAACCGACTCAACCTCCAGCTCATCCATAAAGGCTTCCATGAAGGAAAATCCCATTCCGGAACGTTCCTTGTCCGGTTTTGTGGTAAAAAGAGGTTCCATAGCCTGCTCTACATTCGCAATACCGACACCCTTATCCTCCACTTCTATCAAAAGTAGTTTTCCCGAAAAACTGCAATATAAACGCACCTTCTGCGCATTTTTTTCTTTTTTTACCGATTTGCCATCGTTTTCATATCCATGGATAATCGCATTGGTTACCGCTTCCGATACTGCCGTCTTAATATCGGAAATTTCCTCCAGCGTCGGATTCTTATCCGCAACAAAAGCTGCCACGGCCATTCTGGCAAGACTCTCATTTACTGACAATGCGTCAAAGCAAAGTTCCATTTCGTTATCCGTCATACATACTTTTTCGCTGTTCATTTATTTTTCCTCCAAAACTTCTATGATTTTCTGTAATCCGGACATATGTAGTATTTTCCGAATCTGCATATTTACGTGAATGGCATATACTTTTCCGTGAAAACATGTGATTTTTTTGTATCGTCCGAGAATAATGCCCACTCCGGAGCTGTCCATAAACTCCGTGTCCGAAAAATCGAAAATCAGATTTTTCACTTCACTTCTGCATATCATTTCATCCGCCTGTTCTGCGATATTCCCGGCATTATGATGATCTACTTCACGGGGCATCTTAATACATAGATAATGGTCAATCACTTTAAAATCCTCTTCTACTTTCATTATTTCCTCCTTTTTACAGCCCTTATCGACTTTTTTTGCATAAAAAAAACACCTCACAAAAGCTTGTCTTTTGTAAGGTGTAATTATTTTTTAGTATTATTCCGTCTCTGCCGTCATCTCATTGATATAAGACTGTGAACGGTTGGCCTTTTCGGTGTTCGGGAACAGTTCAATTACCTGCTGGTATGTTGCAATGGCATTGGCATCATCCCCTGCTTTGCGGTACGCATTACCAAGATTGTACAATGCTTCCCCGTTGGTATTATCATAAGAAAATGCTCTGGTCAGATACTCAATGGCATCCTCATAGGACTCGTTCTGGTATGCTTCCATACCGGTATCATAGTAAGACTTTCCTACCGAAGTTCCCACCTGCATACGCAAATAATTATACACGTTCTCAAATGCAGTTCCTGCATTTTCTACCGTCATCTCATCTATCCTATCCAGATAGTCCGCCACGCCGGATGTATCTTCCGGTTCTTTCATATAAATATCAATTGCATTTAAGAGATTGTCCACTGCAGAAAGTTGTCCGTCTTCTCCGGTATATCCCATCAATTCGGACTGAAGTTTCTCTTTTTCAGATGTCAGCGTCTTGATATTCTGCTCAAGCTGGGCAATGGTTGCCGTCTTGACATCCATCTCTTCATTCACCTTCTTAAGCTCGGCGTCAATTCCCTGCTTTGCATTCTGTACCTGTGCCGGCAATACCAAAAACCACGCTGCCGCTATACCAATCACAATTCCTACCAGAATGTTAAGCAATGTGGTAACACTCTTAGACTCATGCGAATTCAGTGGCTGGATAATGGTCTCGTTGCCTCTGTGATACTTAATCGTATCCGCTGCCTTCTTACGTCCGCCGCCAAATCCGTTCTCACTCTCTACTTCCAGCATGGAATCCACTTCCTGCAAATAACGCAGGGTAATGGTATTATTCACATCCACGCGTCTGCACTTCTCCAGTTCGCGCTTGGCTTCTTTCCATTTTTCATCGTTAATATACAAAAGAGCCAGAAGCTGGTGTGCCTGTACAAACTTCGGATTCAGGGAAATAACCTTCTTAAGCTGAATCACTGCCAAATCCAGGCTTCCCTGATAACAATAGGTAAGCGCCTGGTTGTATTTCTTAATGGTCTGACTGATGGACTCCAATGTGGTCGGGTCATTCTGCATCATATCCAGATAATCATCTGCAATATTCTTGCTCGGACGCAGATTCTTACTGATAACCCATTCACTCATGGCTGCAACCGCTTCGCCCATCTCAAAATATACAAGACCAAGTAAATTTCTGGCCTCTACATGGTTTTTATTCAATTTTAAACACTGACGCAAACTCTCGACTGCACCTGACAAATCACGCACGCCGGCCTTTTCCAAAGCCTCATTGTAATACAGATTGGCAGTACCCATAATTCTCTTATAACGTGCCACATCTGCGCCGCAATTTGTACAGAAATCATGCTCTGTCAGATTTGCTCCACAATTATAACATATCATATACGTATTTCCCCGTTTTATCCAACGAAACTAACTTGTACTCTTTCTCTTTCTTGTAGTAACCGGTGCCGCAGCTGCCATTGCCGCTGCTTCTTCCCTTTCCTCTTTTACAAGACTTACCAGAAGGTCTGCCATATCGGTCAAATCCTGATTGTAAATGGCATCTTCGGCTTCTTCTATTTCCAGTGACGGGTGAAATTTCTTCAATTCCTCTTCAAAATTAATCATTACGTGTTTCCTCTCTTAACCATTCCTTCAGCTGCCCGATTAAATAAAGCGACCCGGCAACATACAAACAGTCCTCTGTTCCTCTATCGTCTAACATTCCATTAAGAGCCTGCTCAGGAGTATCAAAATAATAAACCCTGCTGCCTGTCCCAAACAACTCTTCCAACGCTTCCTTCGAAACACTTCTGTTACTTGCAATCGGTGCGGTATAAATCTTTGCAAATAAACCGCTTGCCGTAATCCTATCTGCCATCTTACGGGATTCCTTATCCTGAACCACCGAAAATAAAAGGCTTCTGTTTCCTTTGCAGCCATCATGTTCCACGGAAGCTAAGAATGCATCTATTCCGTCTTCATTATGTGCTCCGTCAAAAAATACGCCCGGCATAACCTCTTCCATTCTGCCTTCCCAGTGCATGGAAGCAATGCCATCCCGTAAATACAGAGTCACATCCCCACGCCACAATTCCAAGGCCGCACACACAGCCAGTGACGCATTTAAAGTCTGGTAAACCGCCTTCGTGTTCACCCTTAACCCAACATAATCATAATAGCGAGATTTATAGGAAAAATCAATATATTTATCGCCAAAGAATTTTAAGTCAACATCATCCTTCGACACGGAAATGCAAGGACTTGACAAACTCCTTGCTTTTTCTTCAATAACCGCCGTTACCTCTTCTTTTTCCTTCCAATACACAACAGGAACCGACGGCTTAATTATTCCGGCTTTTTCGCCTGCTATTTCTTTAAGCGTTGTCCCTAGATATTCCATGTGGTCAAACCCAATTTCGGTAATGACACACATTGCCGGCTTCTCAATCACGTTGGTGGCATCCAGTCTGCCGCCAAGTCCGGTCTCTAAAATAATGACATCCGGACTCTCTTTTTCAAAACAAATCATGCCGATAAAAAAGAGCAGTTCAAAAAAAGTCGGATGATACTCTTTCTTCTGCGGTCGCTCTTCCCAATATGCAAAAAGCGCCTCTTTTACCGCCAAAAATCCCTGTAAAAAGGCCTCTTCACTACACATCTGTCCGTTCACGCGGATGCGCTCACGGATATCACATAAATGAGGGGACGTGAACATCCCCACTTTTTTGCCCATCTTCAAACAAATGGACTGCAAAAAAGCACTCACACTGCCCTTCCCGTTGGTCCCGGCAATGTGAATGATTTGCGCTTTCGTCCCGGGCTTTTGCAAATAGGCAAAAAACTCCCTTGTGGACTCCATATCATTTTTCTTGGTAAAGCGCGGTACCGCCAAACAATACGATACCGCCGCTTCATAAGTGTTTACTTCTGATAAATTCATAACTGCTTTACGTTTGCCCTAAGGCATAAATTACTTTTTAAGCTGTGTTAAACG
>JAZMZZ010000044.1:0-12767 GCA_045586245.1 Lachnospiraceae bacterium | reverse complement strand
TAACATAGCAGACTCCTATTCACACTCAAACAATTATAATCAGACTACGCGTGTTTGTCAACATAAAAATTTTATCGTAAATTCAGGACTGCAATGAAATCAGAAAAGGCATACAAAATGCATGCATTTTTGTTTGCCTTTTCTGATTTCATTATAGGATTAACCTCTCAAGTTTCAAAATCAGTATGATTATGAAACTCAGTTCTGAATATCTATAATCGATTATGCAAGCTGTGCCTGTACTGCTGTAAGAGCAACTACACCTACGATATCTGACCAGTCACAACCTCTGGATAAATCATTAACAGGCTTAGCAATACCCTGTAACAATGCACCGTACGCTTCTGCCTTTCCAAGTCTCTGTACTAACTTATAACCAATATTAGCTGCATCAAGGTTAGGGAAAATTAATACATTGGCTTTACCTGCAACATCACTGCCCGGAGCTTTTGATTTTGCAACGCTCGGAACTAAAGCTGCATCTGTCTGTAATTCTCCGTCAATTGTAAGGGACGGATACTGCTCTCTTGCAATCATAGTTGCTTCCACTACCTTATCTACCAGCGGATGCTTAGCACTTCCCTTTGTAGAGTGTGAAAGCATAGCAATCATAGGCTTAGCACCAACCAGTGTCTTAAAGCTCTTAGAACTTGTATCTGCAATTGCTGCAAGTTCTTCTGCTGTCGGGTCCTGATTTAATCCACAGTCCGCAAATAAGAATGTACCGTTATGTCCGTACTCGCAATCCGGAACATCAATAATGAAGAAACCGGAAACAAGTTTAACACCCGGTGCTGTTTTTAAAACCTGAAGGGATGGACGAAGAACATCAGCCGTAGCATGGCATGCACCGGCAACCATTCCGTCCGCATCATTGGCTTTAACCATCATAACACCAAACATAAGAGGATCTGTTAAAAGAAGCTCTCTTGCCTTTTCCATGGTCATGCCCTTTGCTTTTCTTGTCTCATATAATAATTCAACATAGTGGTCGAGTTTGTCCGTAGCTTTAGGATCCACAACCTGACATCCTGTCAAGTCAACTTCCAACCAGCCTGCACCATCCATAATCTTTTCTTCATTACCGATTAAAATCAGATTGGCAACACCCTCTTCAATAATATGGGATGCAGCTATCAATGTTCTACGGTCTGTACATTCCGGTAAAACAATTGTCTTCTTATCCTGTCTTGCTTTTTCCTTAATCAAATCAATATATGACATACTTTAACCTCCATATTGACAAAATACCCTGTATTGATTACCTTCTTTATAATTGATTATATAGTTTGTTTTTTTTGTATACAAGATTTTTTTGTGCAAATCTTGTACAAAATTGCAGACAAAAGAACCATTTTTAAGTAAAATGTATGGATAGAAATACAATCGAATACAATCTGCTCATTAGCATTGTGGATTGTACACAAAACCATACAAAATAACACCCAATAAAGGAACATTTCTATTATGAAAGTAACCGGAATCATCGCAGAATACAATCCATTTCACAACGGCCATTTATATCAGATTGAGCAAGCCAGAAAAAATGGTGCCGAATATATTATTGTTGTCATGAGCGGCAATTTCTTACAGCGCGGTACGCCTGCTGTATTTGACAAATGGACACGCGCAAAGATGGCATTATCCTGTGGTGTTGATCTTGTCATAGAGTTACCGGCTGTTTTTTCAACTGCCAGTGCACAATATTTTGCAAGAGGCGGCGTATCCATTTTGGATAATCTCGGTTGTGTGGATACCCTATCCTTTGGTTGTGAATCCGATGATACTCATATGATACAAATGCTCTCTTCCTATTTATCAGAGGAACCGGATGCCTATAAGGAACTATTGCAAAACTACTTACGCGAAGGGAATTCATTCCCAAAAGCCCGAGAACTGGCTTTGAGCAAATGCTTATCCCCCCAGGCGGCTGCATTTGCATCCTCTCCTAACAACATCCTGGCTTTGGAGTATTGTATTGCCCTATTGGAACGCAATTCATCCATGAATATTCTTCCTATAAAACGGGAAGGAAACGGATATCATGATCCGGCACTGAAAGAAAGTTCATTTGCCTCCGCAACAGCCATCAGAGATACCATTGAAAAATCAATGAATGCCGATAAAGATTCCGGTACATGTAGCGACCTTTCGGATTTGCAAAATTATATTCCTAAAGCCGTATATTCTATTATTGACAAACAGAGAAACGATTATGTTACACAAAACGATTTCTCAACTATTTTACATTATAAATTATTATCAGAAAGCGGCTCATCCTTTGTAAAATACGCGGATGTATCCGAAGATTTATCCGATAAAATCCGTAAAAACCTCCGCTACTACCGCGACTATAGCAGTTTTTGCGCATTATTAAAATCAAAGGAATTAACTTATTCCCGTATCAACCGCGCATTAACGCATATTCTTTTGAATGTAACACAGGAAATGTATGAGAACGTAAAAAGAAATGATTATGCCGGATATGCAAGAATACTTGGTTTTAAAAAAGAAGCATCGCCCTTGCTCTCAGAGATTGGAAAAAATACCTCCATCCCCCTTATCAGCAAATTAGCAGATGCCGGCAATTCGTTATCCGAACAGTCAATATACTACCTGGAGCACGACATCTTCTGCTCCCATGTATACGAATCCATCATCGCTTCAAAAAACGGTGAGCCAACCCGAAACGAATATCAGCGAGAAATCATACGCACATAAGAAATGGTAAAAGCGGGAGTGTCTGATATGTTTTATAAAGCATATCAGGCACCCCGCTTTTTACTAATTTTTAAAGCTATGAATCGGCGCCGGAATTCGTCCGCCCCGGTTTACGAAGGCGTCGCAAGAGAACTGATTGACAGGCATTATAGGCGCATAACCAAGTAATCCGCCAAATTCTACCGTCTCACCAACTCCCTTTCCTACAACCGGTATAATACGTACCGCTGTTGTCTTCTGGTTAATCATACCAATTGCAAGTTCATCGGCAATAATACCGGAAATCGTTGTTGCTTTGGTATCCCCCGGAATTGCAATCATATCAAGACCCACGGAGCATACACATGTCATGGCTTCCAATTTTTCAAGTGTCAAAGCACCTGCCACAACTGCATCAATCATACCCTGGTCTTCACTAACAGGAATAAATGCTCCCGAAAGACCACCAACATAAGAAGATGCCATAACACCGCCCTTCTTTACCTGGTCGTTAAGCAGTGCAAGGGCTGCTGTTGTTCCCGGTGCACCTGCATATTCCAAACCGATTTCACAAAGAATATCAGCAACCGAATCGCCAACTGCAGGTGTTGGCGCAAGGGATAAATCAACAATACCAAAAGGTACACCGAGTCGCTTGGATGCTTCTTTTGCAACAAGCTGTCCGACTCTTGTAACCTTAAATGCCGTCTTTTTAATTGTCTCGCAGAGCACTTCAAAACTCTCGCCACGAACTTTCTCCAATGCTTTCTTAACAACACCCGGTCCGCTGACACCGACATTGATAATCATATCGGCTTCTGTCACACCGTGGAATGCTCCCGCCATAAACGGATTGTCATCCGGTGCATTACAAAATACTACCAATTTGGCACATCCCAAAGAATCCGCATCCTTTGTATATTCTGCAGTCTGTTTTACAATTTCACCCATGGTCTTAACAGCATCCATATTGATGCCGGTCTTTGTGGAACCCAGATTAATCGAACTGCAGACTCTTTCCGTACAGGCAAGCGCCTGTGGAATGGACTGAATTAACATCTCATCCGCCGGTGTGCTTCCCTTTGCAACCAGTGCGGAATATCCGCCGATAAAGTTAACCCCTACTTCATGTGCCACCTTATCAAGTGTCTTTGCAATTGTCACAAAATCTTCCGGCTTCTTACATGCTGCTCCACCGATTAGTGCAATCGGCGTTACGGAAATTCTCTTATTCACAATCGGAATACCGAATTCTTTCCCGATTTCATCACCTGTTTTTACCAAATCTTTGGCTGCATTTTTAATCTTTGTATAAATCTTTTCATTTACCTTATCCAAATCCGAATCAATACAATCAAGAAGACTGATTCCGAGGGTAATGGTACGTACATCGAGATTTTCTTTCTCGATCATCTTATTTATTTCGGCAACTTCAAATATATTTAACATAATGGTATCCTTCTTGTTTTAAATTCTCTGCATACTCTTGAAAATATCTTCGCGCTGGCATTTAATAATAACCCCGATTTCTTTTCCGACTTCTTCAAGTTCATCTGCTATATCACCGAATTTCTTGGTTGTATTTTCCATATCGGTAATCATCATCATGTTAAAATATCCCTGTACGATAGTCTGGGAAATGTCTAAAATATTGATATTATTGTCCGCAAGATAAGTACAAACCTTAGCAATAATACCTACCGTATCGTGTCCTACTACTGTAATAATGGTCTTTTTCATAATTATTCCTCCTACTCCTGCCGGAGCATTTTTATTGTATTAATATTAATTATTCAATCCGGATTAACTTTGACGGCTGGCTTCGTCTTGCCACCTGAATATCGAAATCATCCGCTTTATAGGGATTATCTGCCATCGTAATCTCTAAGCGTACCGTCTCATATGCAAGTTCGGGCAGATTATTCTCCTTACTCAAATGCCCCAACATAACCGCCTTAAGATTATCATGTAAAATACTGCTTAAGAGTTGTCCGGAAAGTTCATTGGACAAATGCCCTCTATCGCCTAAAATACGCCGTTTTAGCGGATAAGGATAAGGACCGACCTGCAACATATGTACATCGTGGTTAGCCTCAATCAAAACAGCGTCCATGCCTTTTAAACATTCCACCGTATAATCGTTATAGGTTCCAAGGTCTGTTGCAATCGCAATCTGCTTATCTCCGGATTTAAAACGGTATGCTACCGGGTCTGCTGCATCGTGGGAAGTATGCATCGGATTACATTTGATATCCTTAATGACAAATGGCTCATCCGCACGGATAACCTGAAACAGTTCCTCATCCACATTTCCAAGCGAAGAACAATTCTTAATTGCCTGCATTGTTCTCTCGGTTGCATAAATCGGAATATGATATTTACGGCTGATAACTCCAAGACCGCAAATATGGTCGGAATGCTCATGTGTAATCAATATTCCGTCCATATCCCGAAGCGAAATATCAATTCCATTCAGTCCTTCTTCGGTCCGTTTCATACTGATACCGGTATCCACCAGCAAATGTGTCGTATCAGAACCAACATAAATGCAGTTTCCGCTACTTCCACTGGCAATCGAATACAACTGCATTATGGTTTCCTCCAGTAAATTTCAATGATGTCTTTGTCGTGCAGTTCTTCCATATAATTGGCATCATGCCCGTTTACCGTAGTAATAATGGCTCCCTGTGGTTTGGACAAATCAAATTCAATAAAATTAAACACATCCACAAACACATACTTCGGTTTACCGCTCATAGCAACCGGTGCTCCATTCACCATTACATATATGGTAACCGGTTCTGTCGGTACGGGTGGTATTTCTTCTTCTACCGCCTCTTCTTTTGAAGCATCCGTCACTTCCTCTTTTGCAGGAGTTGGCTGTACCGGTGCTTCCATTACTGCATCATAGGACTCCTCTTCATCATCCAGCCAGTCTTCCTGTGGTTTTTCAAGTAGTTTAAATACAACTTCAAAGTTCTCATAAACCTTGGTGTCTTTATCGGCTTCTTTATTATTTACCATACAAACCACATCCTGCGCCACATCAATATCCATTGTAGTACGGATGTAATCCACTGTTACATAATCAAGGAATACAATATCATCCCCCTCCTGAATATCGTAGGAAGAAGTAACAATATTTCCGTTAACAGACGGGAACTTCGGTAAACTCACCTTCTGTCCGTTTACAAACACATTATAGGTACTCTTATACTCCGGAAGTTTTTCCAGTTTCATTCTGCCCGGTTCCCCGGCTGTTGACTCCAGAACGCGGATAATATCATTTTCTTTTACCTGTGTGTAAAGGTTTGCCGGCTCACCATTAAGAGCAATAACAGCACCTTCACCCATGTAACCACGCACAAACCGTGGTTTTCCGTTAACTGTAAAACTAAGCTGTTTTCCACTCTTCGGGAACAAATCACCGGACGGATAATCTGCCGAAACGGCAACATCCATAATGGTTAATTTATCATTGTTATACATCTTAACGGATGTATCATTAAAACTTATAAAAATAAAGTTATGGTTTTCTTTGTAAAAATCAAGACAGATACCGATTGGTGTAACAAGAAGGGAATTCTGTTCTAACTCCGTATCTTCAAACACTATGGTCTGCATAACTTCCTTGCCGCGGATAGCAACACGTTCCGGTGCAATGCCAAGTCTTTCTGCCAATGCTTTTGTATATCCCGGTATCTTACCGCCGCCACCGACAACAAACACGGCACCAACTGATTTGCCGCCGTTTAATTCCAGAATCTTTTCTGCCACATCATCCGTCATCTTTTTTACGGAAGGATACAATAATTCTTCAACTTCCTTAGCGCTAATCTGCTGGGGAAGACCTAAGATATCCTCGTATGTAACAGACTCTTTTTCGCTGGTCTCTCTCTTAATCATCTCCGCAACATTAAATTCCACCATACAATGCTGGGCAATGGTCTCTGTTAAGGAATCCCCCGCAACCGGAATCATACCAAATGCGGTAATGGTGCCTTCTTTGGTAATGGAAATATCACTTGTGCCGGCTCCGACATCGACAAGCGCAATATTAAGTAAACGGAATTTTTCAGGGATAGCAAGTTCTATTGCCGCAATCGGTTCTAACGTCAGACTGGCAACCGAAAGGCCTGCGCTTTCAACTGCTTTATACAAACCGTCAACAACATCATCCGGTAAAAATGTGGCAATCATATCCACGCCAATCTTTCTGGCTTTGTGTTCCTCAAGATTGGTAATGCTATAATCGTTCATATAGTAACGTACAACACTGCTTCCGACGCAATAAAAACGCATGTCGGATTCATTTTCCTTCATAAAATGTTTGTAGGCTTCTTCAATCGCCTTGGAATTTAACGCATAGATATCCTCTTCGGTAATAATCTTATCCGTTCCAAATTCCATATCCGTATGTGTCTGTATAGTCTTAAGAACACGGCCTGCCGCTGCAATACACACTTTTTCAAGACGTTTGGTGAGTTTTGCTTCCAAACGCTCTTTTACATCACGGATGGTTTTTCCAACTTTTGCAATATCGTGAATCTGTCCGTCAAGCATTGCCCTGGTCTCATGCTCTTTGCCGCACTGGGCCACAACAACAAAATGTCCGTCATCACGCTTATAGCCAACCGTTCCGACAATACTTCTTGTACCGATATCCAATCCGAATACTAATTGTCCCGGAAATTTTCTTGTACCTTCCACAGTCTGTCCCCCAATATTTTATCTATCTGTTCCTTTGTTTCTTCCAAATCACCGCTGTTATCAATTACTACGGCACAGCCTTTCCTAAATTCTTCTTCAGCAAGCTGTCCCTGCATAATCGCCGTTATCTTCTCATCGCTGTATCCGCGGCTTTGTTTCAGACGCATACGTCTTACTTCTTCGGACGCATAAATATACCATAATTCATCCACATGCGCCCCGTATCCGCATTCAATCAGCAAGGCTGCTTCTACAAAGAAAAAATCTAATGTGCCTGCTTCTTTTTCTTTACGGATTTCACTCAATATATATTCTTCCACCGCCGGATGAATAATGGCATTGACCTGCAAAAGCAGTTCATTATCCGTAAAAATAGCAGCCGCCATGCGCGCTTTATCTATATACCCGTTCTCATCCAGTATATCACTTCCCAACAATTCTACCAACCTGTTATAACAGATTTCTCCGGGAAGTTTGACCATATTGCCGACATCATCTGCAAGGACAATCCGGCAATTGCATTTTTGCTTAATGTAATCAAGTACACTGGATTTGCCGGCGCCCACACCGCCGGTAATTCCGATTATCCACATAGTATCTACCCGCTATTTCAAAAATTATTTTGCCTCATACCAATCACTGCCGCAATGAACATCCACTTCCATATCCACAAGTAAATCAGCGGCATTTTTCATACCGTCAACCAGTATGCGCTTAACAATCTCCACTTCTTCTTCTTTTACTTCCAGTAAAAGTTCATCGTGCACCTGAATCAGAATCCTGCTCTCAAGATTTTGCTTCTTAAGTTCTTCCCACACACGGATCATGGCAATCTTCATTATATCGGCAGCACTTCCCTGAATCGGTGCATTCATCGCCACACGTTTTCCGAAAGAACGCTGCATGAAATTGCTGCTTAATATCTCCGGAAGCGGCCTTCTTCTGCCAAACATGGTTGTTACATAACCATCCTTTTCCGCATCCGCCACCGTAGTATCCAAAAATTCTTTTACCTTCGGATACTGCTCAAAATATGCCTGTATATAACCTTCTGCTTCTTTCCGGTTAATGCTCAAATCCTGACTCAATCCAAAAGAACTGATACCATACACAATACCGAAATTAACCGCTTTTGCATTTCTTCTTTGTAAATCCGTCACTTCCGAAATCGGTGTATGGAATACCTTAGAAGCCGTAATACGGTGAATATCCGCATCCTGCTTATAAGCTTCAATTAACTGTTCATCCCCTGACATATGCGCTAACAGACGCAGTTCAATCTGGGAATAGTCAGCATCCATAAACACATAACCCGGCTTAGGCACAAACGCTTTACGGATGCGTCTGCCAAGTTCCATGCGCATCGGTATATTCTGCAGATTCGGATCCGTTGAACTGATACGTCCGGTTGCCGTAATTGTCTGCTTAAAGGTTGTATGGATACGTCCGTCTGCAGCAATACACTGGAGCAATCCGTCTGCATAAGTCGATTTTAATTTTGCCAGGGTACGGTATTCCAGAATATCTGCAACAATCGGATGTTCCTCGGCCAGTTTTTCCAACACATCGGCTGCCGTGGAATAACCGGACTTGGTTTTCTTACCGCCAGGAAGCTGCATTTTTTCAAACAAAACTTCTCCGAGTTGTTTTGGGGAATTTAAGTTAAACTCTTCCCCGGCCGCCTCATATACCGCACTCTGCAATCTCCCAATGCCTTCTACCAGGGACTCTCCGTATTTAACCAGTTCATCCCTGTCCACTAAAACACCCAGTTTTTCCATATCATACAATACTTTAGAAAGCGGCATTTCAATATTATAGAATAAATCTTCCATACCTAGGGATGATACTTTATTAAGAACCGCACTTTTTGACGCCAATAAAATATAAGCCAGTGTACCGGCATAAGTTACAAAATCATCCGTTTTTTCTTCGCATGCCTGCGCAAGTCCCATTTTGGCAAAATACTGTTCTTTTTCCTTTACGGACATTTCCAGATATTCCCTTGCCAAATCTTCGATAAAATAATCGTTTTTAACCGGATTAATCAGATATGCCGCAATCTTTAAATCCACGCATATATGGTCATTCTGCGAAGTTTCAAATACATCAAGACCTGTCGCATCGTAAATGTCCTTAACTGCGAATGTAACAATATTTACACAGCCTGCCAGTTCTCTTACTTTCTCTTTTAAGTAGGACTGCGTCATAAATCCCTGCGGAATCAGTACGTAACTCTTATCCTCTGCATAGGACAATGCTAACGCCGTAAAAGAATCACTCTTTTCGTTCTCTTTTACAAGCAATACTGCCGCTTCACCGGCCTGCTTTGCTTTGTCAAAAACTTCTTCACACTCGGTCAAATCACATACTTTTATAAATTCACAGGCAAGCCCTGAATTCTGTGCATTTTCATCCGAAAAACGGGACAAGAAATTCTTAAACTCTAATTTCTGGTATAGCGCATATGCTTCTTTTGTATAAAAATCACGGATGGCCATATCCGCAAAAGTAATATCCAGTTCACAGTCTGTCTTAATCGTAGCAAGTACCTTGCTCAAATCAGCCAGTTCCCTATTTTCTGCAAGAGATTCCTTAATACTTTTCTTGGTAATCTCTTCAATATGTTCATAAATTCCGTCAATCGAACCATAGGAAACCATAAGTCCGATTGCCGTCTTTTCCCCAACCTTCGGGACTCCCGGTATATTATCGGAAGTATCCCCCATTAGGGCCTTTAACTCTATAAACTGCAAAGGTGTTACCTGATATTTCTCAAGTACATCTTTGGCAAAATAATCCTCAGTCTCCGTCTTCCCACCCTTTGTCTTCGGAATACGGATTTTAATCTTATCCGATGCAATCTGCAAAAGGTCACGGTCTCCTGAAACAAGTGTAACATCCATGCCTTCCTTTTCACCAAGTCTAGCAAGCGTTCCAAGGATATCATCTGCCTCGTATCCGCCTTTTTTCACAACTGCAATCTGCATTGCCAAAAGGACATCCTGCAATACAGGCACCTGTTCCCTCAATTCCTGCGGCATAGGCTTACGGGTGCCTTTATATTCGGTAAAAATCTTATGTCTGAAAGTTGGTTCTTTCACATCAAAAGCCACGCAAAGATAATCCGGCTTTTCTTCCTCCAGAATCTTAAACAAAATATTCAAAAAACCGTAAATACCATTGGTATGGAGTCCCTCCGCATTGGATAACAGAGGCACACCGTAATATGCGCGGTTTATTATGCTGTGACCATCAATTAATACCAGTTTTCCAGCCATATCTTCTCACTTTCACAACAAGAATTATTTACCCATAAACACGAGAACCAAAATAAAAATAACGGCAATCATCGCAATAAATTCCAGCGAATATACTACAAATGCTGCTCTTCTTTTCTTTTTTATCGTAAGATAAGAATTTTCGATCAACACATCCAAATCCTTACTCAAATCAAAGTTGCCGCCACCCTCCAGTCTGGCCGTACCTTCCCTGACAAGATATTGGATGCTTAATTCTTCTTTACACTCTTCACATTGTTCAATATGATTTAAAAATTGTTCCGCTTCTTTTCCTGATAATTCCTCATTTAAAAAAGCGGCAATACTTTTTTGAACCTCTTTACAATCCATAACTGCCTCTCAAAAAAGGAAGAAACAAGAGTCCGCAAGCAGACTCCTGTTTGATTGATACGCTTTTACAAATAGTCTTGCAAAGCTGATTTCTTCACCTATTACTCTTCTGTAGGAATTTCCACTTTGATACAAAGCTCTTCCAACTGTTTTTCCGGAATCACATTCGGTGCCTGTGTCATCAGACAGGATGCATCCTTCATCTTAGGGAATGCAATTACTTCACGGATGGAATCTGCTTTTACCAGAAGCATTACAAATCTGTCAAGTCCATAAGCAAGTCCTGCGTGCGGAGGAACTCCGTATTTGAATGCATCCAATAAAAATCCGAATCTATCCTGCGCCACTTCCGGACTAAGACCTAATACTTCAAACATTTTCGCCTGAATATCAGCCTGATGAATTCTAACACTACCACCACCAAGTTCTACACCGTTTAACACAATATCGTATGCTTTTGCACGTACTCTGCCCGGATCGGAATCAATATATTCCCAATCTTCTTCCATAGGCATGGTAAATGGATGATGTACTGCAACAAAACGGTCTTCTTCCTCACTGTACTCAAGGAGAGGGAATTCCGTAATCCAAAGGAAATTGAACTTACTGTTATCCAAAATCTCTAACTGTTTAGCCAGTTCAAGACGAAGTGCACCTAAAACATTCCATACAATTTTATTTTTGTCAGCTGCAAATAATAATAAGTCGCCCGGCTGACCATCCATTCTTGCTACCAAAGCAGCAAGCTCATCCTCTGTCATAAACTTTGCAAAAGAAGATTTATAAGTACCATCCGGTAAAACACAAAGATAAGCAAGTCCCTTTGCACCGCATCCTTTTGCATGTTCTACCAATGCATCGATTTTCTTACGAGGCATTTCTGCCTGTCCTTTTACATTAATACCTCGAACAGAACCTCCGTTTTCAAGCGCACCTGTAAATACGCCAAAACCACATCCGGCTACTACTTCGGATACATCTGTTAATTCCATTCCAAAACGTGTATCAGGCTTATCAGAACCGAAACGGTCCATTGCTTCCTGCCATGTCATACGTGGAAGCGGTAACTGAACATCAAGACCAATTGCTTCTTTACAAACATGCTGAATCAGTCTTTCGTTAACTTCCATTACATCTTCTTCATCTACGAAAGATAATTCCATATCGACCTGTGTAAACTCAGGTTGTCGGTCCGCACGGAGATCTTCATCGCGGAAACATTTTGTAATCTGAATATAGCGGTCATATCCCGAACACATGAGAAGCTGTTTATAAAGCTGTGGTGACTGAGGAAGTGTATAGAAATCTCCCGGATGCACGCGGCTTGGTACCACATATTCTCTAGCTCCTTCCGGAGTCGCCTTACCAAGCATCGGTGTTTCGATTTCAATAAATCCTTCAGCAGCCATAAACGAACGGATTTCACTTGCAATCTTGCTTCGAAGCATAATATTACGCTGTAAATCCGGTCTTCTTAAATCCAGATAACGATGTTTTAATCGAAGTTCTTCTTTTGTCTTACTATCCTCTTCTACCGGGAAAGGAGGTGTTTCTGCTTCCGCAAGAACTCTTAAAGACTGGGCTTTAATCTCAATCTTACCGGTTGCAAGATTCTCATTTACCGCACCGGCTCTTTCTTCAACAGTACCCTCAACTGCGATAACAAATTCGCTTCTAAGATGATATGCCTTTTCAAACGCCTCAGTACCTACTGATTCTTCTTCA
>JAZMZZ010000043.1:0-1620 GCA_045586245.1 Lachnospiraceae bacterium | reverse complement strand
ACCGGAGGAATTTACATGCAGTGAATTTGCAAAACATGTGAAAATCCCTGCTAATAAGGCAAATGTTGTTCTTAATATTCTCTTCCATATGGAAGTCGTGGAACGCATTGGTAAAAAGGGAAATGCGTACATATATAAAGCTGCAGAGTATTGATTATCTGCAGCTTTTCTTATTTTTATTCAGATGATTCTAAAACTCTATCCATAAAATCTTTCACAGCCTTCTCATAAGCTTTCGCATCCACACAATAGCTCAAACCATGACCGGCGCCCGGTACAATTAATATCTCCTTCGTCGATGCACAAGCATCGTAATTCTCACGGCTCATCCGGCTCGGTACAAACCTATCATCATCCCCGTGAATAATAAGAACAGGGACCTTTGCTTCCTTAAGCGCTTCTATAGCCGAAGCCTCCTCCGGATCAAAATGTCCAAAGATTCTGGCGGCCGTACGTACAAAGAAATAAGTTATCCTTACCGGAAATTTCATTTGCTTAATCACTTCCTGCAAGATCTCTTTAGGTGAAGAGAATCCGCAATCCGCCATAATACCCTTTACATTAGCCGGCAATTCCAAACCTGCTGCCATTAATACTGTTGCGGCACCCATGGATAATCCCATAAGAAGAATCGGCGTATCCTTGCCAAATCTCTCGTTCGCATATGCAATCCAATCAAGACAATCAAATCTTTCCTTTACTCCAAAAGTAATCGTCTTACCACCGCTCTCCCTGTGGGCGCGCTGGTACACAACCAACACATTATAACCCCTTCGGATACTCATGCTGTATCCACCGTTACAGTCCGTTCCGATGGTACTTCGGTAACCATGGAAAATAATCGAAAGCGGAGCTCCGTCTTTTACATGATAATACCTTCCCGCAAGAGAGATTCCGTCGCGGGATGTAATTGTTACCTTTTCATAGGGGGCACTCAGAATATTATCCGCACCTTTTTCTATTACTTCTTTAAATGGGTCATACTGCTCACCTGTCGGTGCACTGCCTTCTCTGGGCAATCGCTTATCATCGCGTCTAAATGCCAGATTGTAACAATATATCACTACTCCTGTAACTGCCGCCATTAAGGCTGCCATGATTCCAAGAACTACTTTTATGGTTTTCTTCATTATAATTCCCCGGTTCTATCAAATTCTCTTTTGTTATTGTAACCAAGAAATGTCTTTTCTACAACTTCTTCCATTCTTTTATTTCTCTAAGTCGTGTTGCAACCGCTGCCTCTGCTCCCTGCGTGGTCGGTTGATAATACTCTCTGTCTTTAAGCGAATCGGGCAGACATTGCATCTTAGTCAACTTATTCTCATTATTATGGGCATACTCATAGCCTTCCCCATAATGCAACTCCTCCATCAGACTCGTCGGGGCATTGCGAAGATGCAAAGAAACCGGCTCCGCAAATTTCTCACGGATATCTTTTTTACACGCCTCACACGCGGTATAAAGCGCATTGGACTTCGGTGCCATCGCCAGGTATGTAACAGCATGCGTCAGATGGACATCGCACTCGGGTACTCCAAGGAAATGGCATGCCTGATACGCAGCCACCGCTACCTGCAGTGCATTCGAATCCGCCATCCCCACATCCTCACTGGCAAAACG
>JAZMZZ010000042.1:0-2356 GCA_045586245.1 Lachnospiraceae bacterium | reverse complement strand
GGCGTGCAATGGCATCCCGAGAGGTTATGCGGTTTGCAGGATACTTCCCTAAAAGGCTCATCATACAAAAAGCCGCTCCCTGCAAATGCAGGAAACGGCCTGTGTATTTTTGAGTGGTTTGCTTCTGTATTATAAATTCTCATTCACATAAATGTGGATACGGCTCTGGATGATATCGGAAACTTCTTTTGCCGACTTCTGTCCCTCAAAATATGCCGCACATTCTTCTTCCAGAATGGAAATAATATTCCGGTCATAATTGTACACATGGTCGGCACTCTTTAAGAAACTGACAATACGGTCGCAGTCTTCCTTTGTAAGAGTATCCAGTACAATTTCCATGCCGCCGATATAATAAGTCTCGTCATACTCAACCTTATTACCGTTTTCATCTTCGTAATACGGTTTTTCCTGTGCCTTTTGCATTCTCTTATCAAGACTGCTTAACTTAATCGGCCAGCCATATTCGAGCGAATCCTGGTATTCATCGGTCAGATAGTAACGCAGGAATTCCCATGCCACATCCTGATGTTTGGACTTGGCACTTACCGCAAATGAGAAATTGCACATGTAGGCATTACCCGTTCCCTCATTTACCGGGAATCCGACTGCCGTAATCTGTTCCCCGAACGTTCCCTGCTCACAGTATAAGAAATCGCGGAAATCCGAAATCGTATACGGTTGCAATAATGCCTGACCGTCACGGAACATGGTCTCCTGTTTTTCCCAGTACTGAGGATCACTATATAACTCCTCATAATCAATCTCACTCGGGAATTCGTTAACAAACTCTAACAAACCGATAAACTCCGGTGTGTTGAAATGACATTCTCCGGTTTCCCAGTTAATGTACTCATCGCTGTTCATCATAATCGCATCATTCAAAACACCTGTCTTGGTTCTTTCTGAGAACACCTGTACATCCTCGCCTTTTTTCGCGCGCAATGCCTCTAATTCTTCAAAAGTAAGTCCCGGTTCTGCTCCCACATCCGCTGTTTTACCAAAAACAGTATATAAGAAGTAACTTGGAACCATCTGATACCATTTGCCGTCCTGTGAAAATGCCTCGACAACCTCCGGCATATAATCTTCCATTGTAAGGTCAGGGTCATTATCCACAAAGGTCTTCAAATCGACAAACAAGCCCTTGCTCATATAACTTTCCACCGGCATCTCACCTGTCAGACACATAATATCCGGTGCACTGCCCGATGCAATATCCGTATTTAATCGGGAAAGTCCTATCGTATAGTCATCCGATGTATTGTACTGGCTGTATTCTTCCACACGGATACGGTACGTATCACTTGCTTTATTAAAATCTACCACTCTTTTTCTGACAGCGGAATCCATCCAAAGAGTTCCTAATGTAATAATTTCTTTGTCCTTAATTGTGGCAGGGTCTACCTTCGTAAAAATACCGCATTCGGATTTATAATCAAAATCATTATAGGTCCATGCGAAGAAACTGTTCTCCGTTAACTGCAATAACGAATAGCAGGAACTGGAAGATAAGTCGGAATCAACAAAGTCCATAATCTTTTTATGGGACTCGTCTCCGAAATTGTATGTATAAACACCAATCGAATCTACCAGCAGAAGGTCACAATAAACACCTGCATAATGGGAAAAATTGTAGCCATTGTACGGAATGCTCATCTTTTCGGAAATCTCACCGGTTTCCAAATTGATTTTTACAAATTCTGTGTTGGTCTCGCCATACCACAAGGAGGCCAGCGAACCGTCACGCATTGCAAACAACTGTCCCATATCCGTATTGCTGACATCGATACTCTTAATTAACTCTCCCGTAAAAGAATATACTTCGATATTGCTCATGGCCCAAAGGACAAGATTCTCACCAACACATAACATGTCATTTACATAATAATATTCATCTTCTGCAACATCCCTGCCAAGAGGCAGTCTGAATATTTCTTCGCCGGTCTGCGTATATCCGATTAAAGTATATAAATCCTTATAGTTACCGGATTCCGTCATCACACCGTATTCAACAAGCAAGGCATAAATATTGCCATTATTATCCGCAGCCATGCCGTTAAATCCAACGCTTCCGGTCTGCTCTACTTCAAATTCCGCAATCGGATTCATATCAAAGTCATACTGGGCAAACGTAACAAACGTCTTCATCTGGTTTTCGTATACTTCGCCTTCCATGTCGAAGTCTTCCACCGGCATATCCACGGACATATCTGCTTCTATCATGGCATCGTTAGTTGCAACGGCTTCTTCTGCGGTCTCTTCTGCCACTATCTCTTCCGTAGTTGCTTCTGTGTCCTCTGTAGCCGCTTCATCTTCTGCAATGATTACTTCCTCTGCAACCACTGCTTCAACC
>JAZMZZ010000041.1:0-3547 GCA_045586245.1 Lachnospiraceae bacterium | reverse complement strand
ACCGCAGCACTTATTAATCCAATCGCCACAAAAAAAACATGTATAAACGGCAACAAAAAAAACATAAACCACTTAACAAGTGTGGGTTTATCTTGTTCTTCTTTATCTTTGTATTTAATCCAAGAATATATCATCAATATGATCAAAAAGGGATACGAAACATAAGGTGCACTTACACAACAACATACCGGGAAATAAACGAAATGAAATACGTCGATAAATGCACTTCCCAATGCTATCAGTGCAATTCCAATTAATAAAATGAAATCTAATTTATGTATTCTTTTTAACATTTATAAACTCCTTTTCTTTTTTTATAAGACGATTGTCGTATATCACTCTACATTTGTCAATACTACATCTATAGGAACTGCATCCGCTGCCGCATCCTGTGTTTCAATGGTAAGCGTATTACCACTCCACAACTTCTTTGTTTTTGGGAATCATGAAATAGTTTTTGTATACCATAATATTGATTGTACTGTTCACGGCATACGGTTTCATTGTGTTTCCCAAACTGTATAAAATAAATCGAGGGCCGTTTGGCGTATCAACCAGCAATTTCACAATCTGCGCCGGCTGGTTGTTTATTAACAGGTTATCATTCATGTAGCCATAGACGGTAGCATGAATCATTTTGCCTTTGTTTTTATTCTTCGCATAACGTATCAAAGTACGAAGCACAAGGAATAATGCGCCTGCGCTAATCAGGATAAAAGGAATCCCAATCAAAAGAAAGATTATTTGGAACAGTCCAAACGGAATCATAATAATTCCCGAAAGTCCAAAAGCCACAACAAATATCATGGGGAACCAGATTGTCCAGAATCCAAGCGTTGCCTCTTTACACTCCAATACGGGATATTCCATTTGTGCCTCAGCCGTATTAAGCCCCGTGGCCACTCCGCAATACTGACAGATTTCAGAAACAATCGGTGCCCCACAGGAAGGGCAGTTTTTTTGTTGTTTAACAGGTCTCATTTTAGACATCTTTTATTCTCCTCCCGGAAATGCCGCTCTATCCTCTCAGCCATTTCATACGCATTTCCTATCTCTTCGCGCATAAAAGTTTCTATCCCGAATTCTTTCGCATTCTCATGAAAAGCATTGATAGCCGCCGCCCTGCGCATGTCTATTCTCCTCTGCTTTTCTTCTTCGCTGATATCAGGTGTGTTCAGAATGTTATCAAGCATCCCACGATGGTCTTCCCGTGCAAAAAACTCACGTTCGCATATCGACCTTTCAACAGAAAGATATACGATTTGATTGGCCGGCACAATTTTACTTACAACCGCTAAATCCAGCATTCCTTCAAACAGAATCAAATCATTTGTTTTGGATAATTCCTCCAAATCATGAAGTATGTATGGCGTCTGTTCAGAAACAACTCCTTTTTCCCATGCAACCATTTCTTCCAGAGGCCAATTCCAGAAATCAGAGGTATCTTTTGTCATAAAAGGATGCTTCTCTTTCTCCGCATATTTATAGTAATCAAAACGTTTGTTATCACCGCTGAAATAGACCATATTATATTTTTGCGCTAATATATTTCCAACTGTTGTCTTGCCCGAGCAAGGACACCCCAATAAAAAGTAAACATTTGAATTCATCACATTTCCGCTCCATTCATTTCAAAACTTACGGCCCATAGTGTACATGCGCATTTTCATCTTCGGACAACTTAATCGTAGTAGCCCCTGCTTCGGCATCTTTCTTCTCCAGCCAGACATTTGCATACCACTCCGTTTCATCATTCTGTTGCAACTCATTCCTATACCAGAAATTATCCCGCGGTCCCCATCCGTGCGCCTTCATAATATCGTATGTAAAATGCTTTACCCCGTCAGGCGTATTCACATCATAAGATACCTTATTTATGCCGTGATGGTATGCATTAATATATACAGTAACACCATCCTTGTTATTAACCACTCGTGTTTTTATCGGTTCGCCGACTCCGTTCGTACAGGTAATATTTTCAGGTATTACATATTCATTATTCACTTTTACACGCATTTCAACCTTAAGGCATTTCCCTACATAGAATCTGCTGGAAGGCAGTAAAAGCACCAGTCCTGCTATTACAAACAAGATAAAAATAATGGTTATTTCTATTTTAGTTGCTTTTTTCATTCCTACACATCTCCTCTTTCAAAATTCCAAATATTTACACAAATAACATATCACCCCAACGAAAAAACCATAATCCTCTCCCGCGGGTCACTTCCGTCAAACAAATCATCACAAATTATCTCGTCCTGAAATTCCAGCTCATCTACAGTCATTAAGTATGAGATATACTCCTCGGACGGATAATAAAAGAACAATAATATCTCTCTGTGGTTTACATAATATGACTCTATAATCCTTGCCATCACTTTGCGAAGCAATTCCACGGAAAAAGGATTGAAAAAATAGCAGCGGTTGACTTCCGCCGGCACCTCATATGCTTCGGCTCTTGCCATGACAAATTCTGTCTTTCCCCTTGAGACGGCAGTTTTCCGGTTCTCCAGTGCACCCTGATAGATTCTCTCATCATATTCTATTCCTATGGTTTGGGCCTTGGTCTGATAGGAAAGGTAGAAATCAACGCGCCCTTTTCCGCAGCCATAGTCCAAAACCACATCTCTTTTACGAATGAATCCACTATTCGCCAAGCGCTCCAGCACACGATACGGTGTGGGTTCATACGGATAACGATATTGGTCGGCATTCGAATCATCCCGGCCTGTTGTTTTAATTTGTAGGAGTTTATCCCATGTAATTTCATTGTCTGTCATTGTTGGCCTCAGTCAAAAGCAGAAGCAAAGTTGCAACTGCATATCCTATTCTTTTCTTCCTGTTACTTCTCCCCTTCGTTCGCCTCTTCCATTTCAAGTTGCTCTTCGCCAACGCCATCCACAAATCGCACCCGCAGTACTGCCTGGGCCCAATTAACAGAAACGCGTGCTCTTTTTTCTTTTGCCCGTGCTTCTTCATCAAACATTGTCAGAAACTCCGATAAAATCTCTCTTGTCAGATATCCTCCCCGCCAATGAAACAAAAGCACTTTCCCCTTTTTTACCGCCTGTTTGGTTCGGTTTCTTACCTCGTCCATGGTGGTCCATGAAACTTTCTTCTCTTTGTAATAGAAATGGTCGTTGTCATTACAAACCGGCACTTTCCAGATAACCGGCTCGTGGTCTCTGAAAATCTGCTTGTCCGACAAATTCACATAATCATATCGCACCGTATCGTCTTTGGAAAGCGTGTTGTCAAAGGTTACATCCAGATGGTAATATTGCCCGTCAATGCGAATCACATTCCAAGCATGTCTGTACTTAATCCCTTTGTCCGGATTCGCTTCCGACAAAGCAATGATACACCAGATATTCAGTTCATCGCACAGAATTTTGACAGCCTTAGCGATACCCTCACAAACCGCCACACCATTCCCCAAAGCGCCTATAATTTCATGGGAATACTCTTTTTTCAGTTTATCATACTTCACATTTCCCACAATAAAATCATGGATAAAAAGCTCTTTTCCCTTTTCATCCAAATTCGC
>JAZMZZ010000040.1:0-4792 GCA_045586245.1 Lachnospiraceae bacterium | reverse complement strand
AATAAATTTCATAATTTTTTTGTAGTAAAACAAGTGAAAAAGTGGTATTATAATAACAACTAATTTTGAATGACAGAAGGGGTATCGTCATGAGTAAGATTGATGAATTAATAGAATTATTAAAATATAACAAAGGAGTAGCCATGAAGAAAGAGAATAAGACCAACGTTGTTGCAATTGTATTAAGTGTTTTAGCGGTTCTTGCAGTAATCGCAGGTATTGCTTACGCCATTTACCGTTATTTAAAGCCATGCTACTTAGAAGACTTTGATGATGATTTCGAAGACGATTTCGACGATGATTTCTTTGAGGATGAAGAAGAGGATGATATTCCGATTCCGGTTCCTATGGACGATTTTGCAGAAGAAGATACAGCAGAGGCTGACGCTGAATAATCTCTGCATGATTTAGAATGCATTTTTATGAGCGGAATGGCAACATTCCGCTTGTTTTGTTGGATAAAAATTGTGTCAAAACGGAAAGTGCAAGGACAAAAAAACAGTAAGGAAAGACAGAAATGAAAAAAGGGCAGATTGTAGAAGGCATTGTAGAGAGAATTGAATTCCCAAATAAAGGTGTGGTAAGAGTCGAAGAAATCGCAGAAAACGGAGAGAAGAAGACTTTTTACTGCGTTGTAAAAAATGTAATCCCGGGACAGAAGATTGCGCTTGGAGTGAAAAAAGTCCGTAAGGGAAAAGCAGAGGGAGTTTTGAAGGAAGTTTTGGAGGAGGCACCGAATCAGGTAGTGCCGCCATGTGCCCATTTTGGCGAATGCGGAGGCTGTACATACCTTCATTTATCATACGAAGACCAGGCTGCTTTAAAAGAAGCGCAGGTGAAGAAACTGCTTGATAGTGTTCTTTGTAAGCAGGAACAGCCTTATGAGTTTATGCCGATTAAGTATAGTCCGGTTTGTCATGGTTATCGTAATAAGATGGAATTTACCTTTGGGGATTCCTGCAAGGACGGCCCTTTGGAACTTGGTCTGCACAAAAGAGGCAGTTTCTATGATATTTTAACGGTTTCGGACTGTAAGATATGTGATGAGGATTACAGAAGTATTTTGACGGCAACAAGGGACTATTTTGCAGAACTGGGATTGGCCCATTATCACCGTATGCAACATACGGGATACCTGCGTCATTTGCTCGTGCGTAAAGCAGCAAAGACAGGAGAAATCCTGGTTGCACTGATTACTACGACACAACAGGAAGTGGATTTGCAACCGTATGTGGATTTGCTTTTATCTCTTGAATTAAAGGGCAAAATTGCAGGTATTTTGCATACGAAGAACGATTCCCTTGCCGATGTGGTACAGTCCGATGAGACCGTGCTTTTATACGGACAGGAGTATATTACGGAAGAACTTCTTGGACTGAAATTTAAGATTTCGCAGTTTTCCTTCTTCCAGACGAACAGTCTTGGCGCGGAGGTGCTCTATCAGACTGCGCGTGAGTTTATCGGCGATTTGGGAAAAGGCGAGAAGATTGTGTACGATTTGTACAGCGGAACCGGTACGATTGCGCAGATGATTGCGCCTGTTGCAAAGAAGGTAATCGGCGTGGAAATCGTAGAAGAAGCCGTAGAGGCGGCCAAGCAGAATGCGGCTTTCAACGGCCTTTCTAACTGCGAATTTATTGCCGGTGATGTGCTTAAGGTGCTTGATGATGTAGAAGAAAAGCCTGATTTTATCATTTTGGACCCGCCTCGTGACGGTGTGCATCCAAAGGCACTCAAAAAGATTATCGATTATGGCGTGGACAGGCTGATTTACATCTCCTGTAAACCGACAAGTCTTGTGCGTGATTTGGAGATGTTTTTGGAATGTGGCTATCATGTGGATAAGGCAGTTCCCGTGGAGCAGTTCCCATGGACCGCAAATGTAGAAACTATCTGTATGATTTCGAAAAATGTGGTGGGTGAACTGAAGAAGGTTACGTACCGGGAAGAAGAAATACCGGATTGTGCGTGTATTTATGGGTGAGTAGTAAGGCGAAAGGAGTCATCAATGGATGATATAAAAAGAGACCCTTTTGAAGAGTATATCAGATTTACAGAACCGGCAAAAAGAGATTTGGGTTATGCATGGTATACGGCCATGGGTTTGCAGGCAGTTGACGGATTGGAACCGTCTGAATATTTGAAAACTACAGCCAGAAAAAATATTGAAGGGAAAATAACTCTTGAACAGGCAGAAAAAATGATTGAGAGTTATTATGAAGAATCACAGGACAGAAATGTTGAGAGAGATAAAGAGGCAGATCTTGTATCAGCCAGGATTGCCAAGATTTTGTCTGAGAATGCATTTTCTTTTTCTGTCCCGCAATATATCGGTATTCATAGGAGATTATTTGAAGGAATTTATGTACATGCCGGAAAAATAAGAGATTATAATATTTCAAAAAAAGAGTGGATACTGGATGGAGCATCGGTACATTATGGAAATGCCTTGGAACTTAAGGAAATGTTGGAATATAATATTCGGATGGAAAAGGAATACGAATATCCAATAAATAGTACCCTTGGTATTATCCCGCATTTGGCAAAATTTATTTCGGGATTATGGCAGATACATGTGTTTGGTGAGGGGAATACCAGAGCGACAGCAGTATTCTTAATACTTTATCTGCGCTCCATGAGATTTGACGTTATGAATGATATATTTGCTGAAAATGCATGGTATTTTAGAAATGCACTTGTCAGAGCGAATTATAATGATTTGGCAAATGGTATTTGTGAAACAACAGAGTATCTTGAAGCATTCTTGCGAAATTTGCTTTTAAATGAAAAGAATGAACTCAAAAACCGGTATATGCATATCAAATGGCAAACAAAACAGGACGTTGGAGAGCAAAAACAGGACATCGGAGAGCAAAAACAGGACATTGGCGCATTTGTTCGGGTCGGAAATAAAACTAGGAACCATATTCATGCTCTATATGAAGAATATGGATATGAGAGATATTTTGGAAGAACCGAAGTGATGAAGGTAATAGGAATAACAGCATCTCCGGCGTCTGAATTGATAAAGAAGATGTTAGAGATGAATCTTATTTATCCTATAAAGGGAAAAGGTAAAGGGAAATATTTGTTTAAGAAAAAGGGGTAGTAATGTCAGGGGAATTTGAAAATCAAAAGGTAAGCGAGATTCTGCGTGAAATCAGAGCTCATAGAGACAAAATTGAAAAATTTAAACTGCTGGAAATTGTTTTTATTGTAGCGCTTGTTTTTTTTCTGATATTGTCAGGTGCATGCTATGTGAAGTACGATTATGATAAGGCGTTTCGTTATGCGATTCCTTTTCTGATTTCGGTGGTAGTAGCTCTGTTTTTTGGAAGACAGGGTGTTCTTCAAAGGGAAGAGATTCAAAAACTGCTGGGTCAGAATTTCGTAAGCAAGATTATTGCTGAAGAGGTGCAACTGATTGAATATACACCTGTATTTAATATCAGCGACGATTTGATAAAAATGTGTACTGTACTTCCGGGGTTTAATTATTCCAAAGCTAATGACTATATCAGAGGCAGATATAAGGGCGTAGAGTTTACCTGTTTTGATTTGCATCTTAGGGATGGAATAGAACATTCACAGCATGATACATTTAAAGGACAGGTCATTCATCTGGTATTAAAGAAAGCGCTTGGCGGAACCATCGTATTCAAAAAGAAAGATAATCCACGCAGGGAAGTTAAGAGGATAGATACGGTACATAATGCATTTGGTGCACTTTCCGGCAAGATGACAGAGACTGCGATTCATGTTGAGAATGAGCATTTGGATAATTTTTTTAGCATCAAGACGAATAATCCGGAAATGGCATCAGCAGTGCTGACAGAGGAGCGTTTGAATCGAATCAGTGAGACTATATATCAGGCAAGTGGTCATACCAATGTAGAAATAAACGGTAAGGACGTATTTATTACCATCGATAATAATTTTGACACATTTGTAGTTGATAAGAACATATATGATGCATATACACTTGAGAGTGCCTGTGAACGGTATCGAAGTGAGTTAAAGCGGATTCTGGCAATTATAGATAAAATGATTGCGGATGACGAGTTGTTTTAGGGGAATTGCTATGAAACTAAAAATAGCGGTATGCGATGACAATAGAATCGATCAGGACTATGTCATAGGCTTTCTGCGCAATTGGGCAGAAGAGAACAACAGAATAATTGAGATTCGGACATTTTTTTCTGCGGAAGAGTTTTTGTTTCAGTATGCAGAGGAGAAGGACTTTCACATCCTGGTTTTGGATATTGAAATGGAAAAGATGAACGGTGTGGAACTGGCTAAAAAACTGCGTAAAGACAACCGTGACATTCAGATTTTGTTTGTAACAGGATTTCCTGATTATATTGCAGAGGGTTATGAGGTAGATGCCTTGCATTACTTAATGAAGCCGGTTACACAGGAGAAGATTTTTGCTGTACTTAATAAGGCAGTTGCAAACTTAAAAACTGTGGAAAATCTTTTGTTTTTGCAGGTAAAAGGCGAAATGATTAAGTTTATTACCGACAACATTTTTTATGTAGAGGTTTTTTCACATTCCTGCATTTTGCATACAACGGAGGGAAATGTAGAAAGCAAGATATCCATCAGCGAATTAGAGAATAAGCTGGGGGATGAGTTTATTCGGGTACACAGATCGTATCTGGTAAATTTGGAGCAGATAAAAAAGATAGCAAAAACTGAGATTTTTCTGGAAGATGGAAGTGTTGTGCCATTGTCACGTAGAAAATATACGGATGTAAATATGGCATTTATCCGACATTTCGGTGGAAGTCAG
>JAZMZZ010000039.1:0-9771 GCA_045586245.1 Lachnospiraceae bacterium | reverse complement strand
TATCTAGCTTGGAAGGCTAGTGTTCTACCATTGAACTACACCCGCAAATATTAACTATATAATCGGGGTGACAGGATTCGAACCTGCGACCCCCTGGTCCCAAACCAGGTGCTCTAGCCAAACTGAGCCACACCCCGTTTTTGTACGTCTTCGTGACGCAAGTAAGATTATATGATAGAGCCCCCTTAATGTCAACACTTTTTTTCAAAAATTTTTATGTTTCTTTTACGGTACAATTATTCCAAATAATGAATTGCAAAATGCGGATTTCCTTCCTCGTCCAAATCCATTATAACAAAGGACGGTCTGCGCCCTTCCTGCCTCGGATAGGTCATACTGCCGGGATTAATTGCAATAACATCTTTCCCAATATCCACAACCGGACGATGTGTGTGTCCGTACATAACAATGTCCGCACCACGTCCCCTTGCTTCCTTTTTGATGGTGGCATTATCCATGTACACATAGTAATTATGCCCATGTGTCAGCCAGACCTTGTATTTGCCCAGATAAAACTCCTTCTCCCTTGGCAAATCCGAAAAGAAATCATTATTGCCCATCACCATCTCAACCGGGCATCCTGCCGCCTGGCAAATCGTGTATTCACTACCCTCAACGTCCCCACAATGGATGACCATATCAAACGGGCCGTGGGTCTTCACAACCTTTAAATAATTCTCATTGTACCTGTGGGTATCACTGACAATCAGTATATGTTTCATAAAATAACTGCCTTCTCTTTCCAAGAAAAACTATATAAGCCCCTTATCCTGTAATTCTTCCTTCATCTTAGCCAAAGCCTTCCCGCGATGGGAAATCTTATTCTTCTGTTCCATGGAAAGTTCTGCTGTCGTACAGTTAAATTCCGGCACCATAAAAATAGGGTCATAGCCAAAGCCGTTTTCGCCCCTTTCCTCATAGCCGATATAACCTTCTATCGTTTCCCGTACGGTATACACGGTCCCGTCCGTCAAAACAGCCGCAATCGCGCATACAAAGCGCGCCGTTCTTTCCTCAACCGGCACACCGTTTAGGCGTTCTATCAGATTGGCATTTTTGATACGGTAAGAAGTATCTTCCCCCATATAACGTGCCGAATATACACCCGGTTCTTTGTTCAAAGCATCAATCTCAAGACCGGAGTCATCCGCAAGCACTATGGCTTCCTCTCCCGCTTCTTTTACCGCTTCTGCTATGGCCGAAGCCTTAATTACGGCATTCTCGGTAAATGTTGTCCCGTTTTCCTCTGCGTCACAGGAATATCCCGCTTCCTTCATGGATAAAACCTCAACCGGACTGCCTTCCATAATCTGTCTGATTTCTTTCATTTTTTCTTTGTTTCCGGTTGCAAAAATAATTTTTTTCATATTCTCTCCAATGCTATCTCAATTTATCTTTTGCCTTGTAAATTCCATCAAGAATACCCTTAGCCACATTTTTCTGATATGGCAGTGTTGTCAGAAGCTGCCCTTCTTTTTCACTTGATAAATCTCCGCATGCAATACTCACTGCCGGAACCTGCAACTGTGTAATCAACTGCATTTCCTCCCTCTCCACCGGAAAAATACCGCAGGCAAAACCTTCAATCGCCGACACCACATTTTTTTCCATAATGTCTGCCAATTCCACATTCGACAGTTTTCTATTGTAATAGGAAGTACTGTAATACACACTGGTTCCGTAAGAACCGGTTATCTCATCCTTATTGGTGTGCACATCAATAACCATATCCGGTTGCACCTGTGAAAGGAAATCCTGACGCATGGCATCATCCATTGTCACATCATCACTTCGGATCAGGAAAATACCGGTATCCTCATCCGTATTGTTTTCTATAACCTGTTTGCAGACAGAAAGGACAATATCCTTTTCCATACCGTACGAATTTTTCCTGCCCGTATCCGTGCCCCCATGCGCCGGATTGAGGACTACCACAAATTCATACTCGTTTCCTTTCTCCATGGCATAAGAAAGACTTTCCTCATAGGCAATCTGCGTCTTTTCTTCTTCTGTCAAAACCACTTTTTCCGGCAGTTGCTGTCTTTGTATATACGACTGGTACAAAACATATCCCCCAACAGCAATCAAAGCAAGTAAAAGCAGGATACCAAGTGTTACAAAAAAGCCCTTTAGTATACGTTTCAACTTCATTTATTTATCCTTCTTTGGCGGTTTCGGCCCCATAAACTGATAATAATAGGTCTTCATCATTCCGTTATATATCTTACGGTTCCTGTCGGCTTTTTTACCGATGTCACGCTCTGCATTTTCATACGAAGTAATCAGGTACATGGACCAGCTGTCCAGTACGCGGTAACGCTCACCGATGGTCTTGTATAATGCACCAACGCTTTCTTTATCGGAAATACGTTCTCCGTACGGCGGGTTGCTAATCAAAAAGCCATATTTCTTGGCATGGCTTAAATCCGCCACATCGCGCGCCTGAAAATGAATCATATGCTCCACGCCGGCAAGTCTGGCATTTGCCTTTGCAATCGCCACCATATCTTTATCAAGGTCATATCCCTGGATATCCGTTTTCACACTTGTATCCACAAGGTCATTTGCCTCATCAATACAATCGTACCATTCACGCTTTGGAATCAGATGCTCCCAGCTTTGTGCCAGGAAACTGCGGTTCATGCCCGGTGCCATATTGGCCGCCATCATTGCCGCCTCAATCGGTATCGTACCGCTTCCGCAAAACGGGTCCACCAGAATCCTGTCCGCACGCCACGGCGTCAGCATAATCAGGGCCGCCGCCAGATTCTCCGCAATCGGCGCCTTAGCCGTCAGCTTACGGTACCCTCTCTTATGCAAAGACTCGCCCGTCGTATCCAGACCGACTGTCACTTCATCCTTCATAATGAACACACGCACCGGATAGGAATTGCCCGTTTCCTCAAACCGTACCACCGGATACGTCTGCCTCATGCGCTCCACCATTGCTTTTTTCATAATGGACTGGATATCGGACGGTGAAAACAGTTTGCTCTTTACACTGGCAGCCTTTGCCACCCAGAACTTACCGTCAACCGGAATATACTCTTCCCACGCAAGCGCCTTCGTCCCTTCAAACAACTCTTCAAAAGAGGTCGCCATAAAGGAGCCTACTTTAATCAAAATACGCTCCGCCGTTCTGGAAAACACATTCATGCGGCAAACAGCCTCTTCGTCCCCAATAAAGGTAACTCTGCCGTCTTCCACCTTACTAACATCATATCCCAGATCCAATATTTCTTTCTTCAATACCGCTTCCAAGCCAAAATGACATGGTGCTATCAACTCAAATTTTCTCATACCGCTATATTACGTTTTCGCGCGTGCGCTTGTCAAGGTGTGTACCCAAAAAAGAACCCACCGCCCGGAACAGGACACCCCGTCTGAAAGCATGCCCCCGGCAGTTTGTCTTGGGTGAGCCGGTTTTGACAAAAAACCGGCAGGAACCGTGGTTCCTGCCGGTAAAGAGCGCAATCACTCTTGTATAATCTTAGTAGTTGGACTCAGAGTTTTTGTTCTTTGAGCTATTCTTTGTGCTGTCCTTAGAACTGTTTTTAGAGTTCTGGGACTTCTGTGAATTTGCATTCTTTGTACTGTTTCTGCAATCCTGATAAGAATTTGTGTTTTTGTTTTCTGAATAATTTTTTTCCATGATACATACCCTCTCTTTATAATTGTATTGTGTAACCTGCGTTACAGGATTAGTATCTGTCAAAAGGTATTTATTATTCAGTAAACGACCAAACGGCTCCTATCAAAAAATGGTTACGGCTATCGTCCCAAGCCTGCTATCAGGCGGTAAATCATATAGCCTAAAAATCCGATCATTAAAAACGGGGAAAGAATCCGCAATACAGTAAACAAAAGAACGAGAATGACAATTGCTGTTAAAACTGACCAAATTTTCAAAAGCCAGGATGGCATATGGATTAATTTGCCGTTTAAATTAAGCACGGTATCGGCCGCCTTTTGTCTGAACGTGCTCTCCTGATTGACGTAGGCACTGCTTTGCTGCATCTCATCCTCCGATGTATGGGAGGCGCAGATGGACTTGGCTATCAGACGCGGATCCCCGAGTTCCTGCATTACCTGTTCTTCGCTTTTCCCCATCCTGATCTGGGATTCGATATAATTCTCATAATATGCAATCGTATCATTTACGTAAGTGTAATCGTCAATGGAAGAAAGACTTCTTCTCATCTGCTCAACAAACTCAACTTTATTCATGCAGTATCCTTTCGTGTTACATCTGGTGGCGTACCACACGGTACTCATCATCGTTCTGGTAATACGGACATTCCTGATTGTTGCCGCTTAAAAAGCGCATCATCTCGTCCTCATCCAAATCCACTTCGCACACATAATATTCGTAATCTTCATCATATGCATAATTTGCACAGGTATCACAAATCATGACTCTCCTCCGGCTGTTTTACAAACTTAGGCAATATCACAAAATACACCAGTGCTCCAATTACAAGCACAAAAATACCGATAAACTGGGAGGTGGAAAAAATGCCTACCACACCTCTGTCGTCATTTCTGGTAAATTCCACAAGGAAACGTCCGATACTGTAAAGCATCAGATACAATGCACTGACCCTTCCTTTTAACGGTTTCTTAGCCGCATACCAGATAAGGATTGCCGCAAGAAGAAAATCTCCTGCCGCCATAAACAGCTGGGACGGAAGCAATTTAACGCCATTTGGCGCAAATGCCGAATTGGTAAATGTCACACCAAGAAAACATTCCGTCTCCTTACCATAGCAGCAGCCTGCCAAAAAGCATCCGATACGGCCAAATCCCTGTGCCACGGCAACGGAAGGTATCATCAAATCCAGATAGGAAAGAAAATCTGCTTTTTTCCATTTGCAGTATCCGTAAATTACCAGCAGCCCACCAATAATACCGCCATATACGACAAAACCGCTACCGGTAATGAAAGCCTTCGGGTCTGCCAAAAATGCCTTCCACTCAGTCAAAATAAATAATACTCTCGCACAAATAAATCCAAGAATGACCGTGGTAATCGTAAGCCCATATACAAAATCACCGTTTAAGCCTTTTTTCTTAGCTCGGTAATCACCCATCAAAAGAGCCACAGCCACACCAATACCAATCATCAGACCATACCCGTGAATCGTCACAGGTCCAATTGACAAAATCTCATTATACATAAAGGATGTCCCCCATCAAACGTTTTAACTCTCATGTAGCGTATCACATTTATTTCCAAGATACAATTAAATTACTCTAAAAAATACATAAACAGGGACCCATAGACGGGTCCCTTACACTATTTATTCTTACGCTCTGCCAAACAGATAATTCCAAACAAAATGACACTCAAAGCCGTTATCAGGATTCCTGCGGTCATTCCCTGCGGATAGTAGGACAGAAAAATCTCATGTTCACCCGCTGTAACCGGCACGGCAATCATCATATCTTCAAATAATTCTGCTTCTGTCTTAACACCGTCTACCATAATGGTAAAGCCCGGGTCATATGGAACGGAAAGAATCAGATAGCCGTCCGAATCTGCCCTCACCATACCGTTTAACTTTGTGGAAGTCATTTCATCGATACGCAGAGTATTCTTTGAAAGTTCAAGCAATAAATCCGACAAATATTCCTCATCCAAACTGTACGCCCGAAGATGCAGCGGTTCGTCTTTTTCGGATTGCAGGGTAAGCACTTCTCCCGCCTCATGATAGCCCAAATCAAGGATGTAGCGGTTGGTCAGTTTTTTGAAGGTTTTTATCTCTTCCCCATCTGCATATGCGGTAATTTCACTGTGTTTGGAGGTGTCACAATAAGCGTATACGCGCGTATCGTAAGGCACCGGTATGGTTGCAAAACCGGCATTGTCCTCGCAATTGATTTCGCTAAACAAATCACCCTGTGCTCCCAGCCGCAACGCCAGTGTATTCTGGCGGTTGATTGGCAGCATACCGTCATCCTTATTCTCTTCCACTACCGCAAAAGCCGTATCCTTATCATCCATCAGCATGGCCTCAAAGGTCTCATCCGGCGAAATCACAAATCCAAGCGGTAAGGAATAAGTGTTACGGTATAAATACACACCATCCTGCTCTTTTACCAATTCATATAATCCGTCTGAAGATAAATCTTCTTTACTGAATGTATATCCCTGCGACAAAAGCGCGGAAATAAACGGGGTCATACCGTCCGAGCAGTAAAAAACTTTGCTGTTACGCATTCCGAAGCGGTCATAAAAATGATTTACCAGACCGTTTGATGTTGATGAAAACATCGAAAGCGACGGATAGTCCTGCAGCATTGCATCGTTATTGGTGGTACGGGCCGTTTTTTCATAGCGGTAAAAAACATCCGCTTCCTGCGATGCCTGCTCACTGTATAACTCATGATACGTTTCATAATTTTCAAGGTAGTTCGGGCGTGAAACAGTCGAAAGACTGGTCAACAGCGTATTGGCTCCCGCTTCCACAATCATGACAAATGCAAAAAGCAAAAGCATATACTTCGGCAGTTTTTCCTGACTGTGCACCGCATACAACAGTATGGCGTAAATAGCAAGAAAAATCCCCGTCAGAAGCCATGTCTTTGCATCAAACGCATCATCCGTTACCAGTTTCTGCGCCAACAGCACAAATACAAAGCCTGCACCGACAGATACTGCCAGTTCCCGTCTTGATACCTCTTTTATATGCAGATAGGCATCCATACAAACCGTCAGAAGCAATAAAATATACAAAAAGGACTGACGGCACGGCAGGGAATCCGGATAATTCATTCCATGCCAGATAAAGGTCGGTATATTGTAGGAAAAACTAAGCAACATTACCAGCAAAAGCAAAAGCCGTCCTGCTTTTTCACGGGTTGGAATCCCTTTATTTACAAGGTATAACGGGAACAACACAAATACTGCCACCGAACAGAATACATTCGGCCAATGGTCCAGTCCCGTCTCAATTGCCACATTAAAACTATGTCTGGCAAGCACGTCAAATACAGAAAAATACTCCGTCAGTTTACTCGGAAAGTCCGCCGATGAAAACCGGGATAATTGCAATGCCAGCACTTCCGGTATCAGGAATAATGCACCAATTCCTCCTGCCAGCAGTGAAAAACTCGCAAAATGCACACAGGCACGCAGTTTTTTCTCAGCAAGCGGCAAAAGTACAATTGCAAAATACAGCACAAGGAAAATGCAAATCATGATACAGATATAGTAATTGGACAAAATCGCAATTCCAAGACTTAAGCAGTAAAGCTTGTATTTTCCTTCTTTTACCAGCGCCTCCAAGCCAAGAAGAATAAGCGGCACAAGCACAATACAATCCAGCCACATGACATTCCAATTGTATGCCGCCATATATCCCGACATTGCATAAAATAAGGCAATAAAAGCCACGGACATTTTCTCGGTTTTAAAATGCTTTGACAGATATATGGCTGCACTTAGCCCGCAGAGTCCTATTTTTACCACAACAAGGTAACTCATAAACTCCATAAGAAATGCTTCGGGCATAAGCACACAAAGCCAGTTTATGGGGCTGGCCAGATAATACGCATAAAGTGCTGTCAGATTGGAGCCGATTCCCGCATTCCACGAATAGAAAAGGGACTCACCGCTTCTTAACTTATGGAAAAATTCAGTCAGAAACGGAAAATACTGATGATACATATCAATATTTAAAAACGAGCGGTCTCCAAACGGGAAAATCCTGTTTATGGCAAATAAAACCATCATGGTAACAAACGGAATCCCGAATGCGGCAATATACAGTTTTTGCTTACTTGTCAAACATTTGATAGTATTGCAAAATTTCATACTCATTTAATAACTCATCCTTTTTGTCGGCAGAATACACTATGCCCTCTGCATCCTGTATCTGTAACACAGATACCGACGGAAACGCATGATATTGATTTGCCAGAAACTGTTGATATTTACTAAGCGGTATTCCTGCCATCTTTAAGGTCTGTATGCCAAGATAATTGGAACTCATCGGCACATCCGTTGCTTCTTCAATATCAAAATTGGCGTGGATAAAATACGGCACCTTGTATCGCAGGCACAATTCCTCCTCCGATAACGAATACACACTTTTTCCGTTTAATTTATAAATCGGTGCCACCACCGAATCCGTCGGCTGATGGTCCCCGAAAAATACGATAATTGTCGGATCGTCCAGTCTGTCAAAATACCGGACCAGATTCTGTATTGCCTTATCCGACTCATACAGCAATGATAAATACTGGTTGAGTGCGACCGAATCCGTCCCCTCCACCGTTATCTGCGGCGTAAAATTCTCATACACATCCGTATACGAGGAATGGTTCTGCATCGTTACATTAAACATGAATAACGGGCGTTCCGGATTCTGCTCATATATCTCAATAATTTTCTCCACATCAGCCTGGTCCGAAATATATTTACGGTAAATCAATGGATTCTTAAAATCACTCTGTGTATAGAACTCATCAATTCCAAAATACGGATACACTTCGCTTCTGTCCCAGCCTGTTGCGTGATAGGGATGAAGCGCTACTGTCCGGTAACCGAGTTCTTTTAATACCGTTGCAACAGAAGGTGTATCTTCATGCACAAACTGCTGGTACGCAATGCTTCCCTGCGGCAAAAAAGCCATTGTATTTCCCGTTAAAAACTCAAACTCGGTATTGGCCGTATTACCGCCAAGTATGGACACATCCATATAGCCCGAAACCGTATTGTACGCCCCTGCCATAAGACTTCTGACAAAAGGCATCTCGTCCATATTTGTCGTATATTCCGAAAGAATGGACAAATCCGCAAACGCCTCGTTCATTATTACAATAATATTCGGCATTTCCTCCATCGTCTCACTCTCTGAACTTACTACATCATTATCCTGCGGCATTACTTTTTCAAGAATGGCGTTTGCCTCCTGTTTACTGTACGAATCCGGCTCCTCAACTTTAAGATACTGGCATTGCATCAAAAAAGCAACTACTGTTCCGTCCCTATATGTCATCGTGTTTGGCGTAAACAATTTGTCGTACAAATGAAAGGTTTTTACTGCCTGCGGTGTCTGCACATAATTTGTCAAAAGTACAAGCAAAATCCCTGCACATAAAACTCCGCCACCCCGGACTGCCATATGCATACTTTCCCATTTGGGAATCAGCCACGTAGATGCAAAAATAAGTACTAACAGCACTATGCAACGAATTGCGCCCGGCTCCAATGTATAATCGTAATTGTCTGCAACCACTGCCGCCGTCTTAATACTGAAAATATCCCACGGCATAACCGGATTGCTCCGAAACTGTATCACAAAATAATCAATCAGCCCGATAAGCAACGCCAAAACCGCCTCTATACGAATGGCAATCCTCACACTCTTTGTTGCAAAAAACAAAAGTACTGCCACCAGTTCAAAAAAAGTGATATTCAATACCTGTATTCCCACCCGCATCTTCTCAAAAGGATTTCGTAAAAAGAATTCCATGGTGTAGAAAATAATAATGGGGAGAATCAGCAGGATTAAAATATTAATAATCTTTTTGGTTCTGTTCATTTTTTTATTCCGTCTATCTGTTCCGTTTCTCATAGTATTGAAACGTAAAAGATATTCTATTCTTAATTTCAAGTTACAAAAAACAAAAAACCCTTGCAAGCTCAAAGCTCACAAGGGCATTACGTGCGCTAGAAGATTCGAACTCCCGACCTTTTGGTCCGTAGCCAAACGCTCTATCCAGCTGAGCTAAGCGCACATATTTGTTTTGTCTTGCGACAACAGT
>JAZMZZ010000038.1:0-6930 GCA_045586245.1 Lachnospiraceae bacterium | reverse complement strand
CTCTCCCGTCATCTTGGCTTCTCTTGGAAAAATCATGGTATTTAACCAATCCTGTAAATTCAAATCATCCGCAAGCGAACGGAATACCGTCATGGCAGAATGTGTGTGGGCATTCTTAAAGCCCGGCATAAGTACATTGCCCGCGCAATCCACTTCTCTGTCCCATATTAATGATGCCGGTGCATCTTTGCCATCACCGACATATGCAATTTTATTATCCGAAATCCAGACTTCTCCTTCAAACAAATCCTGTCCGTCTACCATAGTCAGAACTCTGGCATTATAAAAACGAATGTTCATAAATCTATAACCTTTCTCTATCCCAGTCTGGCAACAACCTCTGTTACCAATTTTTTAAACTTCGGTGCCGCATCGGCTGCCGCCTGCTGTACTTCCTCATGTGTCAGAGGGTTGTCCGTCATACCTGCCGCAAGATTACATACGCAGGAAATACCGCAAATCTTCATACCCATATGATTCGCTGCGATGGCTTCTACTACTGTAGACATACCAACCGCATCTACATCAAGCTTATGCAATAACTGAATTTCAGCCGGTGATTCAAAAGACGGACCGGTAAGCTGGGCATAGATACCTTCCTGCAGTTTAATACCTTCTGTAGCAGCTACATCACGGATAATATTCTGAATCTCCACATCATATACATGTGTCATATCCGGGAATCTTGTTCCCAATTCATCTATATTCTGTCCAATCAAAGGATTCGGTGCCCATAAGGAAATATGGTCCGTTAACATCATAAAATCACCCGCACTAAAGGACGGATTGATACCGCCTGAAGCATTGGTTAAGAACAAGGTCTCTGCTCCCATCAACTTCATAAGTCTGGTAGGAAGCACAACATCCGAAATCGGATAGCCTTCGTAATAATGCACACGGCCTTTCATGCAAACAACCGGTACTCCTTTTACGTAACCAAAGATAAATTTACCGGCATGTCCCGGAACCGTCGATACCGGAAACCCTTCAATATCACTGTAAGCAATCTCTGATACCACTTCTATATCATTCGCATAATCACCAAGACCGGAACCAAGTACAATGGCAACTTTCGGTACAAAATCAGTCTTCTCTCTTACACTCTTTAAACATCCCTGTAATTTCTCATAAATCGGATTCATATTCTTACCTCTTTACTAAATTAATGTGATAGAATCACTACAGAATAAATTATATCAGACAATAAGAAACCTGCAAAGAAAAAAATAGAAAATTTAGAATAATTCTTCGACAAAAAAATGCCGGAATCCATTCATCAGATCCCGGCATTTTTTTATACTTCTAATATTAAATAATAATACATATAAATCCACCTGTAGAATCATTTACAATCTTTTGCATTGTATCCTGTAAACGCATCTGGCTGTCATCGCCAATCATGGCTATCTTTCCGGCAATTCCGTCATATACCAGTTGTTCTACTGTCTTTCCAAAGATATTGGTATCCCAGATACTGTCATTATCATCTCTTGACTGTCCAATATAGGAAATCAAATCCTTTGCCTGCTGTTCCGTACCGACAATCGGTGCAATTTCGGTAATGACATTGGCTTTAATAAAATGTACGGATGGGCTTACTGCACGGATTTTTACCCCATACTTGGAACCATGCTTAATAATCTCCGGTGTGTCGAGTTCAATTTCATTCCTGTCGGGCGTCACAACTCCATAACCTGTATGTCTAACAGAGTCCATTGCATTTAATACTTTTTTGTATTCACTCTGCATGGATGCATATTCCTTAAGAAGCTGTAATAGTCCGTATTCATCCTTAATATCCGTTCCTATCCATTCACTGAGCATCTGATAATAACAATTATCTTCCAGGCTTAAAATCAAACGGATAACACCGTCTTCCATCCCGATATGTTCGGTAACACAGTGTTTTACATTATCATTTACAAGTGTAATCGGATGCTCAATTATATCGCGCATCACACGCACATCCCTTGTCATTTCACGGATACTGTCCATTAGTCCTGCTTTAAACGGATGTGTATTGCTTAACATTTCCACCCATTTAGGCATATAAAATTCCATTACGGATACCGGGAACTCATAAAGCAGATTTTCCAAAATGAGGCGCACATCTTCTTCCTTCATCTGCTGGCAGTTCATCGGCATCGCAACAACGCCATAATTCTCAGATAACTGTGCTGCAATATCTCTTGTCTCCTGTGAATACGGTTTTGTGGAATTAACCAATACAACAAATGGTTTATGTAATTCCTTCAATTCCTGAATGGTTGTTTTTTCCGCATCCATATAAGAATCTCTTGGAATATCTCCGATACTTCCGTCCGTAGTAACAACAATACCAACTGTCGAATGGTCTTTAATAACCTTCTTGGTTCCGATTTCAGCCGCTCTTACAAATGGAATTTCTTCTTCAAACCATGGTGTTTTTACCATACGCGGCATATCTTCTTCCATATGTCCGGTTGCGCCCTCTACCATATATCCGACACAATCCACCATCCTGACATTCACGGAAACATCATCCGCCAGCTGAATTTTAGCTGCATTTTTAGGAATGAATTTCGGTTCTGTTGTTGTAATGGTTTTACCGGTTCCGCTCTGCGGTAATTCATCCTGCAAACGGACTTTTTCCGGCGTTTCCTCCATATTCGGTAAGACCATCAAATCCATAAACCGTTTAATAAAAGTTGATTTTCCTGTTCTTACAGGACCAACCACACCTATAAAAATCTCTCCACCACACCGTTGCTTAATATCTTTGTATAAATCAAATTCATTCATTCTTTTATTGTCCATAAAAAAACCCCTTCCATACTTATCTAAATGTATGCAAGGGATTTTTTGTATATGACTTATTCTTTTATACAATTTCTATATGTATGATTATTCTTCAATGGACTGTCTTCTGCGTACCGTTACGGTTTCATCCAGACATGAGAAAATACTATCCGTCTTTTTAGAATCCATCTTAGGTGTCAACCAACTTACAACCGGTACTACAATCAGTCCGGCAATCATTGCAATTGCACCAGCATTAATCGGGGATGCAATAAATTTATAGAACATATTGGCAACCGTAATACCTACACCAACAATAAAGCTTGCCCAAACAGATGCTTTGGTAACACCTTTCCAGTATAAACCATATAAGAACGGAGCCAGGAATGCGCCGGCAAGTGCTCCCCATGAAATACCCATCAACTGTGCAATAAAAGTAGGTGGGTCCATAGCAATAATTACAGAAATTGCAATGAAGAATACCAATAAAATTCTCATGCAAAGGAGCTGTTTTTTCTCATCCATGTCTTTAATCACATTGTCTTTAATCAAGTCCAGTGTAAGTGTAGAACTTGAAGTTAATACCAGTGATGATAAGGTTGACATGGAAGCGGATAATACCAACACAATTACAACACCGACCAAAATATCGGGAAGTGTGGAAAGCATACTCGGAACAATTGCATCGTAAATAATGCTTCCGTCTTCTGCATAAATCGCAGGAGTATCAAATAAACGTGCATATCCGCCAAGGTAATAACAACCACCTGCTACAATGATTGCAAAGAAGGTAGAAATAATCGTTCCGGACTTAATGGATTTCTCATCCTTGATTGCGTAAAATTTATGTACCATCTGAGGAAGTCCCCATGTACCAAGGGATGTTAAAATAACAACTCCGATTAAGTTTGGTAAATCAGGGCCAAAGAAGGAAGCAAATACACCCTTCTGTCCCATGGTAAGCGGCACATCACTTTCAATCTCTGAAAGTTTCATAACTGCTTCGTAGAATCCACCCTGTCCGTTAAGAACTGCTACGATAACCGCCACAATACCAAACAACATAATAATTCCCTGAATAAAGTCATTAATTGCAGTTGCCATATAACCGCCAAGAACAACATACACACCGGTAAGTGCAGCCATTGCAATAACACATGCTGCATACGGAATATTAAATGCCATTCCAAACAATCTGGACAAACCATTATACACAGAAGCCGTGTACGGAATCAGGAAAATGAAAGCAATCGCACTGGCTCCGATTCTAAGAGCATTGGAGTCGTATCTCTTACCGAAATAATCCGGCATGGTTGCTGCTGATAAATGCTTGGTCATAACTCTTGTTCTTCTTCCCAAAATTACCCATGCAAGCAAAGAGCCGATAATGGCATTACCGATACCAATCCATGTGGCAGAAAGACCATATTTATATCCGAACTGTCCTGCATAACCAACAAAAATTACCGCCGAAAAATACGAGGTACCATATGCAAAAGCAGTAAGCCATGGACCAACCGTACGTCCGCCGAGTACAAAATCATTTACATTGGTGGCATGTTTTCTGGAATAAAGGCCGACTGCAACCATAATTCCAAAAAACAGAATCAGGAACAAAATTTTCGTTAACATTTTACTGTCCTCCAAATAATATTATGTGCCACTTTAAAGCGTTGCGCTTTAAACCGTTACGCTTTAAAGTCTTAAAGCGTCTTTATTATACAAAACCCCTGCACAAAATGCAAGGGTTTTTGAAAAATAATTATTTTTTTAATAATTCTATGGCATTTCCTGATAAAATGGCTTCTTTGGATGAATCATCTATCGGAAGGTTTCTGATTTTATCTGCAATTTTTTTTGAATGACTCCATGGGGAATCCGTTGCAAAAAGTATTTTTTCACAACCATGCTTTTTTAAAATAGCAAGAAACATTTGCTCCTCTATATATCCAAATGTAAACGAAATGTCAAAATACACATCTTCGCCTGCAAGAAGACCGTATACTTCTTCCCACTGCTTCCATCCTCCCATATGTGCAAGGACAAGTTTTTTGGGTTTTATTTCATCAATAACTTTCTTCATTTTATCCGGAGGACAATGCACAGGATCAGGCAATCCGATATCGATACCTGCGTGTACCAATATAATCAATCCCAGTTCATCGGCATAGCGAATAATATTGATATAACGTTCATCATCAATCATTACCCCCTGATAATCCGGATGTAATTTGATTCCCGGAAGTCCAAGTTTTTTGATCCGATTAAGTTCTGCCATATAATCTTCACTGTCCGGATGAATACCGCCAAAAGAAAGCAATCTTCCTTTATACATTTCATTAACTTTAGCCGCAAAAGTATTAACCGATTCAAACTGTGTCGGCTTTGTCACTACCGGCATAATTACGGACATATCCACTCCGTTTTCATCCATGGATTTCAATAGTCCGGTTAAGGTGCCGTCCGTTGCCGCCGTAACATTGGAGATATTTTGCAGACTCTCAATACTTCTTGCTGCTATCTTATCCGGAAATATATGTGTATGAAAATCGATAACCATATAAACCTCTAATAAAGAAGAATGCCTCTAAGAGACATTCTTCCAACTATACTGAATTCTTATAAATCTTCTGCAGAAATTAATTCTACTCCCGTATTCGCCAAAATTTCAGCTGCTTTATCCAAATCCACTGTCTTAATAACGATGGAAGCATCATCCGAACCGGTTGCCAATGCATACATATAATCTACATTTATTCCGGCTTTACAGATTTCTGCAAGCAGAACCTGAAGCTGTCCTACCTTATGCGCCAGTTTTACTGCCAAAACATCAGTTAACATTGCGGTAAATCCTGCTTCCTTTAAAACTGCTTTTCCTTTTGCAGGATCGGATACAATCATTCTAAGCAAACCGTAATCACTGGTATCAGCAAGTGATAAGGATACAATATTAATATCATTTTCTTTTAAAGTAGCCAATACCTTGTCAAGACGGCCTTCTCTGTTTTCCAAAAAAACGGATAATTGTTTAACAAACATACTATATCTCCTTTCACCTTACACTAATTTACGTTTATCAATTACATGAACGGCTTTACCCATACTTCTTTCGATTGTCTTAGGCTCAACCAGTTTTACCTTAACAGCAAGTCCGATTGCCTGCTGAATCTGATGTGCAATCTTCTTGGTTAAGTTTTCAAGTTCACTAATCTTATCAGAGAAGAAGATTTCATCTACTTCTACCTGAACTTCCAATGTATCAAGATTATTTACACGGTCAACAATCATCATATAGTATGGTGTTGCTTCACCCATTTCAAGAAGTGCTGCTTCCACCTGGGATGGGAATACATTAACACCACGGATAATAAGCATATCATCGGAACGGCCTTTGAAACGGCTGATTCTTGCAAGTGTACGTCCACATTCACATTTATCATAGCTGATACTTGTTAAGTCCTTTGTACGGTAACGGATAAGCGGAATACCTTCCTTGGTAAGTGTTGTAAATACCAGTTCACCGGTCTCACCTTCACCGATTGGCTCTAATGTCTTAGGGTCAATGATTTCCGGCAAGAAATGGTCTTCGTATACATGAAGTCCCTTATGGTAAATACAGTCACATGCAACACCCGGTCCCATAATTTCGGAAAGTCCGTAAATATCAAATGCATTGATATGAAGTTTTTCTTCAATCTGAATACGCATCTGCTCCGTCCATGGCTCTGCGCCACAGATAGCGGCTTTTAACTTAATTTCATCAATCGAACCTTCTGCTTCCAATGTTTCTGCAATATGTAACAGATAGGACGGTGTACAGGCAATGGCTGTTGCACCGAAATCCTTCATCATGGTAGTCAATTTCTTCGTGTTACCGGTTGACATAGGAACAACGGTTGCTCCAAGATGCTCTGCACCATAATGTGCACCAAGACCACCTGTAAACAAACCATAACCATAAGCCACCTGAATGATATCGTCACGTGTAAGTCCGGCCTGTGCAAAGGCTCTTGCAACACATTCACTCCAAATTTCAATATCTCTTCTTGTATAACCTACTACCGTTGCCTTACCGGTTGTACCACTGGATGCGTGAACACGCACAATCTGAGTTGTCGGAACGGCAAATAATCCAAAAGGATATGTATCACG
>JAZMZZ010000037.1:0-8765 GCA_045586245.1 Lachnospiraceae bacterium | reverse complement strand
TTAGATGGATGTCAGACTTGCTGTAATAGTTTTGCATCCAATTCTTTTCTACGGGTGGTTCGAGCAGATGGACGTAATTTTTACGCGAGGGTTCCCATACATAGGTTGGGAGATCCTTTTTCTCAAGGATGGCATTGGCGGCGGCTATACCGGAAGTAGTGACGGTTGGTGTGCCTGTGCCCATGGTGGTGGATTCACCGCAGACATAGAGGTTGTCAAAACGTGTGCGGATGGGCTGGCGCAGGAGCATATGTTGGCCGAGCATTTGTTTTGGACCGGCGGCGCAGCCGCCGTTTTTCATGGTGTAGCGTTCGATGGTAGAAGGTGTAGCAAGTTCCTGGTAATTCAGACCGTTGTTAAATCCGGGGAAGCGCTGTTCCAGTACAGAAAGGATACGCGTGGTTTCTTCCTTCTTTTGTTCAGAATAACATTCCTTCCAATCCCGGAAACTTGGTCCAATGGCGATTACAACATGTTTATCTTCAGCGCAGATAGTGTGGTCATCAATGCTGAGTATGTACACCGTGATTTCGGATTCATCAATTGCTTCGGGATTGGCGGCAAGCATCTCTATGGGGGCAGTGTCCGGCGGAATCACATTTTTATCAACGAGGGCGTAAAGCACTACACTCGGATAAGTAGGAATTTGAGCCGTCCATTTTTCCTCTTTTTCGGTAAGAGCAATTTTGGATAGCAGTTTTCCGTAGAGATTCCATACGGTTCCGGAGTAGATGACATTGTCTGCGTATAGTCTGCGTCCGTCTTTTAACAAAACGCCACAAGGGATTCCGGAGATAGAAGAAGGTATCAAATCAGTATCGTTTGCCTCTTCAAACAACACCTCACACACTTCACATCCGTAATACATATCCCCGCCATGTTCCTCAATTACTTTTTCCAGTTTTCCCGGTAAAAATAACGTAGAACCTGCAGGATAATAACTGCCGCCTTCGTGGTTATCAACAAACATAACGGAAGCAAGAATGGCAGGGGCCTCCTCCAGTGTGGCATAGCAGTAGGTAGAAGTCAGTTTGTCAAAAAAATGCAGGATCTCCGGGTCGGAAAAGTATTTTGACAGTAACTTTTTGGCGCTGATATTCAGGTAGGAGAGAAAGCGCAGGTAGGAAATAGGATGGCGCAACATGCCCTTTAATCCTTCCTTGGGATTCATGGTATCGGGTGTGGAGTAGTTCGGTGTTTCGCTGATGACATGGTGGTAGCATTTTTGCATGTCCTTGTAAAAACGGCGGATATTCTTTGCCTGCGTAGGAAAGATATCCGAAAGTTCTGTAATAAAGTGGTCCACATCCGTATGAAAACGGATGGTTTTCCCGTTATAATGCACTACATACAAAAGGTCGTGTTTAATCATTTCAATCGGTTCTTCCAGACAGTTGAATAAAAATCGGTGGGCGTTAAAACCATGTTTTCCAAAGCCGTAGAGCATGGCTGCCCCTTTTTCAAAGACAGCTGTTTCGTTCCCAATCATCCGTTTAAAAATGCCGCATGTTCCGCCCGGAGAATCCCCTTTTTCCAAAACGGCAACCTTCAGTCCGCTTTTGGCAAGCAGGGAAGCGGCGGAAAGGCCGGATAATCCGGCGCCTATAATAATGACATCGTATTGCATAAATACCTCACATTCTATTTGATATTCCAATATATGAGAAAAAAAGGACAAATATACAAGTTGTCATAAAGTTAAAACAAGTCATTGTTTTTGCTATAATCGGTATCGGCAAACAGGGAAAGAGGAGTTAAAAGAAATGAAACTTTTTAAGTTTAGTATCGGTTATTGGAAAAAATATCTGCCGGCGGCAGTCTTTGCACAGCTGCTTAGTTTTGCTGCAGTTATGGCGGATTTGATGCTGCCACTTTTGGCAGGTATGTTATTAAACTACATTATCAAGGGAGAAGCGGTAAGAGAGGGCGACGGCGGTGTGTTTGCGTTTATTCTTGACGGAACGCATGGCAAGGTACAGACCTTTGAATTGTTTTTCTATATTGCGACGGTGTATCTGATTTTGGTACTCATCCGTATTATCCTGATTTATGCAAAAAATACCATCAATCAGTTTCTGGGGCTGAATCTGGAGACGGACTTGCGCGTGGATACCTTCCATAAGCTGATGGAACTAGACAGCCAGACGATTTCTGAGTACAACTCGGGTGAATTATTGCAGACGATTAACAGCGATACGATTATGTACAAGGAATTGTTCTGCCGTATGATTCCGAATATCTGTGACAGTGTATTTGTATTGGTTATTACGGTGTATTTATTATCAACAATCGACATCCGTTTTATCTGGATTCCGATTGTAATGATGCCGATTCTTCTGGTGGCATTGTTTAATTTCCGAAAAAGAGCAAAGAAGAATTTTACCAATATCCGTGCGAATGATAGCCGCATGAATCTTACGGTACAGGAAAACATTGAGGCGGTACGTCTGGTGCGTTCTTTTACCAATGAAGAACTGGAACGTGAAAAATTTGATGCGACCAATGAAAGCTTAAGGCAGGCACATATCGGGCAGATATGGTTGTCTTCAAAGTTTGACGTGTTAATTAACTCGATTAAGCAGATTTCCTATATCGGAACGATTGCCATCGGTGCGGTTTTGGTAATCCAGGGTTCCATGTTAATCGGGTATATTGCAACCTGTTCGGCGTATGTGTTAAAAATCATGGACCATATTACGCAGATTAATAATACGCTTTTCCAGATGCAGCAGCAGTTGGTTGCCGGACAGAAAATGAAGGATTTTCTGGAGCATGAATCAAGAATTACGGATAATGAAGAAAGTACGCTTGTGTCCGATAGACCAAATATTATGATATCACATGCCAATTTGGAAATTGAAGGACAGAAGGTTCTTGCAGACATCAATCTTAAGATTCCTTACGGTAAAAAACTGGGTATTGTCGGCGGAACGGGAAGCGGTAAGTCCGTACTTTTAAAGAGTCTTGGCCGGATCCATGATTTGAGCGGCGGTTCCATTACCATTGATGGGAACGATATCAAGGATTACAGCTTAAGTAACCTTAGAAATATGTATTCCTATGTATTCCAGGATGTATTTTTATTTTCCAATACAATTGATTCCAATATTGCCTATGGCAATCCGGACATTGAGGAGGAATACGTTATCCGCAGTGCGCAGCATGCGCAGGCGCATAATTTTATTAACAATTTAAGTGACGGATATCATACGGTTGTCGGAGAGAGAGGACTGGGTATTTCCGGCGGACAGAAGCAGAGAATTTCCATTGCAAGAGCGCTTCTTAAGAATGCTCCTGTGCTTATTTTTGATGATTCGACAAGTGCATTGGATGTCAATACCGAAAAGAAATTGCTTGAGACGGTATGGAGCGAATACGCTGAGAAAACCGTTATTATCACGGCGCACAGATTATCTTCTGTTGTGGATTGCGATGAGATTATCTATATGAAGGACGGTAGAATCACCGAGAGAGGTTCTTTTGATGAACTGATGGCACAAAATGGTGATTTTGCGGGAGTTTATAACAGCCAGCAGGCGCAGAGAAAACAGGTAGTGGATTTTGATGCACTTGCAGCAGAAAGTGGGGTGATGTAAATGGCAAAGCGTAATACTTATTTTCAGGATGAAGTCATTGAACGTAAGATAGACATCAAGCAGCTTGGCCGGACACTCAGATATCTGCTTCCGATGAAAAAAGTATTTTTGACCGTGCTGTGTCTGATGTTTGCGGCGTCGTTTGTGTCGCTGATACCACCGCTTGTTATTAAGGAGATTACGGATCGGGTAATTCCGGATAAGGACTATGCCCAGCTTGCCTATATGGTACTTTCCATGGTGGCACTTGCCGTTATCGAAATCAGTATTACCTTTATGCACGCCAGACTGATGGGTAAGGCTGGACATACGGTCATAGCCAAAATCCGGCAGGATATTTTCTATAAATTGCAGGAACTGCCGTTTGATTATTTTGATAACCGCCCGAATGGGAAAATTGTAGTCCGCGTTACCGAGTATGTAAACGGACTGGCCAACTTTTTTACCAACTTTGTCATGATGTTTATTATTTACGTCATGAAAATTGTGGTGGTAACGGTATTTATGCTTGCACTCAGCCCGAAACTGACGTTGATTGTATTGGCTACGGTAATTCCGATGATGACCTGTGTCATATATCTTCGTTACTGTATCCGTAAACTGTTCGGTCTGCACCGCGCAAAATTATCCAACCGTACCGCGTTTTTGGTAGAGTCCATCACGGGTGAGAAGATTATCAAAAACTATAACCGTTTGGAAATGAATGAGAAAATCTACATGGAAGTGCACTATGCGAGTGTGAACCAGTGGATTAAAATATTTTTACGCAACGAATTAAATACGCCGATTGTAGAGACATTCTGGAATGTCGGAACGCTTTGTTTATACGGCGTAGCACTTTTGATGCTTTTAAACGGCGATCCGATTATCAATGTGGGTCTAATGACAACCTTTACGACTTATATGTCCCAGTTTAGCGGCCCGCTTACAATGATTGCGTTTATTATCCAGAACCTTGCGCAGGTAAGTTCCAACTTAGAGCAGGTATTTGATACGATTGATTATCCGGTTTCCATTCATGACAATGAGGGTAGTGAGGAACTTGCGGATGTTAAAGGAAATATTGACTTTAACCATGTGACATTTGCCTATGAAGAAGATGTTAATATCCTGGAAGACTTTGATTTGCATGTGAAAAAGGGCGAGACCATTGCGCTTGTCGGTCCTACGGGCGCCGGAAAGACGACGGTTATCAATATGCTGACGCGTTTTTATGATGTGCAAAAAGGAAGTGTTCTGATTGACGGAAAAGACGTCAGGGATGTAACGTTGCAGTCGCTTCGTAAGGAAGTCGGCGTTTTGATGCAGGATCCGTTTATTTTCAAGGGAACGATTATGGAAAATATCCGTTATGGACGGCCGGATGCGACGGATGAGGAGTGTATGGCGGCAGCAAAAGCCATTTATGCAGACCGTTGCATTGATAAATTTGAGGACGGCTATTATCACAAACTGGATGAGCGTGGGGAAGGCTTATCAGCCGGTGAAAAGCAGTTAATCAGTTTTGCGAGAATTATTCTTAAAAATCCTTCCGTTATCATTCTGGACGAGGCAACCAGTTCCATTGATACGGAAACGGAAAATTTGATAAAGAAGGCATTAGATGTTATTATTAAAGATAAGACAGCGTTTATCGTAGCACACCGTTTGTCCACCATCCGCAATGCGGACCGTATACTCTATATTTCCGATAAAGGAATTGCCGAGGAAGGTACGCATGAGCAGTTGATGGCAAAGAAGGGGCTCTATTTTGCGCTGAATATGTAATAAACATGGATGGTGTCTGATATGAAAAAGAACAGAATTATTGCGGCAGGGCATATTTGCATTGATATTGCACCGATTTTTGCAGAGGGAAAAGGACAGGATATTACCAAAATCCTGATGCCGGGCAAGTTGGTGGAAGTAGATGCGGCCGATATTCATACGGGAGGTTCGGTGGCTAATACCGGTCTTGCGATGAAAAAACTCGGTGCAAATGTATCGCTTATGGGTAAAGTCGGTGACGATGAGTTCGGGCGCATGATTCTGGGTATATTGAATCAGTATAAGGCGATGGATGGAATGATAACCGATAAGGAATCCTCCACGTCTTATTCTGTTGTATTGGCAATACCGGGAATTGACCGTATTTTTTTACATAATCCGGGAGCGAATAATACGTTTTCCAAAGAGGATTTGAATTTTGATTTGATAAAAGAAGCTGGGCTTTTCCATTTTGGCTATCCGACTATTATGCAAAGGATGTACGAAGACGGCGGTGAAGAACTGGCGGCAATTTTTAAAGCGGTAAAAGAATGTGGTTGTATGACTTCCCTTGATATGTCGGCGGTGGATGAGAATACCAAGGCAGGTAAGGCAGACTGGTACGGCATATTAAGTAAGACACTTCCGTATGTGGATTTCTTTTTACCGAGTGTGGAAGAAATCTGTTATATGCTTGATAAAGATAAATACGATGCATTGCAAAAACGTGCAGGCGGCGGTGACATTACACAAGTGCTTTCCATAGAGGAAGATGTCGTACCGCTTGCAAAGCAGATACTTGCCATGGGCTGTAAATTTACCATGATTAAATGCGGAGCCAAGGGTTTTTATTATCAGACAAAGGATGCAGCCGCATTTGCAGAACTGGAAGAAATAAGCGGTATTGACTTTTCTTCGTTTGCAGGCAAAGCAGGATTTGAGAAAAGTTATGTGCCAAAGGCAGTTATTTCGGGAACGGGTGCCGGTGATACAACAATAGCCGCGTTTTTAACAGCCATGACGCAAGGTTATGTGCTGGAAAGATGCTTACAGCTTGCGGCGGGAACCGGTGCCAGCTGTGTGGAGGCAATTGATTCCCTAAGCGGTCTTAAGTCCTTTGAGGAGTTAATTGCAAAGATTGACGCCGGCTGGGAAAAGAATGCATAGGGATATGACAGAAAGAGAAGACGGAGGAACGTATCGTGAATTTTAGCGTAAACAGTACATTTTTATACGGACTGGCAGTAGTTGTTATTATCTTTGTTTTGGCGCAGTCCGCATTTTTCCTTATCCGTGCCTATAAAAGAGGCGTGGAACTCGGAATCGGAGCAGAGAAGTTAAAAAAGACCATAATTGCCACAGCGGTGTTTACCATTGCACCGGCAATTTCCATATTAATCGGAATTATTACATTATCGAAGTTTTTGGGGATTCCGCTTCCGTGGATACGAATGAGCGTAATCGGAGCACTTACCTATGAACTTCCGGCAGCAACTTCAACTGCCAATGCACTCGGTATTTCACTTGCGGAAACGATAACAGATCCTAAGACATATTCTGCGATTGCATGGGTAATGACACTTGGAATTATGCCAAGTATTATTTTGCCTCCGATTCTTATGAAAAAGATTCAGGGTGGCATGATTAAAATGAAAAACAAGGACAGTAAATGGGGAGATTTGTTTATGACATCCATGTTCCTTGGTATGATATCCGCGTTTTTAGGTATGGTATTTGCGGATGTTAGAAGCGGTATTGCCGGTTGGATTCCGATTTTTGTATTGTTGGTATCTGCACTTACCATGGCGGTTTGCGGACTGATTATTAAAAAGTGCAATGCCAAATGGCTTGAAACATATGCTCTTGCAATCAGTATGGTTGCGGCAATGATTTTTGCGGTGTTAATCACACCGGTATTATCGTAGAAGGGAGGCCTGTAAGATGTCAGATTATATGAAGAAAACCGATTTTTACGGAAAGATTTGGATTTGGACGGCTGCGGTAGTAGTATTACTGGTACCGGTTGCAATTTGTGTACATTACAATGCATGGCCTCAGGCTACGGCAGTTTTAAAGGGATTATTAGGAGTGGCACCGATATATTGGACTGTTGGTGTAATCGAAGTAATTACTTATACACCGATGCTTGGAACGGGCGGAACCTATCTTGCCTTTGTTACCGGTAATCTGACCAGTTTAAAGGCGCCGAGCGCACTAAATGCCATGGAAAATGCAGAGGTAAAGCCGGGGACGGAAGAAGGGGAAGTGATTTCTACAATCGCAATTGCTACTTGTTCGATTGTGACAACGCTGGTATTGGTAATCGGTGTTTGTGCGCTTACGGTTATTGCACCAATTCTGGATTCACCGGTGCTTGTTCCTGCATTTGACAATATTTTACCGGCACTTTTTGGTGGGCTTGCCGTTGTTTATGTAAGCAAGAACTGGAAACTGGCTATGGCACCGCTTATTTTTATGGTAATTCTATTCTTAGCGGTTCCATCACTTGCATCATCCGTAGGGGTATTGGTTCCTGTTGGCGTATTAATCGCCCTGGGAGTAGCAAGAATTCTTTATAACAAAGGATGGGTATAAAGAATACTTTTTTCGGATAGATAGCATAGTTTAGGAGAATGGGATGAGTATAATAGCCATTTTATTGCTTGTAGTATTAGTGCTGTTTGTTTTTGTGATTGTGATTCGTACATTACAGTTTAAACCAAAGAAAGAAACGGTACCTGCAGCAGAGAATATTAAGTTAAATCAGGAAAAGATTGTAGCGGATATGGTGGATATGATCCGGTGTAAAACCATATCCAACCGGGACGACAGTCTGGTTGAATGGAGTGAATTTGAGAAATTCAGGGAACTCTTGCAAGAGCGTTTTCCTTTGATTCATGAAAAATGTACATTGGAACGTATCGGCAAAAGCGGACTTTTGTATTTTTTGAAAGGAAATGCAAGTGACAAGCCTTCGGTATGCATGGCACATTATGATGTGGTGCCTGTAGAGGAAGATGGCTGGAGTAAGCCTGCTTTTGAGGGAATCATTGAAGATAATGTGATTTGGGGACGCGGAACCTTGGATACCAAGGGGACATTATGCGGTATTATGGAAGCATTGGAACAGCTTCTTGCAGAAGGGTATGTTCAAAATCAGGATTTGTATCTTTCTTTTTCCGGAGAGGAAGAAATTGACGGTAATTCCTGCGCCGATATTGTGTCGTTTTTAGAAAAAAAGGGAGTAAAACCGGCACTTGTTTTGGATGAAGGCGGTGCCGTGGTTAATAATGTATTTCCGGGAGTGACAAAAGAATGCGCACTCATTGGCATCGGGGAAAAGGGAAGTGTTAATATTGACTTTTCGTTGGAGTCATCAGGCGGTCACGCGTCAGCACCTCCGGTGCATACGATTTTGGGACA
>JAZMZZ010000036.1:0-10775 GCA_045586245.1 Lachnospiraceae bacterium | reverse complement strand
TGTTGTTAACTGTATTATTTTAGGGCGTGCGGAAGCGTATGCTTATAAGAATCCGGTTGTATCGTCTTTCTTTGATGGTGTCGGTATGGGTCTTGGATTCACAATAGCTCTTACAATTATCGGTATGGTAAGAGAATTGCTTGGAGGTGGTGAGATTTTTGGTGTCTATGTGATGCCGGCATCTTTTACTCCAATCAGTATTTTCAAATTAGCACCTGGTGCTTTCTTTGTTCTTGCCGTATTAACGGCTATCCAGAATAAAGTGAAAATTGAAGGTGCGAAAAAAGGCAAAGATGTCAGCAAGATTCAGTCAGGTTGCAATTCAGACTGTATGAATTGTGGCGAGGGTGGATGCAGCAAGCGTCTTGTAGAAGTTGATATTGCAGAAAAGGAGGAAAAATAAATGTCAGAAGTGAAAGAATTATTGATTATTATGATTAGTTCCTCTTTGGTAAGTAATGTTGTATTAAGCCAGTTTTTAGGACTTTGTCCTTTCCTTGGCGTTTCCAAAAAGGTGGAAACAGCGGCCGGAATGGGTGGAGCAGTTATTTTTGTTATTACGCTGGCAAGTGTGGTAACGGGATGTATTTACAAATTTTTATTAGAGCCATTTGATCTTTCTTATTTGCAGACAATTGTATTTATTCTTGTTATTGCTGCATTGGTACAGTTTGTGGAGATGTTTTTAAAGCGTTATATGGATGGTTTATATCAGGCACTTGGTGTATATCTTCCGCTTATTACAACCAACTGTGCAGTACTCGGTGTTGCACTTACCAATGTACAGAAGGAATACGGTATCTTATACGGAACGGTTAACGGATTTGCAACAGCACTTGGTTTTACCATTGCCATTGTAATTCTTGCCGGACTTAGGGAGAAAATGGAATGGAACGATGTACCGGAATCCTTTAAGGGAATGCCGCATGTATTGTTAACTGCCGGACTTATGGCAATTGCATTCTGCGGTTTTGCCGGATTATTGTAGAAAGGCGGTGCATATATGTTTTCAGGAATTATTACAGCAACGATTGCAATAGGTTGCGTTGGTTTATTTGTAGGATTGTTCTTGGGAATCGCGGCAATTAAATTCCGTGTGGAAGTCAATCCGAAGGAAGAAGAAGTGTTAAATGCCCTGCCGGGTAATAACTGTGGCGGTTGCGGTTTTGCAGGCTGTTCCGGTCTGGCACATGCCATTGCAGAAGGAGAGGCACCGGTTAATGCATGTCCTGTCGGTGGTGAGCCGGTAGCGGATGTGATTGCGGGCATTATGGGCGTAGAAGCACAAAGCACGGAGAAAATGGTTGCTTTTGTTAAATGTCAGGGTGACTGTGATAAGGCAAAGCAGGATTATGATTATTCGGGTGTGGAAGATTGCGCGATGATGGCGTTTGTTCCAAATGGCGGACCAAAGTCCTGCAATTATGGTTGCCTCGGATATGGTAATTGTGTTAAGGCTTGTGCTTTTGATGCGATTCATATTGTTAACGGTATTGCAGTAGTAGATAAAGATAAATGTAAGGCCTGTGGTAAATGTGTGGAGGCATGTCCTAGGAATTTAATTGTTATGGATCCTAACAGTGCCAAATATCTGGTATCCTGCAACTCAAAGGACAAGTGACCGGTTGCCATGAAAGCATGTGATAATGCGTGTATCGGATGCCAGCTGTGTGCTAAGAATTGTCCTGCAGAGGCAATTACCGTTACGGATTTCCTTGCACAGATTGATTACAGCAAATGTGTGGATTGCGGTACCTGTGTAGAGAAATGTCCAAAGAAAGCAATTATTGTGAAAGAGTAATATATGAGACAAACAGACGATTTTGAAGATAGAAGCGGTGGTTTGCCGATAATTTATATGGCAATCGGTGTTTCGGCATTTATTCTTCTTGTACTCGGGGTTGTCCTAATGATGAACCGTAAGCCGGACAGAGATCATACGCAGGTTATGATACCGGTGGAGGAAAGCAGCGAGGAAATGTCGTCCGAACTTGCATATTCCGATAAGCGGACAGCGGATGAACTTGATATCTGGAATATGTATCCGGAGGAGACAGAAACGGAGCCAACGGAGGAAGAAACGCAGGAAGAAGAGGAAGAGTCGACCGAAGAATCCAAGGATGACGGTAATCATATTCAGATAATATACAGTGACGGCTCTGAGGAATGGGTACAGATTAATCCGTATATGGAGAAAAACACCTACGATTTTACCAATTTGGTATCCAATGACGGTAAGATGAAATATTACTACGATGGTAAGAAGATTTCGTATCTTGGTGTGGATATTTCCAGATATCAGAAAGATGTCAATTTCGAAGCATTAAAGAGTGACGGGATTGAATTTGTTATGATACGGCTCGGTGCCAGAGGATATAAGACCGGAGAACTTCAGATTGATGAATATTTCCATGAGAATGTAAAAAAAGCGTCTGAAGCCGGATTGGATATTGGTGTATATTTCTTTTCCCAGGCGGTTACACAGGAAGAAGCAGTAGAAGAAGCGCAGTTAGTGCTTGACAATATCAAAGAATATGAGATACTGTATCCAATTGCATATGATATGGAATTTATTGAGAATGACACTGCCAGAGTGGAAACGCTTACCAGAGATGAGCGTACCGCGGTTGCAGCTGCATTTTTAAATCATATTAATAATGCGGGTTATACGCCGATGTTATATGGCGATACAGAATGGCTGGTTAAGAGAATTGATGTAGCAAAGTTCAATGCTTCCTGCATATGGCTTGCAGAAGAAGCGGATATTCCGAAGTACCCGTACCGGTATGAGATGTGGCAGTACACGACACAGGGACAGGTCAGGGGTATTGATGGATTTGTAGATTTGAATATTAGTTTTGTAGACTATTCAGCAAGATAAATAATATATGAGGAGGAAGTTTGAATGAGAGACAACGAAAGGAAGCCATTGGTTTCGCATATTTACACAGCAGATCCTTCTGCACATGTATTTGACGGTAAGATTTATATTTATCCGTCCCACGATGTGGACGTAGACTGTCCGGATGATGATGACGGAGAACAGTACAAGATGGAAGATTATCACATTTTATCCATGGATTCATTGGATAGCGAATGTGTAGATAACGGTCTTGCATTATCCGAAAAGGATGTTCCGTGGGTAGGAAGACAGATGTGGGCACCGGATGCTGCTAAGGTTAACGATAAGTACTATCTTATTTTCCCGGCAAAGGATAAAGATGATATTTTCCGTATTGGTGTGGCTGAATCAGATTCACCGGTAGGTCCGTTTACGCCACAGGATAATTATATTGAAGGAAGTTACAGTATTGATCCTGCTGTTTTTGTCGATGATGACGGAAGAATTTATTGCTATAATGGCGGATTATGGGGTGGACAGCTTGAGATGTGGCAGTCCGGTTCCTTTAATCCGGCTGAGCATCGTCCGGAAGGCGATGAAAAAGCATTGGGACCAATGTTCGCAGAATTTACACAGGATATGACTGCATTTAAGGATAAGCCTAAGATGTTAGAGATTCTTGATGAGAATGGGGAGCCTCTTAAGGCTTCTGATGAAGACCGCCGTTATTTTGAAGGTCCTTGGATGCACAAGATTAATGGTAAGTATTATTTGTCCTATTCCACAGGAACAACACATTATGTATGTTATGCAGAAGGTGACAGCCCTGCAGGTCCTTTTACATATAAGGGACGCATTATGGAACCGGTTCTTGGATGGACAACACATCATTCTATTGTAAATATTGATGGTGAATGGTATTTGTTCTATCATGACTGTACACTTTCAGGCGGTATCACACATAAGAGATGTGTAAAATACACGAAGTTGAATATCGCAGAAGACGGTACCATTGAGACAATCAAACCATATGATCATGAAAAATAATTCATAAAAAAACCACCCTATCCAATATTGGGAAGGGTGGTTTTTTATTTGCAAAAGGGTTTTCTGTTAAGAGCAGGTATATTGTGAAATCTTATTAGAAATTTTCAGGTTATGATAAATATCGGCATACATGGAAGCGGAAACCCCATCCATATAATTTTGCCGGAATTGTTTTTTGCAGCCCCTTAAAGCCAGGATATCGATGGCTTTGTTGTAGGCAATGGCTGCTTCCAAAGCCGTATTATAATAACCGATAATATAATATCCGTTTATATGGATCCGGGAGCGGTACATGGGTTTGCCACGATGAGTGACATGTTGTACGCCGTGATAGGAATTCAATATTTCGACATTTTCATAACGGAAATCGTACATGTCTCCGTTAATCAGACGATAATCCTTACCGGGGATTCCGTAACTTTTGATTCCGTACCGGCTAAGAATTGTTATCTGCATACCGTAATCGGCTACAAAGTAATGGCCGCCCCTGCACATAATTTTATGGGAAGCATAGTAGAATAAATCATCTATGGAAAACTTAAATTCCGTCTTAGGGTCTATATAGTATGAAAAATAGTGTTTTCGAATATAAATCGGAGTGGAAAAATAAATATTATTATCACGAAAGTTACACAGAACGACCCATTTTTCAAAGGACAGAGGACTTTGCTTAAAGTAGTGCATAACACTCAGACTTTCATCGGATACTAGTTTTAAGGCCTCCAGATAAGCCATATGAGCTATATTGCGGTCGTCAAAACTTCCCAACGATATGTGCTTGTTTTTGTATGTAAAAGAGGCACGGTAATAAATACTGCCATCTTTTTTGCGAGCCATAAAGGTGCCCGGAAGATTTTTTGTGAAATCTGTCACAATTTGTCCTTTCCGCATATATATGCAAAATACTCTTTTTCATTTAGTATAACAAAATAAGCATAATTTCTCAATTTCGGAAATAAATTAATAAGTGAATGCATAAACAGACGGAAAGGACATGTAGTATGAGACAATATGAGTTTTATAAGACAGGCTCCCTAATTATGCTATTATGGAGCTTTGTTATGATTCTCGGTTTTGTAAATATAGAAGAACTGGCGTATGCACATCCGGCTGGGAAGGATGAGGCATTAGCAAAAGAAGAAGTTAGCAGCAGAAGTGTTTCCGGCAAATTGGAAAGTTCGATTTCCGGACAAAGGGTAATGAATGTTTCGGTTGTAGATAAGGAGTATGTACTGGATATTACGCCGCAGGATTATGAAAATATGCTGCGTATTGTAGAAGCAGAAGCCGGTGGAGAGGACAGAACCGGAAAACTTCTGGTTGCAAATGTAATCATTAACCGGGTAAATAATGAAGCGTTTCCGGATTCCGTAACAGAAGTGATTTTCCAGCAGACCAATGGCGTGTGCCAGTTTTCGCCGATAAGAGACGGCAGGTTTTACTCGGTTACGGTATCGGAGGAAACAATAGAAGCTGTAGAAGCGGCATTATGTGGGGAAGACTGTTCAAAAGGAGCCCTCTATTTTATGGCAAGAAAAGCGGCAAACAAGGATATGGCGGCTTGGTTTGACAGAAATCTGACAAAATTGTTTGTCTACGGAGGGCATGAATTTTTTTGTTAAATACGAAAACAGCTTTTTATGCTAAAATATATACAAAAAGTATTTCTATTATTTATGAAACATGCTATAATTTGCGGGATAATAGTATTTGGAGGACATTATGGAAGAATTATTATATAAAAGTACAAGAAACAGTTCCATCCGTGTACCGGCATCACAGGCTATTTTAAAGGGCTTATCCGATGAGGGCGGTTTGTTTGTTCCTGAGAGGATTCCGGTATTGGATATTCCTATGGGACAGGTTGCCAACATGACATATGCAGAGACGGCATATGAAGTTATGAGCCGTTTTTATACTGATTTTACAGAGGAAGAATTAAAGAATTGTATCGCACGCGCATACGATTCCAAATTTGATACAGAAGTAATCGCGCCACTTGTAGAGGCTGACAAAGCATACTATCTGGAATTGTTCCATGGTCCGACGATTGCATTCAAAGATATGGCATTATCCATTCTGCCACACCTGATGATTACATCTGCAAGAAAGAATAACGTGAAGAATGATATTGTTATTTTAACAGCAACATCCGGTGACACAGGTAAAGCGGCACTTGCAGGATTTGCCAAGGTGGAAGGCACTAAGATAGTCGTATTCTATCCGAAAAACGGTGTCAGCGCGATTCAGGAACGCCAGATGGTAACACAGGAGGGCGATAATACATTTGTAGTCGGTATCCACGGTAATTTTGATGATGCACAGACCGGAGTTAAGAAGATTTTTGCGGATAAAGAATTTGCGAAGGAACTGGATGAGAAGGGATATCAGTTCTCATCTGCCAATTCCATTAATATCGGTCGTCTGATTCCGCAGGTAGTATATTATGTATATGCGTATGCGGTTATGTTAAAAGAAGGCCGCATTGCAGACGGTGAGAAGATTAATGTGGTTGTTCCTACCGGTAATTTCGGTAATATCCTGGCAGCTTATTTGGCAAAGCATATGGGAGTACCGATTGATAAACTGGTATGTGCTTCTAACCACAATAAAGTGTTATATGACTTCTTCCAGACAGGTGAATACAACCGTAACAGAGAGTTTTACTTAACATCTTCCCCATCCATGGATATTTTAATTTCCAGCAACTTAGAGCGTTTGATTTATTTCATTGCAGGGTGTGATGATGTTAAGAATACCGAGCTTATGAAGAAACTTAATACGGAAGGCTCTTACATAATTACAGATGAGATGAAAGCAAATCTTACGGATTTTATCGGCGGATATGCAACAGAAGAGGAAACGGCACAGCGTATTAAAGAGTTATATGAGAAAACGGGTTATGTTTTGGATACCCATACAGCGGTTGCTTCCCATGTATACGAGCAGTACGTAAAAGAAACAGGCGATACAACCAAGACTGTAATTGCTTCTACAGCAAGTCCTTTTAAATTCGGACAGAGCGTTATGGAAGCAATTGATGGTAAAGTGCATGAGGAAGATATGTTTGAATTGGTAGAAACCTTATCAAAGACTGCAAATGTGGGCATTCCGAATGCAGTATCCGAATTGAAGACAGCACCGGTGCTTCATGACAATATCTGCGAAAAAGACGGTATGAAAGATATTATCAGACAGTTTTTGGGAATGTAAAACCGGAAGCGATTAATTTGATATAGTAAAGAATAATAGAAAGTAAAAGAGCGAAGCATCTGCTTCGCTCTTTTTGTATGTATTTTTTATCTGTCTTCCATCTTAATATATTCATGGTCCGTACAAAGTGTCTTATATGCCGGACGGATGATTTTACCATTATTGGAAAGTTCTTCCAACCGGTGTGCACTCCAGCCCGCAATACGTGCGATGGCAAAAATAGGAGTGTAGAGTTCCATCGGAAGCCCGAGCATCTGATATACGAAGCCTGAATAGAAGTCCACGTTGATGCTGACACCTTTGTACATCTGGCGTTCGGATTCAATAATCTTTGGAGCAAGACGGGCCACCATGTCATAAAGATCGTACTGGTCCTGCAATCCTTTTTCGATGGAAAGCTTCTTAACAAAGCCCTTAAAGATTTCGGCACGGGGATCCGATTTGGAATAAATCGCATGTCCGACACCGTAGATAAGTCCGGCTTTGTCAAAGGCTTCTTTATGAAGCAATCTGCGTAAGTAGTAAGTTACTTCGTCTTCATCTTTCCAGTCATGTACCTGTTGCATCATATCGTTAAACATTTGGACAACCTTTATATTGGCACCACCGTGACGTGGACCTTTCAGCGAGCCGATTGCTGCCGCAATAACCGAATAAGTATCGGTCATGGATGATGATACTACATGAGTGGTGAAGGAAGAATTGTTACCACCGCCGTGTTCCATATGTAAGATTAATGCAATGTCTAAAATTTTTGCTTCCAATTCACTGTAATTACTGTCCGGACGAAGCAGATGGAGAATATTTTCTGCCATGGACAGGTTATCCTGTGAATGATGAAGGTATAAACTTCCTGCATTATGATAATAACTGTATGCCTGATAGCTGTATATTGTTAACAGCGGGAACAAACTAATCAACTGCAGGGACTGACGCAGGACATTCGGCAAAGAAGTATCGTCTGCACGGTCATCATAGGAATACAGGGCAAGAACGCTTCGCGCCAGAGAGTTCATCATATCCTTACTTGGCGATTTCATAATAAAGTCTCTTACAAAACTCGTAGGAAGAGAGCGGTATTTTGCCAGTAATTTGGTGAAGTCTTCCAGTTCGTCCTGATTAGGAAGCTTATTAAATAATAATAAATAGGTTACTTCTTCAAAACCAAAACGGTTATCGGCTGAAAAACCGTTTACAAGGTCTGCAACATTATATCCACGATAAAAGAGTTTGCCGTGATCGGGAAAGGTTACGCCATCAACAATCTTGGTCGCACGTACGTCGGAAATATTAGTCAGTCCGGCAAGTACGCCCTTTCCGTTTAAGTCACGTAAACCGCGCTTAACATCATATTTAGTAAATAATTCGGAGTCAATTACTCCGGCCTGTCTTGACATTTCTGCCAGTTCAATGATTTCGGGTGTGATTTCAGTATAAATGTTCTTTTCCAATAAATCTCCGCCTTTCTTTCTTTACTACGTTAATGTGTCAATATATTTCTATGTTACCTAAAAAATGATTTGAGCACAAGGTTTTTTATTGTATTTTAAGAAAAATATAATATAATCGGATGTTCATAACTCATAATCTGGCAAATATTTTTTCTATAAAACATGTCGATATATGGTATTATAATATTAAAAAAGAAGAATGAGCAGGAGTTTTTCATGGACATAAGAATCAGCCGTATGGATGCTTTACGCAGTCAATTGAAAGAAGCGGATATTGATTATTACATCATCCCAACCTCGGATTTTCATAATTCCGAATACGTGGGTGATTATTTTAAAATAAGAGAGTGGTACAGCGGATTTACAGGTTCTAACGGAACATTGTTAATCGGAGAGAATTTTGCCGGACTTTGGACGGACGGAAGATATTTTGTCCAGGCAAAAAAAGAACTGGAAGGCAGTGGGATAGAATTGTTCCGGTTGGGAGATGAAGGCGTACCGACGATTCCGGAATATCTTTTTAAAACCGGCAAAAAAGGTGTGCGTATCGGTTTTGACGGAAGGATTCTGCGTAAATTCTATGTGGAGCGGATGCTTAACTGTTGTCAGGAATTGGAACCGGTACTGGTATGTGAAGAAGATATTGCAGGAGAACTCTGGGAAGACAGACCTTTACTTTCTAAAGAAGAGATATTTGTTTTGCCTGTAGAATACAGAAGCCAAAGCATAGAAAAAAAGGCGGCACTCGTCCGTAAAAAGATGGAAGAAGAACATGCCGATTTTTTATTTGTAAGTAAACTGGATGATATCATGTGGTTTTATAATATCCGCGGAAATGATGTGGAATGCAATCCGGTGGCATTGTCCTACCTGTTTTTGACAATGGATAAAATGTATTTATTTGTGCAAAAAGAGGTGCTGTCCCCTCTTGCGGCGGATTATCTTGCGGCTGCCGGAGTATGCATCATGGAGTATGCGGATGTATTTGACATTCTGAAAAAAGAAACCAAAGGCCTTGCCGGTATTGCGGATGCAGAAGAAACGTCCTATCTTGCGGCTTTTGTTATAGAAAGGTGTGGGAAGATTCTGCCGGCGTCCAATCCGATTGAGAAGATTAAGGCTGTAAAAACACCGGATGAATTAGAGCATATGCGTGAGTTCTATCTGAAGGACAGTGCTGCGGTGTGTAAGTTTATTTATTATATAAAAAAGCATGGTATGGGAATGGCGGAATACCGTGCGGCAGAGTACCTGGATGATTTAAGGGCACAGATAGAGGGATTTAAAGGTTTGTCTTTCCCGACCATCAGTGCATACGGTCCTAATGCGGCAATGATGCATTATGAAGCAAAAGAGTACGATTGTGCGATGATTGAGGACAGGGGATTTTTACTTGTGGATTCCGGCGGACAGTATCTTGGGGCAACTACGGATGTGACAAGGACGATTGCCATGGGAGAATTGACGGATGAGGAAAAGAAGTATTTTACCCTGGTGGCGATGGGAATGCTGCGTCTGCAGAATGCCGTATTCATGGATGGCTGTACCGGAAGGAATCTGGATATTCTTGCCAGACAGCCATTATGGGAATGCGGAGTGGATTACAAATGCGGCACAGGACATGGCGTCGGATGTTATTTGAACGTCCATGAAGGACCTCACAGTATCCGTTACCGTTATGTGAAGGATATTATTGAAACGGTATTACAAGAAGGCATGGTAGTGACGGATGAACCGGGTGTCTATATTCCGGACAAAATGGGTATCCGTACAGAGAATGTACTTCTGGTGAAAGAAAGGGAGAAAAACAGTGACGGAACCTTCCTTGCATTTGAACCTTTGACTTATGTACCGATTGATTTGGATGCAATAGAAACGGCATATATGCAACCGGTGGATATCCAATGCTTAAACGAATATCATAAGTGTGTTTATGAGAATATTTCCCCGTATTTAAGTAAAGAGGAACGCGACTGGCTATACACGGTTACCGCGCCGCTTACGGTATAAAAAAAACAAGTTATTTTTCAGTAAAAAGTTGTATGAAAGATTGACTTTTTAAGGGGTTTCTGTAATAATGTTTCTGATGTGCGATTTTGCACAAAAGTGGAAAGAGCCGCATTGCGGTGTATTCATATAATATTTTAAGGAGGATGACATATGTCAACAAAAGCGTATTATCCAATTTCCGAAATTGGTGCCGGCAAGGTAGGATTTTCTAA
>JAZMZZ010000035.1:0-17168 GCA_045586245.1 Lachnospiraceae bacterium | reverse complement strand
ACCAGTCGGTGCAGGGTTATTTTATACCAATCCTCTAAATACTCTTCTTCTTCCTGTACTATTTCCAGTTTTTCCGTCGGATAATAAATTAGTGTTGCAAGACTTTTCTTATCTTTCAAGCTTAATGTATTTCCGAATTCTTCATCAATCTTACGTCTTACGGAACCGGAACCGTTCTTTAATACATGGTTGAACTGTTCGTACTCACCGTGAATATCTGTCAAAAAGTGTTCCGTCCCTTTCGGTAGGTTCAGAATCGCCTCTAAATTAATGATTTCGGTAGATGCCGAAGCAATTGTCGGAAATTGCTTTGCAAGTCCCTTCAAATAAACCAATTCCATGTTATCCATGCCTTTTCTCCTGTTCCATAAGATAAGATATATTTACTTCCTATAATGCACTGTCAATAGCATCGGCCATTGTATAAAAGCCCGCTTCTTTTCCATGTAAAAATTTTGCAGCAACAATAGCTCCTTTTCCGAATACAGCACGTGAATATGCTGTATGTGAGAAAGTAATAACTTCATCTGTTCCGGCAAAAATTACGTCATGCTCTCCTACGATGGTTCCACCACGGATTGCAGAAATACCGATTTCTTTTTCCGGTCGTTTTTCTCTTCTTGCACTTCTATCATACACATATTCGTACTCATTATCAAATACTTCATTGATACTGTCAGCCAATGCAAGCGCTGTTCCGCTTGGTGCATCCAATTTCTGATTGTGATGTTTTTCCACAATTTCGATATCATAACCTGCCGGTGCTAAAACTGCAGCGGCATCTTTCAATATTTTCAATAGCATATTGATTCCTAATGACATATTTGCTGATTTTAAAATCGCCACCTTCTTGGATACTTCTTCTACTTTTTGAAGCTGTTCCCCTGAAAGACCTGTTGTGCACAAAACACAAGGAGTCGCTGTTCTTTCGCAATATGCAAGCAAAGAATCCACAGCTTTTGCAGATGCAAAATCGATAATAACATCCGCTTTTATATCACATTCATCAATGGATGAAAATACCGGGAATGAATTTTTCCCAAAATCTACCACATCAATCCCTGCTACAATCGTTGCATCCGCATCCTTTTCTACTAAACCTGCAATCATCTGACCCATACGGCCGTTGCATCCATGCATTATTATATTTGTCATATGTCATCCTCCTAATTATTCAGATTAAGCTGCCTCCGTTACGGAAGCAGCTTATTATTCCTCTGTTATATATACTCTGTCAGCCTCATATGTATTATAAAAGGCCTGCTGCTTTCATGTCTTTTTCTAATTTTGCAGCATTCTCTTCTTCCATTTCTGTCAGAGGTCTTCTTAATGTACCTCCCATCATACCCATAAGCTGTAACGCTTTCTTAACAGGGATTGGATTTACTTCAATAAACAATGAATTAATCAAGGAAAGTAATCCCAACTGTAATTTACGGCTTCCTTCCACATCACCTTCAAAGAATTTAGCACAAATATCATGTGTTTCTTTTGGTGCAATATTGGATAACACGGAAATAACACCTTTTCCACCCAAGGACAACAGCGGAACAATCTGATCATCGTTTCCGGAATATAAATCCACTTTACCGTCTGAAATGGACATAAGTTTTGCCACCTGTGAAATATTACCGGTAGCATCTTTCACTCCGACAATATTTTCCACATCCGTACAAAGTTTTACAACTGTTTCCGGTAAAATATTCACTCCACCGGTTCTTCCCGGAATATTATACAAAATAACCGGAACCTTTACAGAATCCGCAACTATTTTGAAATGTTCATAAAGACCTTTCTGAGTAGCCTTATTATAATATGGTGTTACAACCAAAAGACCGTCTACACCTGCTTTTTCTGCTTCCTGTGAAAGATAAACCGCTGTCTCCGTACAGTTAGAACCTGTACCTGCCACAACAGGGATTCTTCCGTTTACACATTTCACACAATAACGGATTACATCTAAATGTTCCTCATGGGAAAGAGTTGATGCCTCTCCGGTTGTACCACATACGATTATCGCATCGCTTCCGTTTTCAATCTGAAATTCAATGTTCTTTGCAAAAGCTTCGTAATCAACTTCTCCGTTTTCTTTAAATGGTGTCACGATTGCTACACCTGCTCCTGTAAAAATTGCCATACTTTTTCTCCTCCTTTAGCTCATTCGCTTCTTCGTCGGTCTTAATATTTCAAAAATTAAGACCGGGCATGAGGGCTCGGTCTTTCAATAACTTTAACAGTCTCGATAGCTCCCCATCTTGAAACAAGATGACAGTCACAAAGTTATTCACTCTGTGCCCAAGATTTGACCTTCAGGAAATCTCCTCTTTCGGCGTTCCTCCCTTTCTCTCATCTTCTACTGTGCCTGTCACATCCGAAGAGATACTCATAATTCACGCGACCTCTACCCTAAAAAATATTCAATTAGCATATTTATATGCCTTTAGATGTATCTATACTAACACCACTCATTTTATCTGTCAACGTATTTATTTTATGAGGAAAGAGCAGAATATACCATATCTTCCGTTTCGGATACTATCTGTAATTCATCCAGTAACTCCAGCTTGCTCACACTGACTTCATAAGCAACCCTCTTTACAGCTTCCTCTTCGTTTATTTTTTTCATATACTCACGACTCTGTATACGTCCCCAAATAGCACATCTTGAACCTATGGAAAAATTGCTGGCAAAACGTGCATTTCTTCCCCAGCAAATACATGGAATATAATCTGATTTCCCGTAAGGACGGTTTACGGCAATCAACAAATCAGCAATTTCCCTACCAAGCGGGGTTTTTCTGTAAATCGGTTCTTTGCAGATATATCCGTCTAAATATATTTGATTCGACTTTGCACTTTCTTCTATTGCATCCAGAAATTCAATTTCTCTTGCAAATACGGAAAGAATTAATCGGTTTTTCTTTTCTTCGTGACGATTGTAAGAACGGAACTGTCCGGTTACCGCAATCACACACCCCTTATAATCCTGCTCTACATCCAGAAGTCTTTCTGAAACCATCACCGGTATGATGTCAGAAGATTCACTGAGTCTTTCTACTTCTACATCTACCATGTAAAATCCTTCTCCGAAAATTTCGTGACTGTATGAAAAGTCACTTACAATCGTACCCATTACTACTACCTGATTGTTTTCAATTACCTTATCTGTCATTTTGTTCTCCCTTTCTTTGAATACCTTTGTATTCCGTCCTTAGAATTATTTGCCGGGCAGGGCGCCTCCTCATACGTCCCACGCGGTCTTATGTATTATCATTTTATGTATGCCGGCCCAAAATAGAAGTTTTTGTTACCGCCAAAAACACCATATATTGCACATACAAAGAGTTAGTGCTATACTTAGTGAGTTTTGTGAGGATTATTATTGGCAATATGGAGGTAAATCATGATCCAAACCAGAGAAGATATCCGTAATATAGCCATCATCGCCCATGTAGACCATGGAAAGACCACCCTGGTGGATGAATTGTTAAAGCAAAGCGGTGTATTCCGTGCCCATCAGGAAATTGTCGAACGAGTGATGGATTCTAATGATATAGAACGCGAAAGAGGTATTACCATCCTTTCCAAAAACACTGCCGTCACCTATAAAAACACCAAAATAAACATTATTGACACTCCCGGTCATGCCGATTTTGGCGGCGAGGTGGAACGTGTCCTTAAAATGGTAAACGGCGTTATTCTTGTGGTAGATGCCTTTGAAGGTGCCATGCCGCAGACAAAATTCGTATTGAAAAAAGCTTTGGAACTTAGACTTCCGGTTATTGTATGTATTAATAAAATTGACCGTCCGGAAGCACGTCCTTTAGAGGTTGTAGATGAAATTCTGGAGTTGTTTATCGATTTGGAGGCAAGTGAAGAACAGTTGGATTGTCCCTTTGTATATGCTTCTGCCAAAGCCGGTATTTCTTCTCTTGATCCCGATGTGCCGGGCAAGGATATGACTGCACTATTTGATACCATTTTAGATTATATTCCGGCACCGGAAGGTGATCCGGATGCTTCTTTGCAGGTACTTATCTCTACCATTGATTACAACGAATATGTTGGCCGTATCGGTGTGGGAAAGGTAGATAACGGAGAAATCCGCGTAAACCAGGATGTTGTCATGGTAAACCACCATGAACCGGATAAGATGCGTAAGGTAAAGATTTCAAAATTATATGAATTTGACGGATTGAACAAAGTAGAGGTCACTTCTGCTTCCATCGGCTCCATAGTAGCCATATCGGGAATCACGGATATCCATATCGGCGATACGCTCTGTTCTCCCGAGAATCCGGTGGCGATTCCGTTCCAGAAAATATCGGAGCCTACCATCGCCATGAATTTCATTGTTAATGACTCACCGCTTGCCGGCCAGGAAGGGAAATACGTCACCAGCCGTCATCTGCGCGAGCGTCTGTTTAGGGAACTCAACACCGATGTATCCCTGCGTGTGGAAGAAACCGACTCTACCGATGTGTTCAAAGTATCCGGAAGGGGCGAGCTGCATTTGTCGGTTTTAATAGAAAACATGCGGCGCGAAGGCTTTGAATTTTCCGTATCAAAGGCAGAAGTGCTCTATAAAACCAACGAACGCAACCAAAAGCTTGAACCCATGGAAATTGCTTATGTCGATGTACCGGAAGAATTCTCCGGCTCCGTCATCCAGAAATTATCAAGCCGCAAAGGTGAATTACAGGGAATGGCTTCGATAAGCGGCGGATATACCAGACTTGAATTCTCCATTCCTTCCCGGGGACTGATTGGTTACCGCGGTGAATTTTTGACCGATACAAAAGGAAACGGTATCTTAAATACTATTTTTGACGGCTACGGACCTTATAAGGGCGATTTGATGTACCGTAAGCAGGGCTCCTTAATAGCCTTTGAAGCAGGTGAAGCCATAACTTACGGCTTATACAATGCGCAGGAGCGCGGAACATTGTTTATCTCACCGGGTGAAAAAGTATACGCCGGCATGGTAGTCGGACAGACCGGAAAACCGGAGGATGTTGAGATTAATGTCTGCAAGAAAAAACAGCTTACCAATACACGTTCTTCCGGTTCGGACGAAGCACTGCGTCTGACACCGCCTAAAGTATTAAGTTTGGAACAGGCTTTGGAATTCATAGATACGGATGAGCTTCTTGAAATCACTCCGGTAAGTCTTCGAATCCGCAAAAAGATTCTGGACCCGACACTGAGAAAGCGTGCCAATATGAAACGTTCTTAAAATGTAAAACCATCATACCATAAAATAAACCCCTGACTCCGTTTTTTTAACGAATCAGGGGTTTTCTAGTTTAAATCGGTAAAAATGCTGTCGCAATTTCAAAATAAATCAATAATGAAATCGCATCCACAATCGTGGTAATAAACGGACTGGCCATAACTGCCGGGTCAAATCCTATCTTTTTGGCAAACATCGGAAGTGTACAACCGACAAGTTTGGCAATTACAACAACTGCTAAAAGCGTCAAACTGACTACCAGGGCTACCGGTACACCGGTTTTATCAAAAACAAGAAGCTTCACAAAATTGGCAAGCGCCAATGTAAGTCCACAGAGTAACGATACATTAAACTCCTTAAGCATTACCTTTGGCATATCACGAAATTCCAGTTCTTCCAATGAAAGTCCACGGATAATCGTAACACTGGACTGACCTCCCGCATTACCTGCCGTACCCATGAGCATCGGAATAAATGCTGTCAGTATTACATACACACTGAGTGCTTCTTCAAACGAAGAAATAATCATTCCCGTAAAGGTAGCGGATAACATCAAAAGCATCAGCCACGGAATACGTACCTTCCATGTCTCAAACACGCCCATTCGCATATAAGGCTTGTCCGTCGGAACGATAGCCGCCATCTTTTCGATATCTTCCTGTGCTTCCTGTTCCATGATGTCCACAACGTCATCGACTGTGATAATACCGACAAGACGGTTCTCATTATCCACAACGGGCATCGAAGTAAAGTCGTATTTTTTAAATTGTCTGGCAACCTCTTCCTGGTCCATCAGAGTTGTCAGGGAAATAACATTTTCATGCATGATGTCCCCGATAATTTCATCCGGCTGGCTAAGAAGCAAATAACGCAGTGCCACTGTACCAAGCAGAGTTCTTCTGCTGTCGAGTACATAGCATATATTAATGGTCTCGCTGTCCACACCCACATTGCGGATACGCTGAATAGCCTGTTCGACCGTCAGATTCTCTTTTAAATCCACAAATTCGACTGTCATGATACTTCCGGCAGAATCCTCCGGGTAACGCAACAGATGGTTGATATCCCTTCTGGTATCGGGACTTGCCGCCGCAAGAAGTCTCTTTACAATACTTGCAGGCATCTCCTCAAGTAAGTCGGTCGCATCATCGGCCATCAAATTATCGATAATGCCGGCCGCATCCTTTTCGGAAAGGGAAGTAATAATATACTGCTGGGAATCCACTTCCATATAAGAAAATACATCCGCAGCAATATCCTTAGGAAGAATACGGAAAATCTTAAGCATCTCCGACTCTTTCAATTCTTCCAAAATCGCAGCAACATCGGCCTCGTTCATCTCGCTCAAGCGCTGGCGAAGCACCGTATACTGCTTACTCTCAAGTAATTCTAAAATCTCATTAACATCCTTGATTTCGTCCATAGCAATTCTCCTTCAGTTGTGATTTTTGCATACCTTCGCCCGGGAACGGGAATGTCATTATTACCTATATGACTACTACTCTGCACAAAACCACCACCTTTCTGAATTGCTAATTTACATAACTCCTTGTTTATCTTACAAAAACGGCTTTTTTTTGTCAATGCAATTATAAATTCCATTTTAAACAGCCATAAAAATCTGTTCTTTCTCCTCTATCGTTGCTTTACCGTTTGTTGCTTCAATAATCTTCTTTTGCATGGCTTCTTTTTCCGCAACCGGAACCGCAATTGTAACTGCAACGTCCACACCGTATTCCTCTCCCATAATCAGGGTATCTGCCTGCGCAAACATATATTTAATCTTACCGATGGCATTATAGTCCGTTTGGACCGTAAGCACCGACATCAACGTCATGGTCGCAATCTGTGCTTCTTCAAGTGCCGCCTGTGTCGCCTGTGTATAGGCTCTTACCAGACCGCCCGTACCAAGCAGCGTACCGCCGAAATATCTGGTTACCACCGCAACTACATTCTTCAGCCCGTTATTCTGCAATACCTCAAGCATCGGTTTACCTGCCGTACCTGACGGCTCCCCGTCATCCGAACAACGGATACTTTCCGAATGTTCTCCTATAATAAAGGCATAGCAGTTATGTCTGGCATCCCAATACTGTTTTTTAATACTTTCAATAAATGCAACGGCTTCCTCTTCTGTCTCTACCGGCTTAATTTTTCCTAAAAAGCGGGATTTTTTCTCCTCAATCTCGCCCTCTCCATATTGTTTTACCGTCTTATATGATTGCATAAGCACCTCTGTTCTATACATTTTTCATACATTTCCCTGATAATAGTAACATATTTATGGCATAAATGCGAAAGAAAAGGTTAAGAATTCTTAATATAAAATAAAATCCTTTATTTACCTATTTTATTTTGCTATAATCAAATAGGTAATGCCAAAAAGCCATACGAAGGAGGCATCATTATGAATTATGGCAAAAAGGGTATTAAATCCAAACAAAAAGCTCTTAATTCCAAAGGCGGAAAATGGGGCCGCAAGTTTGCCCTTCTTATATTACAACTGAGTATTGTCTGTGTTCTTGTAATCGGCGTTATCGGTGCAAGCGCAGCTTTCGGTATATTTAAAGGTATCATTGCCACATCACCCGATATTTCCAATATCGATGTGTCGCCTACCGGTTTTTCAACCTTCATCTATGACAGTGAAGGTAACCAGACTGCGAAGCTTGTTGCATCCGATTCTAACCGTATTCCGGTTACGATGGACCAGATTCCGAGCAATTTGACACATGCTTTTATCGCACTGGAAGACGAACGTTTTTACCAACACAACGGTATTGATATCCAGGGTATTTTCCGTGCCGCATGGGTTGCTGTTAAGAATAAGTTTGACTTTTCGCAGGGTGCCAGTACCATTACCCAGCAGTTGTTAAAGAATAATGTATTCTCAGGCTGGACCAATGAAAGTACCGTTGAGAAGTTCAAGCGTAAATTCCAGGAACAGTATCTTGCCATCGAACTTGAAAAGGTCATGAGCAAGGAAAAAATTCTTGAAAACTACATGAATACCATCAACTTAGGCCAGAATACACTTGGTGTACAGGCCGCATCGCTGCGATATTTTGGTAAGAATGTATACGAATTGAATTTATCGGAATGTGCGGTTATTGCCAGTATTACGCAGAATCCGTCAAGATTAAATCCAATCTCCCATCCGGAGAAAAATGCCGAACGTAGAAAGAAAACCCTGGACAATATGCTTGAACAGGGGTATATTTCCCAGACGGAATACGATGAGGCAATGGCCGATGATGTCTACGCACGTATCCAGAGTACCAACGAAGAAATCGTAGATGACACCATCAATTCTTATTTTGATGATGCGGTTACGGAAGCGGTATATCAAGACTTACTGGCTGCCGGATACAACGACACCCAGGCATATACACTTTTATACAGCGGTGGTTTATCCATCTACTCCACACAGGACCCGAATATCCAGGATATCTGTGATGAAGTATTTTCCAACGAAGAAAATTATCCGGACGGAACACAGTGGCAGTTAATTTATGCACTGACCATCCAGAAAGCTAACGGGGATATGGTAAATCACAGTGCACAGATGTTCCGTGCTTATTTTAAGGAACAGGATGCACGTTTTGATATGCTTTTTGATTCCCATGAAGAAGCGTATGCTACTATTGAAGCCTATCACGAGGCCATTATGGAAGAAGGCGATGAAATTGCCTCCGAGAGTATTTCTCTTTCCCCTCAGCCGCAGGTTTCATTAACGGTTGCAGACCAGTCAACCGGTTATGTCGTAGCCATGATTGGCGGTCGCGGAGCCAAGGAAGCAAGCCGTACCCTGAACCGTGCAACCAGCGTAAAACGCCAGCCCGGCTCTACTTTTAAGGTACTTTCCACGTATGCTCCTGCTATTGATGCCGCTGGCATCACACTGGCAAGTGTTTACAACGATGCACCGTTTAACTACGACAGCGGTACTCCGGTTTCCAACTGGTATGACACCGGATACCGCGGAATTAATTCCGTACGTACCGCTATTGCAGATTCCATGAATATCATTGCAGTTAAAGCATTGACACAGATTACACCACAACTTGGTTTTGATTATCTGATTAATTTCGGCTTTACCACACTGGAATCCGGCAAAGAGATTAAAGGTAAGATTTATTCCGATATTACACAGCCATTGGCGCTTGGCGGTATCACAAACGGCGTTACCAACTTAGAATTAAATGCCGCTTATGCTACAATTGCCAACAACGGAACCTATATTAAGCCAAAATTATATACCAAGGTCGTAGACCATGACGGTAATGTTATTTTAGATAATACTGAACTTGAGACCCATCAGGTATTACAGGAAACTACAGCATACCTCTTAACCAATGCCATGGTAAGTGTTGTCACTTCCGGTACGGGTACAAGCGTAAACTTTGGCGGTATGCCGATAGCCGGTAAGACCGGTACTACTTCCGATTACAACGATGTATGGTTCAGTGGATATACACCGTATTATACCGCTACTACATGGGCGGGATACGATAACCCTTATGACAGCGAGAAACTTTCTTCTTCTGCTGAAAAGAACCTCGCCAAGACCATGTGGCGTGCGGTTATGAGCCGGATTCATGAAGATTTACCTTCCGAATCCTTCTATACGCCAAGCGGTATTGTTACTGCTACGGTATGTTCCCGAAGCGGTAAACTTCCGATTCCGGGAATCTGTGATGCTACACTTGTTACGGAATATTTTGCAGAAGGTACCGTACCTGAAACGACATGTGATGTGCACTATCAGGGAACCTTATGTGCATACAGCGGATTACCGGCATGCGAAAGATGTGAATTCAAGCAGGAAGGTGTCTTTGAACTTCCTCTTGTGGAACACGAGTCTTTATGGGCAGGCTCCAATACGTTAACAACCACGGATCCAAATGCCCCGGTTGACCCGAATGCTCCTATTGTTGATCCGGCAACACAGATTGCCGATCCGAATGCAATCGGAACCGACCCGAATATCATTCCTCAGCAGCCAAGACAATGTCCGCACAATGAGGCGTTCTATGCAGACCCGAATCACGAAGCTATTCTCTGGGCCCAGCACGCTGAGATGGAACAAAGAGCACTGGCTATGCAGGCCGCTGCAGAAGCTGCCGCCGCAGAAGCCGCTGCTGCAGGCAATTAATTTTAAATATTTTTAACAACAAAAACCCCGTGTACAAATTGTACACGGGGTTCATTCATTGTTACTGTTTCATTATTCTGTAATCTCAGTTACCACAAAATCCGCAACTTCTTCTACTGCCTCTTCTGCTTCTTCCACTACATCTTCTACGATTTCAGATACTACTACATCAGAAGCATCTTCTTCATCATAAAATACTTCTTCTGTCTTCTCTTCCATCTTAGCACCACATTTCGGACAAAATGCACTGTCATCAGCAATTTCATTATCACATACAGGACAACGCTTTGTACCGCTTAATTCTGCGATTTTCTTCTTCATATCTTCGATTAATGCTTCTGCCTTCTTGACCGCTTCCATAAGTTCCGGGAATTCAGCAACCTCATCATCCTTATGTGCCGCATAATATTCACGGCCGATTTCTTTATACTGACGAAGAATCACATTCTCCTGTGCAACAATCTGACCTTTTAAACTGGCGATATCCGTAAAGTTCTTAGCCTTATCTGCCACTTCTTTACTTTTTGCTGTAATTGTTCCACTTAAATTCTCCCAAAATGCCATATTAACTGCCTCCTTTTACAAAAAATGCTCTTTTGTTATTTACTAGATTATACTCCCTTTTTTACCGAAAAACAACATTGACAACAAATATTCTATGTGCTATGATTGCATTCGTGAGTTATCACACGCTGCTGTAGCACAGTCGGTAGTGCGTCGCATTGGTAGTGCGGAGGTCACGGGTCCGATTCCCGTCAGCAGCTTAAAAGGTCCGGTTAATCCGGACCTTTTTTTACTTCCAACTATTCCTTGACTTCAACCAATCTTACATTATCAATCGTCACCTCAGCACCTTCTGATAATGCAATCCTAAATTCCGCCGCGTTGTCATTTACACCCTCCGGTACGGTAAAATCATACTCTGCCGTTATCATTTCCCCGTTCTTATCGTACGTAAATGTATTGGATGCATACAATGACTTCTTATCCGTCCCAAGAAGTGCCACAGCAAGCGATACAGGCTCCTTAGCAGCAATATCCATACTGATGCGGTAATTCTTGCCACCGCTTATTAAAATTCCGTTTTGGTACAATTTTGCGCCTTCTGACACCGCCTCGCCAAGGGTTGCCGCCCTGCTGTAATCCTCTGTGCCGTCATCTGCAACTACTACATCCGGAATTGTCACCGTCATATTTTCCACATGCCAGAATGCCATTCTCTGCACACCCTGGTCGAATGTTCCGTTATAAATATGGTTTCCATCCGGCAACGGTGATTTCTTCATATCATGATCCACACCGTCTTCTGCCTTCAACTCTTTCACGCTTACGTTTCCAATCCAGATTTCTCCGGAATCATTTCCAAGATTAAATTCCAGTCTGGCTGTCGGATCCGTAACCGAGTTCATTTTAAACACAAAACTGTAATTGGCAATCTCCGTTCCGACACTTGCTTCAAAGACACCGTATTTCTCCCATCCGTTATCCAAATCACCGCTTGGCGATACGAAAAACCGCCTTTCCTTAGATGCCTTTGCGTCAAAAGAAACCATATAACTGTAGCCTTCCACTACCGGCAAATGCTGGATTAACTGCACCGCATAAGTCTGGTTCCCTCCATGGGTTACATCAATCTTTGCAAAAGTACCTTCCTCCAGTTCCTCTACCGAAGCCTTTGCCATTCCGCCGAAATTACCGACCGCAAACTGCCAGTTCTTATTGTCCGGTATGACATCATTTGTGGTATCCTCAATCGGTTCAATATTCATCGTGGCAAAATCCGGATCCGTAATAAACTCTCCGTCTTCATATACAGAAGCATACTGAGCAAAGCCTTCCGTATCCTTATTATCCGCAACCACTACCGACTCCGATATCGAAGTATCGTATCCTTCTGTCTTCTGATACACACGTACAAAATCCACCTTCATTTCAGCCGGTTCATCCAGACTGTAGGGATTGGATTCTAAGTCAAAAGTTCCGCCGACTGCCATATTTAACAGTATGTAAAACGGCACATCAAACGGTGCCGGCCAGGTATAATCCGTACCGTTTGCCGGTCCCTTAGAAAACCACTGCTCCGTTGTATGATAACACTCGTTATCTATATACCATCTAAGCACTCCCGGCTCCCATTCCAAGGAATATAAATGATACTCCGTAATATCCGTTCCTTCCTGAAATACGTACTCCTGTCCTTTGTATACATTATTCGGCCAATTCTGTCCGTAATGGATGGTTCCTTCTACTTTTTCGGGAAGTCTGCCTCTTGCCTCCATAATATCGATTTCACCGGATGCCGCCCATTCATTATAGATACTGTCATCCACCGGAAGCATCCAAAAAGCAGGCCATAAACCTTCCTTTGCCGGTAATTTGATTCTGGCTTCCACTCTTCCGTACTTCGTTGCAAACAAAACCTCATCTTCGTCCGTTACCGTACGGATTCTGGCCGAGGTAAACATTTTACCGCCGACACGTTCTTCTTCCTTTATCGCGGTAATTACTAACTCACCGTTTTCCACACGGACATTTTCTTCCCGGTCCGTATAGTATTCCAATTCCTGATTGCCCCAGTCGGTAAGACCTTCCGATGTCCCCGTTCCGATTTGACAGGACCATTTGGTTGTATCAAGAGTATCCCCGTCAAATTCATCACTCCAGATAAGCGTGTAACCTTCGCTGCTTCTGTCAGGCGCATCGGTATACTCTTCTTCTGCTTCAGCCATCTGTATTTCTTCGCTCACAGGCTTTTCTGCCTCTTGTGACACTTCCTGTGCCCTTCCGGCACAACCTGCCATACCAAGTACCATAACCATACACAAAAGAATGGCTATGATTTTTTTGCTCATTTCAATATTCATACCTGACACATTCTCTCTTTCTGTATCTTATGCTCCCAATTCCCGACACAAACCATCGTATAAATCATGTTTTATCGACTCATTATCACAATCTTTGTTCCCGAAAACATTATCTACGTACACCACGAATCCGATAATTCTGGAAAACATTGCCGTCTCCATATAGGACTGTGAATACTGCGTTCCGATAATCCCCTCTTTACTTCCCTGCTCAAGCAGATAGCGGATAATTCTCATCGGATTAGAATCCTTCGCCTCCTTATCTGCCAAAAGCACCTTCTGCATCTGCTCACCGAGGTTCATATCTCCCAGCATATGGAAATACTTTAGTATACAGGCTCTCTGCTTTACTTTCTCTTCCATTTCCGCCAAAAGAATCATGAATTTATCGCGGAAAGTATCTGCTTTTTCCATATTGTTGATAATGCGCTTTGTCATGGAGCCCACCAGATACACCATGGCCTTGACAATCAACTCTTCTTTACTTGCAAAATATTCATACGTAGTGCCTTTTCCGATACCTGCCCTGGCAGCAATATCCGAAACACGCATACCGGAAAGTTCTGCGCCCTCTGCGACAAAATCCTCTACTGCATGATAAATCGCAATCACCTTATCCGTTTTTTTATCCCTCATAAATCACACCCGTTATTCTATTCTCCGTGTTTCTTTTCCCTGTTAAAAATATCATAAATACACGGAACTACATACAATGTAAGCAATGTACCATATGTCAGACCGCCGATTGTTACAATTGCCATTGGCTTTGACAAATCAGCTCCCATACCGCCTCCAAATGTCATGGTAGACATCGCCAGAATCGTTGTTAAGGCTGTCATAAGAACCGGGCGGAGTCTGGTACGTCCGGCTGTCATAATGGCTTCTTTTTTCTCCATTCCGCTTTCTCTTAAGTTATTAATGTAATCCACTAATACGATACCGTTATTAACAATAATACCGGCAAGCATTACAAATCCGATTACGGAAACAACACTGACAACACTGTCTGTAAAATAGAGTCCGAAGAAACCTCCTGTAAACGCAAGCGGAATCGTAAACATAATAATAAACGGAGATAACAATGACTGGAACTGTGCCACCATAATTAAAAACATAAAGATAATCGCCAATAACATCATAAGCAACAGCTGTTCCATTGCATCCATAATCATTTCATTTTCACCGGCAAAAACAAGATCATATCCGGCCGGCATCTCAAAATCTTCCAGTGCTTTCTCCACATCTGCCGAAACAATTCCGACATTATATCCTTCCGCAATCTGTGCACTTACTGCCACATATCTGGTCTGTGAATTACGGTTAATGGAGTTCATGCCTTCATGCTCTTCAAACACTGCCATCTCATACAATGGTGTCTTGCATTTTTTATCATCTTTATCGGTATATTCAATGTCCATATTGCGGATATCCTCTCTGGACATTTCCGCATTTGCCTGATGAATGACAATAATATCATATTCCTTTGTATCCGTAACAAGCTGTGTAGAACCGGTATCCTCTGAAATCTTTGCATTAATCTGCTGGAATACCTGTGCTACGGTCAAACCGCAATCCATTGCCTTGTCACGGTCTACAAGTACACGAAGTTCGGTTGTAGTCTGCTCCATACCATCGGAAACTTCTGTTGTTCCTTCCACGCCTTCTACAACTGCCGCTACTTCTTTTGCCAATTCCTGAAGGGTATCCAGGTCACGGCCTCTTACTTCGATTGAAATACCGCTTCCTGACAAAGCACTCATATCCATGGCTTCCGTATTGATACTCAGCTCGATATCTTTGATATCCGCCGTCTTTTCTTCAATCATCTTACCGATTTCTTTGGCGGTATGTACTTTATCTTCTTTTAACGTCACATAAATGGATACCTGGTTTGCCACTACATCATCAGCTCCAAGCAAGGAAGCATAACTGTTTCCGCCTGCCATTGCACCAATATCATCCACATCTTCAATGGTACGGATTCTTGCCACAATCTCATCCGAAACCGCCGCAGTATCTGCTAATTTGCTATCAATCGGCGTCTCTAAAGTAACTGTAATCTGTGTCGAGTCCATGGAAGGCATAAATGCAACACCTTTGCTGATGGACAAATACATACTTAATCCGAACAATACGAGTACCAATAAAATAACAACTGCTTTTATACGAAGTACAAACGCAATCGACTTTTCGTACAAACGCGCCAAACGCTCAAAAAAGCTGGTTTCCTTAACTTCCTTAACGGTCTTTAACACCTTGGATGCCATTGCCGGAACAACCGTAAGCGCAATCACTAATGACGCCAACAGTGAGAACCCTATGGTAAGTCCCATATCCACAAACAACTGTCTTGTAATACCTTCGGTAAATACAATCGGGGCAAATACACATACCGTTGTTAAAGTAGACGCGCCAATCGCTCCTGCCACTTCTTTTGCACCTTCTACCGCCGCTTCTCTCATCGGTACCCCTTCATTACGCAAACGGTAGATATTTTCAATAACTACGATTGAGTTATCTACCAGCATACCGATACCCAGCGCAAGTCCGGACAGAGAAATAACATTTAATGTAACCCCACTGAAATACATACATACAATGGCAGTTACCAAACTGATTGGAATGGATACCGCAATTACGAATGTCGGTCGTACATCCTTCAGGAAAAGAATTAATATCAAAACCGCCAACGCCGCACCGAATACGATATTGCTGATAATGGAATCCATAACCAAATCAATATAAATACCCTGATCCATTAACGTAATCAGTTCCAGGTCTTCGTTTTCTTTTTGCATCTGTTTAAATTCGTCCAGAATTCTATCGGAAACATCACCCGTTGAATATCCTGTCTGCTTCTGCATCTGAAGCATAACACCCGGTGTTCCGTTCAGATTTGTATAGATTTCTGCCGAATTATCCGTCATAAAGACATCTGCCACATCCCCCAGCGTAATAACATCCACGCCTTCCATATTCAAATTAATGAGTGGCATTGCTTTTAATTTTTCCACATCATCCGGTTTGTCACCAACACGGATTAAGAACTCCGTACCGTCTTCTGTTACATATCCCGCCGGCATAGAGAAATTCTGCGCCGTCAAAAGGGATTTTACGGTTTCTACCGTCAAAATACCGTTCATATCGGCGTTGCTGTACGCCATATCACGCGAATCATCCAACTGCTTCTGCGCATCATCAAGCTGCTCTTTTGCGTCCGCAATCTGCTCCTTTGCATCCTCTATCTGGTCATAAGCCGCATCAATCTGTTCCTGACCGCTTGTAAGCTGTTCTTCGGAAGCTTCTAACTGCTTTTCGGCGCTTTCCATTTGAGCTTCCGTAAATGCAATTGTTGCTTCCGCACTACCAAATCCGGCAGCTGCTTCCATTTGACCGGCAGTAAGTTCTGCCATCTTACCGTCTAATTCTTTTAATTGAGCCTGTAAGGCAGAAAGTTGCTTTTCGAGTTCTTGTATAGTAAGAATAGATTGAATATTATTGATTACATCCATTTGCAACGAATTAAGTGTTGCTAAAATAGTTTTACCTGATGTAAGCATAGTTGCCACATCAGAAAGTGATTGCTCTTTAAGTCCTTCTATTGTAAGCGTCGGATCAAACGCCGACAACATTGCGTGAATTGCCACATAATCATCATCAGAGTATGATGTTTTTGCTGCATATATTTCCATTCCAAGGTATGCATCATACAAATCCTTTTTACTCGTGTATTCTGACTCCAACGCCTTATATGCATCTTCCCCACCAAGTGCCGCTTTTGCGGTAAGAATCTGCATATTAATGGATGCAATATTAGCCTCCAGCTTCGTCTTGCCATCAATCAGTGCCTCAGCACCGGATGCCAACTGCTCCGTAACGGATTCCTTTTGCTTCTCTAACTCAGCCTTTCCGTCCG
>JAZMZZ010000034.1:0-2723 GCA_045586245.1 Lachnospiraceae bacterium | reverse complement strand
CTACAACGAAGAAGCAGCTATGTTAATCCAGGGTTCTTGGGCAATCGGACAGATGAACGGTGCTAACCCTGCAATCGAAGACAAATGTGGTGTATTTGCATTCCCTGGAACAGGCGGAAAAGTTATCGCTAAGTCTGACTCATTAGCTATGAGCTCAACAACAAAGAATCCGGAAGCAGTTATCGCATTAATGAAGTACTTCACAGACGATACAGCTCAGAAATATACAGCAGAAGTTGGTGGAAAGATTCCTGTAACAACAGTTGAATATGATGCATCTGTAGCTCCTGCACAGCTTGAGTACGTAATGGACGTATTTGGAAATGCTAGTTCTACATTCGGTTTCTACAACGAATCACTCGATTCAACAGAAGCTGGTGAAACATTTGATAATGCTATGGTAGCTATCTTCTTAGGAGAGCCTATTGAACCAAGTCTTCAGACAATTGAAGATTTCTATACAAACAACGTTTGGAACAAATAAGTAATACATACTTTTTAGGCGGGATTGGAGCAATCCAATCCCGTTTTTTTCTAAAATTCGGAGGTGTGCATGGATAAGTTATTAAGAGACAAAAAAGCGATTATCGTTTTTGTGGCACCAGCATTTATTTTATTTACATTTATATTATTTATTCCGATTTGTCAGTCCGTTTATTATTCCTTCTGTGATTATAATGCATTGACAAAACCGGAATTTATTGGATTAGAAAATTACAGACTTCTGTTCACTGCGGATAGAACTATGAAATTAGCATTAAAGAATTCCTTATTCTTCCTGATTTATTCCGTAGTAACACAGTTGATTGCCGGTCTTGTTTTGGCAGCTCTGTTAACAAACATAAAAAAAGGACGTAATTTATTTAAGAACATTTACTATTTACCATGTGTTCTTTCATCAGCAGCACTTGGTTTGTTATGGATGTTCGTCTTTACGCCTAAACTGGGTATTAACCAGATATTGGCAGAGTTTGGAATTGAGGGACCATTATGGCTCATGGATACAAACGGATTTATTATTCTTCCGATGTGGGTAATTGCATTCGTGTGTTTATGGCAGTATGTAGGACAATCCATGATGTTATACATGGCGCAGATTTCCGGAATCAGTACTTCATTGTACGAAGCATCTTATATTGACGGATGTACAAAACCGCAGTCATTCAGATATATTACATTACCGCTTATTAAACCAATGGTGGCAACAGCAATGTCCCTGAATGCAATTGGTTCCTTAAAGTTCTTCGACCTTATCTTTAATATGACAGAAGGTGGACCAAACCATCAGACAGAAGTATTGGCAACCCATTTATATGCACAGGGCTTTAAGTACTTTAAGTATGGTTATGCTTCTGCAATCGGCGTTGTATTACTTGTAATCTGTTTGGCAGTAACCTTGTTTATTAACAAGTGCGTAAAATGTGATAATTACGAAATGTAGGGAGGTGGAAGAGATGGCTAAATCAGTAAAAGTACAGAGTAAGAGCAGTAAAATTGTTCAGACAATTATATATATTTTTCTTTCATTGTTAGCGCTTGTATATCTGCTTCCGCTTCTTTGGGTATTTTATGTATCCATTAAGGATGATAAGACATTATTTGTTTCTCCTTGGGCATGGCCGGAGAGACCTATGATTGAAAACTATACCTTTGCATGGACGGCAGGTAAATTGGGTACTGCAACCCTTAACTCAACAATTGTATGCGTTACGGCATTAGTTTTTGGGTTATTAATTGGTTCTATGGCGGCATTTGCCATCGGTAGAATGAGATGGAAACTGGCGGATTTGACAATGACCTATTTCCTTACCGGTATGATGGTTCCGATTCATTGTATTTTGATTCCGATTTTTGCAAGATTTTCAAAGATGGGATTAACTAACAATCTTCTTGGTCTGGTTATTCCGTACATTACACTTTCGTTGCCGCTTACGATTTTTATTATGGTGGGATTCTTCAAATCCCTTCCGAATGAGTTATTTGAGTCAGCATGTATTGACGGATGTTCCATTTATAAGACATTTACAACAATTGCGTTCCCGCTTTCCAAGACAGGTTTATTTGTAACCGGTCTTATGGCATTCGTAGCGAACTGGAACGAATTGTTACTTGCAATGGTATTTATTTCCGACGATGCGAAGAAGACATTGCCGGTATCCTTATCTAAATTCGTTGGTCCGTATAACACAAACTATTCACAGATGTTTGCGGCTATCGTAATTGCGATTGTACCGACAATCGTTGTTTACTGCTGTTTCAGTAACCAGATCGTAGATGGTTTGACAGCAGGTGCTGTTAAGGGTTAATTAAGAGAAAAAGGATATACATAGATTCTTTAAAAGGAAGGTATTGCAAACAATGAACAGAGAAATAGCACGTAAGAGAGCCGAAGTATTGGTTGCGCAGATGACGATAGAGGAAAAAGCGAGCCAGTTAAAATACGACGCACCGGCTATTGAAAGATTAAATGTTCCTGCCTATAACTGGTGGGGCGAGGGAATTCATGGTGTTGCAAGAGCGGGAATCGCAACGGTATTTGCACAGTCCATCGGGCAGGCAGCAATGTTTGACGATGAGATGGTTGGCGAGGTTGCAAAGGTTGTAGCCAAAGAAGGAAGAGCAAAATATAACGAATATTCAAAGCATGAAGACAGAGATATTTATAAGGGATTAACTTATTGGTCACCGAATGTAAATATTTTCCGTGACCCGAGATGGGGACG
>JAZMZZ010000033.1:0-2925 GCA_045586245.1 Lachnospiraceae bacterium | reverse complement strand
GTTCTCCAACACTTGTGTCGCACTTTTTCCGTCAGCTATATCTTTGGTTACCGATTTATCCTTATGTAATAATTCCAGAAGAATCTCTTCTTTGTTACCAAAGTGACGATACAATCCCCCTTTGCTTAATCCTGTTGCATCACATATATTTTGCATAGAAACAGCTTTAAATCCTCTTGCTGAAAACATTTTTTTTGCTTCTTGTAAAATCAGACTTCTGGTCTTTTTCCCTTTTTCTCCCATGTTGCCTCTTTTGCGACTATATAGTCGCTTTTTTATTTGTATTGTACTTCACGTGTAATAAATTGTCAACAAATAAACACCCTTGGTTTTATACCAAGAGTGTCATAGTTTTATAATATTCATCACACCTTATTCGCAAATATATCCTTATACCCTTCACCATAGATTTCATGTGCATGCGTTACAATTAGAAATGAAGCCGGGTCTTCTACTTTAATTATTTCCTCTACCTTCGGATAAACCGGCTTGCGTACAACACAAAGTATTACTTCCTTTTCTTTTTTTGTGTAGGCTCCTCTTCCGGTTAAAAAAGTAACACCCGCATCTACATCGGACATAATCTTTTCAGCAAGAAGTTCCGATTTTTCACTGATAATAAATACCATCTTCACCTCATCCTGCCCGTACAATACCAAATCCATGACTGCACTCATCACAAATATTCCAATGAAAGCATACAATGCAGCATCTATATTGCGAAACAATATCCCCGAAAGTGCCACCACAGAAATGTCAAATATCATAAACAACCGCCCGGTTTTGATATGCGGATATCTTAGACGCAGCATTTTAATAATAATATCGGCTCCACCCGATGTTGCCCCACACTTAAATATTGTCGCAATTGAAAATGCAATCAGAATATCTCCCATAAACACTGCAAGTAAAGGCTCTTTTGTCACCGCAGGCATTCCTGTAAAAAAATCCGTTGCAATAGAAACACACGCAACCGCATAGAGTGTTGAAATAATAAACTTTCCACCAAACTTATACCACGCCAGAGCAATAATAGGAATATTCATTATTAAGAAAAAAGTTCCTGTCCCTATCGGTATAAACCGGTTCAGAATCATTGCAATTCCTGTCAGTCCGCCCGGCACCAAATCATTCGGATCCAAAAACAAAGAGGTTCCTGCACCATATAAAATTGAGACCAATGTAATAATCAGATATTTCCTCACACCCTGCCATATTATCATAAAAAATCCCCACACTATAATTCTTCTTATAGTATGAGGATTCTAAATTTATTCTATTCAATTTAGATATTTGTTCGTACTACCTTCGGCTGGTAACCTTCTCTCTCTAACGCACCGATAATCTGTGCTTTATGCTCGGTTCCGAATGCTTCAAGCGTTATGCGAAGTTCCACTGCCGCACTACGGTTAATGGACACAAACTGGTTATGCTCAAGCTTAATTACATTACCGCTTTCGGTTGCGATAACATTAGATACGCGGGAAAGTTCGCCCGGCTTATCCGGCAATAATACCGATACGGTAAAGATACGGTCACGGAGAATCAATCCCTGCTGAACTACGGAAGACATAGTAATCACGTCCATATTACCGCCGCTCATAACCGCTACTACTTTCTTATCGGTTACGCCTAAATCTTTTAATGCAGCCACGGTAAGCAAGCCTGAATTTTCAACAACCATCTTATGGTTTTCCACCATATCCAGGAATGCAGTAACCAAATCTTCATCCTGAACGGTAATAATATCATCCAGATTCTCTTTCAAATACGGGAAAATTAACTTACCCGGAGTTTTTACAGCCGTACCGTCCGCAATCGTATTCACACTTGGAAGTGTCAGTACTTCTCCTGCTTTAATGGATTCCTGTAAGCAGTTTGCGCCTGCCGGTTCCACACCAATAACTTTAATCTTTGGATTAAGTAATTTTGCCAAAGTAGAGATACCGGTTGCGAGTCCACCACCGCCGATTGGCACCAATATGTAATCCACTAGCGGAAGTTCCTTGATAATTTCCATTGCAATTGTGCCCTGGCCGGTTGCTACTGCAGGGTCATCAAACGGATGGATAAAGGTATAGCCATGTTCTTCTGCAAGTTTGTATGCATGCTCACAGGCTTCATCATACACATCACCATACAACACAACATCTGCGCCATAACTCTTGGTACGGTTCACTTTGATAAGAGGTGTAGTCGTCGGCATAACAATCGTTGCCTTCACACCAAAGCACTTTGCCGCATAAGCAACGCCCTGTGCATGGTTGCCGGCAGAAGCCGTAATCAGACCTCTTGCTCTCTCATCATCGGAAAGTGTGCTGATCTTATAATAGGCACCACGTACCTTATATGCTCCGGTAAACTGCATGTTTTCCGGCTTTAAATAAACTTTATTCCCTGTCTTTTCACTAAAATAATCCGAATATACCAATTTGGTCTCATTGGTAACATTCTTTACAATTTCGGAAGCTTCTTCGAATCTTTTTAATGTTAACATTCCGCTTCTTTCTCCTCTCCCCTATCAAACAAAGCCTGAATAAAGGTCTCTGCATCAAAATACTGTAAGTCTTCCAGTTTTTCCCCTACACCGATAAATTTAACAGGTATCTGCAATTCGGACTGGATGGCAATCGCAATACCGCCCTTGGCTGTTCCATCCATTTTGGTAAGAACAATACCTGACAACGGTGCTGCTTGCGAAAATTCCCTTGCCTGTGCCAGCGCATTCTGTCCCGTTGTCCCATCAAGCACAATCAGGTTCTCTCTTTTGGCATCCGGGAGTTCTCTTTCGATAATGCGGTGCATTTTCTTTAACTCTTCCATCAGGTTTTTCTTGTTATGAAGACGTCCTGCCGTATCGCAGAGTAAAACATCCACATGTCTTGCTTTTGCCGCATTCACAGCATCAAACAATACACTGGCAGG
>JAZMZZ010000032.1:0-2734 GCA_045586245.1 Lachnospiraceae bacterium | reverse complement strand
CTGTGGCGTGTCGTATGTTTACCACGCTCAATCTTCTCGCTGATACTGCCTGTCTCCATCTGTACATCGGACTGCAAAAGATTAATAAACGAAGACTTGCCGACACCGCTTGGTCCGGCTACAGTTGAAGTCTTGCCGTATAAGCATGCTTTGACCTCTTCCACTCCCAGTCCCTTTTTGGCACTCATAAAGAAAACCGGATGTCCGGTACCTTCGTATATCCGGCGCATCTCATCCATTTCTGCATCCGTTACCAGATCCATTTTGTTAAAACAAATTATGGTCGGAATCTCCTTTTGCTCCATCATAAGCAGGAATCGGTCAAGCAGATTGTAATTCGGTTTTGGCTTGTCTGCCGCAAAAATAACCAATGCCTGGTCCACATTGGCTACTGCCGGGCGGATTAAATCATTTAATCTTGGCAGGATGTTCTCTACATTGCCAAACTTCTTTTCTTCATCCAAGACAATGATTTCTACATTATCACCAACAAGGGGTTTTTCGTTGTTTTTACGAAACACCCCTTTTGCTTTGCATTCATAAATTCCTTTACCGGCTACATGCACATAGTAAAAACCGGCTATGCCCTTGATGATTTTTCCATGGATAACCATACTCTGCATCCAATTATTCCTTTACAAATTTTACACTACGGCGAATGGTACGCTCTTCTATCGTCTCAGGTGTTGTGACCACTTCCCCGTTCTCATTTGTTGTAGAAGACCCCGGTGTTGTCACATTATAAATCAAATAGATGAACCCGTCCTCTGCTCCGGTTATACCGGATACATTAAAGGATACCGGGAATGTTGAAGTCGTTTCTCTCTTGATTTCCGCACCTGCTGATGTCGTTAATATTACAATTGTATCCGTTCCCGGTACATACTGGGCATCTTCTGCTGCCGGACTTTCAATATTTCCAATGAAACTGTATACGGAATCGCCGGTTCCGATGCTAATCTTAATATCTACCTTGGTTCCTTCTTCTACTTCCACACGCTCCGAATAACTCTGGTAGCACACCAGATTCACCAATGACGGGTCAGAATGTGTTGTCTGGCTGATAACACCGATATCAAGTCCTGATTCCACCAATACCACTACCGCATCTTCTTCCGAAAGACCAATCAGATTCGGCACGGTAACTTTGCCTACACTACTGCTGATACTTATATATACGGTAATGCTGGTTCCGAGTTTGGCAGATTCTCCTGCTGCCGGAACCTGGCTTACAACATTGCCCTTTTTCACGGTGCCTGACTCCGCTTCTTCTTTTACAACCTTAAAGCCCTTCTTATTCAGGGTGGCTACTGCCTCCGCATAAGATAAATTGGTTACATCCGGCACTTCCACAAGACTCTCATCAGATACTTCACTCTCTGCCTCCGGTTGCTGTATCGGCTGTTCGGATATGCTCTCTTCAATAATTGTTCCTTCCGGAACGGTATCACCGAATCCGAAAAGTCCCATTTTTTTGCCTGCAAACAAAATGATTACCGCACAGAACAGGATTGCCGCAATAATCGCCAGAATGGTAGTAATCTTATCCATTCCGAAACCATCGTCGTCATCCTCTTCTTCTATAATCACCTGTCTGTTTGTACGTGGTTTCTCATCTATATTCTGTGGTCGTTTTTTCTTAACCGGTCTTGGAAGTTCCTCATTACTTCTTACACGGATGGCTTCATCCATGGAATCCCGCTTCTTGGACTGCTTCTTAATCTGCTGCATATCCTGCTCGCTGATCATACGGGTAGCCGCTTCCTCATCCTGGTCGGTCATCTTTACAAAATCCTCATCCGGATGCATTAAAGACTGTTTTAAATCTGCAACCACTTCCGGCATGGACTGGTAACGTCTGTCCGGACTCTTCTGCGTACATTTAAACACAATCTGTTCTACGCTAATCGGAATCTCCGGAATATACTCTCTTGGTGACGGCATCGGTTCCTGGATATGCTTAATGGCAATCGCAACCGTAGTCTCTCCGTTAAACGGAACACGTCCGGTCAGCATCTCAAACATGGTAATACCCAGGGAATAGATATCGCTCTTCTCATCAGAATAACCGCCTCTTGCCTGCTCCGGAGAAGTATAATGCACAGAGCCCATTACATTAGAAGTAATGGTATTGCTGGTAACCGCCTTGGCAATACCAAAGTCCGTAACCTTTACCTTACCTTCTTTACTAATCATAATATTCTGAGGCTTAATATCACGATGAATAATATGATTGTTATGTGCCGCTTCAATACCCATGGATACCTGAATGGCTATACTGATAGCCTCTTTTACCGATAATCTGGCTTTTTTCTCAATGTACTGCTTAAGGGTAATACCCTCCACGAGTTCCATAACAATATAGTAGGTACCGTTTTCTTCCCCTACGTCATATACATTTACAATATTCGGATGCATCATGCCTGCGGCCGCCTGTGCTTCCGTACGGAATTTGGAAACAAAGTTTACATTCTCCGAAAATTCCTGCTTTAACACCTTAACCGCTACAAATCTGTTTAATTTGTGGCATTTGGCCCTATATACATCTGACATTCCGCCGGTACCGATTTTTTCGATAATCTCATACCGGTCTCCTAATACCATTCCTACTTTAATCATTTATTCACCTCGTCTGCAAACGGCTCAATCAACACAACGGAAATATTATCCTTTCCGCCATTGCGGTTGGCTGCTGCCACCAACGTCTCTGCCTTACTCACAATATCCTTTTGTC
>JAZMZZ010000031.1:0-14016 GCA_045586245.1 Lachnospiraceae bacterium | reverse complement strand
TGCAAACACAACCTGCAGATTCTGGATGCAGACATCATGCAGAATCTGGTCGTATGCTCTTTGTAAAAAGGACGAATATACCGCAACTACAGGCGTCAGACCACCTGCCGCAAGTCCTGCCGCAAAGGTAACCGCATGCTGTTCGGCTATTCCCACATCAAAAAATCTCTCCGGATACATATTCTGGAAACGCTTGAGCCCGGTTCCATCCGGCATGGCAGCCGTAATTGCAACCACCTTCTCATCGCGCTGTCCAAGCTTTATCATAACGGTTGAAAATACATCCGTATAATTGGCTTTGAGTTTCTTATTCTTCGGCAGACCCGTTGCAATATCAAACGGTTCCGCTCCATGGAAACGTGCCGGGTGACGCTCTGCAGGCTCGTATCCCTTGCCCTTATTGGTCATCACATGCACAAGAACCGCTTTCTTACACTTCTTAGCTTCATTAATGACCTTCACCATGGCTTTCACATCATGACCGTCAACCGGTCCCAGATAGGTAAGTCCCATATCCTCAAAAAACATGCCCGGTATTACAAGATGCTTAAAGCCGCTCTTAACCCTACGCACAAATTCTACCATGGCATCGCCGTTTTTCTTATCGCGCAGGGAATAATAAATGCTGTCTCTTAAATGCAAATACTTGTCCGCCGTACGGATATTATTCAGGTACTTGCTTACACCGCCGACATTTTCGGAAATGGACATATTGTTATCATTCAAAATGATGATATAATTGGTCTCCAGACGTGAGGCATTGTTCATGGCTTCGTACGCCATACCACCGGTTAAGGAGCCATCGCCGATTACCGCAACAACGGTATTCTTCTCTCCTTTAATGTCCCTTGCCTTTACCATACCAAGTCCCGCTGAAATCGAAGTCGAACTGTGACCGGTATCAAAACAGTCACACTCACTTTCTTTTCTTTTCGGGAAACCGCTCAGACCGCCGTACTTACGGAGATTCTCAAATCCTTCCCTGCGTCCGGTCAGTAATTTGTGGGTATAGGACTGATGTCCGACATCCCAAATAATCTTATCCTCCGGCAGATTCAATGCCAGATGAAGCGCCATGGTCAGTTCCACTGCACCCAGATTAGAGCCGAGATGACCACCGGTTACGCTGATTTTCTCAATAAGAAATTCCCGTATCTCTGCTGCCAGTTTATCCCAGTCTTCCTTTGGAATATTCTTTATATCATTTTCTTTCCTAATCTGTTCCAGAAGCATCTTCATGCATCCTCTTTTCTCAGTTATTTCTGTGTATCAGATGTAAAATCAATTCCTCTAAAAAAGTATGCTCAAACGGCATCGCATTTAACAATGCTACCGCTTCGTTAGATAATCTTTCCACTTCTTCTTTGGCTTTATCAAGTCCCATCAGGGAAACGCAGGTAACCTTATCATTCTTCTCATCACTTCCGATTGGCTTACCCAGCTGTTCAAATGTCCCAGTTACATCCAGAATATCATCCTGAATCTGGAAAGCAATACCAATATTATATCCTATCTTCTCAATATCGTTAACCTGTTTTTCATCAGCACCTGCCAAAATGGCCCCGATCATCATACTGCTCTGGATTAATGCCGCAGTCTTATTCTCGTGGATATACATTAACAAATCCTGAGATACTTTCTCCGGTGGGAAATCCTCTGCCAGAATATCCGCTGTCTGGCCTCCAATCATACCGTAAATTCCGGCTTTGCCTGATAATACAGTAAGCGCCTTGGCTACACATTCCAAATTGTTTGTCATGGGAAATGCCTTACAGGCTGTTTCAAACGCATAATTTAATAAAGCATCACCTGCCAGCACTGCCATGCCTTCTCCGTATACCGCATGTGTCGTCTTACGGCCTCTTCTATATTCATCATTGTCCATACAGGGAAGGTCATCATGTACAAGCGAATAGGTGTGAATCATCTCCTGCGCGACCATAAATGGCTCAATTACATCACTTTCGCCGCCAAACATATGATACGTCTCTTCCATTAACATCGGACGAAGACGCTTTCCGCCGGCAAGCACACTGTAATTCATGGCTTCTTTTACAACACGGGCATACCCTTCTTCTTTTGGCAGATACTGTCTAAGTACCTCCTCTATATGCGCAATTTTGGTATCCATCATTTGTTTAAACATAATTCATTCCTTCCGTGGCACGATTTTATTCCATCTGCTGTAAAGTCCCGTCTGCATTCAGTTCCAGGACCTTTTTCTCAACACGGTCTATTTTATCATTGCATTCCTTAATCAGTTTCATTCCCTGTTCATACACCAGAAAAGAATCCTCAAGCGAAATATCTTCCGACTCCAACTGCCGGATTTGTTCGTCCAATGTTTGTAGCATCTCCTGCAGGGTACGTTCTTCTTTTATATTTTCCATTATACTTCTCCTTTCGCAGGTTCTGCCATTACAATCTCTTCAACTCCGGCAATGATCTTACCGTTTTTAACATGTATCATCAGTTTATCACCAATTGCCGTTTTGTTCACATCATTTACCGTTTTTCCGTGCGCATCTGCCACATAGGAAAATCCCTGGTTCAACTTATCAAGAGGCGATACCCCTTTTAATCGTTCAATATACACCGCCAGCTGCCTGTGATACCTTTGCAATATATTCTCCATTGCATTCTGCATCTGTTCCTGTGCGCGTATGGAGGCAAAACGCATCGTCTGGATTTTACTCTGCGGACTGAATCGTCTAAGCCGCATGGTCTCATGGGATAGAAACATCCTCTTCTGCTCCAGTTTACGCATCATGGCAGTTGTTAAAGCCTCCTGCATTCCCTGTAACTGTTCAAACAATAAAGTAATATCCGCAACTGCAAGTTCTGCCGCTGCCGATGGTGTCGGTGCCCGTAAATCCGCCACATAATCAATTATCGTCGTATCCGTCTCATGTCCGACTGCCGAAATCACCGGTACACTACAGTCAAATACTGCCTGCGCTACAATCTCTTCGTTAAATGCCCACAAATCCTCTATGGAGCCGCCACCCCTGCCGACAATCATCGCATCCACACCCAGATTTTCTAACGCGCGAATACCGTTTACAATGCTCTGCGCAGCATATTCGCCCTGCACAATTGCCGGATAAACCACAATCTGTACATAGGGATTTCTTCTGGTTGCAATATTAATAATATCCCTTACTGCAGCACCGGTCTTAGCGGTAACCACTCCCAATGTCTTAATGTAAGGCGGAATCGGCTGCTTGTACTGCGGTGCAAAAAGTCCCCGTTCTTCCAATTCCTTTTTAAGAGCCTCAAAACGCTCATATAACTGTCCGACGCCGTCCAAGGTAATCTTTTTGGCGTATAACTGGTATTTGCCGTCACGCTCATACACATCAATATTACCGGATACAACAATCTGCATTCCTTCTTTTAAAGGAAAAGATAAGCCTCCACGATTCCCCGCAAACATCACGCAGGAAATCACACCAAGCTTATCCTTTAAAGTAAAATAAATATGACCGAAGGAATGATATTTACAGTTGCTCACTTCACCCCTTACCATAATGGAGCGAAGCATGTAATCCTGTGAAAACATATTCTTAATATATGTATTTACCTGGGCAACTGAATATACATTCTGCATTTTCTTCTCCAAAATCCTACGATGCAAATCTGGCTAATACGCCGTTTACAAAACTATAAGATTCATCCCGTCCGAATTTCTTGGCAAGTTCTACCGCCTCATTAATGGCTACGCCTGTCGGCACCTCATCATCATATACAATCTCGTATACGGCAAGACGGATAATGGTCAAATCCACCTTTCCCATTCTGTCCGTCGTCCAGCCCTTTGCCTTAGCATTAATCTGTTCATCCAGTTCGGTAAGCTTATCCATAATAAGGTTAAACTTGTTCTGTATGAACTCCATATCCTTTTCTTCAATCGGATTCTCACTGTCATCAAAGAAAAGACTGCACTGCTCCGGCATCTCCTCTATATCGTTAAATTCCACACGAAACAGCAATTTAAATAATTGCTCACGTAATACTCTTCTGCTCATTTGTCTTCTTACCTGTTATCTGTGACTTATTTCTCTTTATTCATATCCACGCCTGCAATACGGATATTCACATCCGTAACTTTCAGGCCGGTCATGTTCTCAACCGTAGACTTTACTTTCTCCTGTACTTTTCCGCAGGTAGTAGGAATATTATAACCATAGCCAAGCATAAGGGATAAATCAATCGTTACGTTCTGACCGATGATATCCACCTTGACACCCTTTGTCAGGTTCTTAACCCCAACCTTAGTCATAAGCTCGTTGGTAATATTACCTGCCATAGCACAAACACCGTCAACCTCGGTAGCTGCAAGACCCGCGATAACCGCAATCACATCATCTGCCACCTGTACGGAACCAATATTCTCATTACCCTGTAAAACATAAGTATTTCTTTCCATGGAAATCCTCCCAAATTGTTTCATTCAATCGTTATCTATTATATCATTCCAAGATTATTTTGCCTAGTACCTACCTTCAAATAACCAAAAGGTCAAAATCCCCTGCTCCCTGTTATCCGTATATGCAACAGTCCCTTCCGAGTCCATAAACTCGAACACTTTCTGCTCCTCTAAAAGAATACGGTACATCTCATCATAAACTGCATTATCACTGCATTTAAAGGTAACTGTTTCCTGTCCCGTTGCAAACGCCGTATCAAATATTTCTGCCAGTTTGTTCTCATCATACTCCGTAAAATACAAGCCCTCACGGACATAATAATTATCCGCCATGGACGTGCACTCCGGCATTTCTACCGGCATCTCGGGATTATGCGTGCGCAAAATCTGCTGCGTCGTTACACATAAATAATCATAATTGACCGGTGATGTATGTGTATTTATCATCTGTTCCTGATTGGTAAACAGATAGGAAGCATCTCCCCATGTAACATCCGCATAATACCATGCACCGTTTACCAATATCAGATTCCAGGCATGTCCTTCTCCGCCTATGACATTGCCGAGTACCAGACTGCATCGTATACCTGCTTTTTCTGCCAGATACTGCAATGCTTTGGCATATCCCTGGCAAACACTCTTGCCGCCAATGAAAACCGAGCAGATATTCTGATTATCAACCGCCGTCAAATCGTATTCCGTCTGTGCGACCAGGGTATCATACAAATATTTCACTTTGTGATACTCATCCGTTGTATCCGGCATCCCTGCAAGAATATTGGAAACCGCAAAATCAATAAGGGCTTGTCTTCTTTGTGCTTCCTCTTGCTCATACAAATATTTTCCCGTGAATTCAATCCTATCAATTACTTCATCACGTGCATACTCCGTATATTTGTATCCGTCAACATAGAAAATACCCGGATTATCCAGCATAACGGCAGTAAACGCCCGGTCAATCACACCGGCATCCGTAGTGGACAATACCGTTCTTTCCTCATATGACAGGAGAGAATTTAGGATTTCGGCATATACCTGTTGCTCCTCAGGCACCAGATTGTCATAAATAACATCTGTTATTTGTTCTTCAACTACCTGTTCTGTCTCTTGTCCGGTTTCTTGAAGCGTTTCTTGTACCGTTTCGGTCTCGGGCTCTGTTTCAAGCTCAACAACCGTCTCTTCCGTATATTCTACCTTGGACACCTGTACATCCTGTATCTCCCATTCTGCCTGCTGCTGATACAGTACGGTGTCTTTATCGGCGTTCTTTAGATAAATACAACCTGCTATGATTGTTACCATGGCAAGCAACAATACTGCTTTTTTCATAGGCATCCCTCCGTTACCGGTAATATTCATCCAAATCCGTCATCTTATATAATAAAATTACTGATTACCAAATTCAGAAAGTTCCAATCCTTTGTTACGGTCTAACGTCATTCCCACACTCCATGCGTTAATAAACAAAAGCAACGGATTTCCCTTCAAATCTTTAACCTTCTTCATATCGGACGTACCGGAAAGCTTATCCAAATCCACACCCGGACTGGTAATCCAGCGGATATGCTCGTATGGAAGCGGTTCCAGTTTAATCTCTACATTATATTCATTCTCCAGACGGTACTTCAATACATCAAACTGAAGAACACCTACTACTCCCACTATTATCTCTTCCAGGCCGGTATTATATTCCTGGAAAATCTGGATGGCACCTTCCTGTGCAATCTGATTGATACCTTTCACGAACTGTTTTCTCTTCATGGTATCAATCTGGCGTACCCTTGCAAAATGTTCGGGCGCAAAGGTCGGAATTCCTTCATATTCAAACTGTGCTTTCGGCATACAAATCGTATCACCGATTGAGAAAATACCCGGATCAAATACACCGATAATATCTCCCGCATATGCTTCATCCAGAATCTTACGTTCGCTCGCCATAATCTGCTGGGGTTGTGAAAGACGCATCACTTTATTGCCCTGCACATGCTTCACTTCCATATTGGACTCAAACTTACCGGAGCAGATACGCATAAATGCAATTCTGTCACGGTGTGCTTTATTCATATTCGCCTGAATCTTAAATACAAATGCCGAGAAATCATTTTCTACCGGATCAATCATGCCGATGTCCGCCTTACGCGGAAGCGGAGTTGTTGTCATCTGCAAAAAGTATTGCAAAAAGATCTCCACACCAAAATTAGTAAGCGCCGAACCAAAGAATACCGGTGTCAGCTTACCGCTCTGGATGGCATCCAAGTCAAACTCTGCACTCGCTCCGTCCAAAAGTTCAATCTCATCCATCAGAATATCCCTGTATTCTTCTCCGATATGGGAAAGAAGCCCGTCTTCATCATCAAGCATAATCGTCTTAGAATGTCCTTCTTTAGTACCTTTCTCGGTATCGGAAAATGTGATGACACTGTTCTTTTGTCTGTCATAAACACCCTTGAAATTCTTGCCGCATCCAATCGGCCAGTTAACCGGGCAGGTTGCGATTCCGAGTTCCTTTTCTATCTCATCCAATAATTCAAATGTATCATTGGCTTCTCTGTCCATTTTATTAATAAAAGTAAAAATCGGTATCCCGCGCATACCGCAAACCTTGAAAAGTTTTCTGGTCTGGGCTTCCACACCTTTTGATGCATCAATAACCATTACCGCCGAATCCGCAGCCATAAGGGTACGGTAAGTATCCTCGGAGAAATCCTGATGTCCCGGTGTATCCAGAATATTGATACAATATCCGCCATACTCAAACTGTAAAACAGACGAAGTAACGGAAATACCTCTTTCTTTTTCAATCTCCATCCAGTCAGAAACCGCATGGCGTGCTGTTGCCTTACCTTTTACACTTCCCGCAAGGTTAATGGCACCGCCGTATAATAAAAACTTTTCCGTTAAAGTAGTCTTACCCGCATCCGGATGGGAAATAATCGCAAATGTTCTTCTTTTATTAATTTCCTGTGTATGCAAAGCCACGTTTTTTTCCTCCAAACTCTGTATGTACCCTGTAATTTCTTATGAACGGCATTCTGCCTGCTTGGAATGCCACACTAATTGGTTAGTATACCATACTTTTCCTATTCTGTCATTGAACTTATAATAATATTCGCAGGATCCATTCCCGTTTTTCTGACAATAATATCCTCAATCTGCGCCAATTTGGCATCATCCAACGAATCCGTACATACTACGACATCTACCATATCACCGTTCACACTGACAACCGCCCCGTCAAATCCTTTGGCTTCCAATAAAATCTCGGCTGCCATTTCCATCTCTGCGATTTGAGTCAGCTCCATCATACCATTCACTGCGTCCTGTTTTTGGGACTCTGATAAAGAAGTGCTGTTAATAATTTCCAATAAAGTTTCTTTGCTCTTTGCTCTTGTCTGCTCTTTAATAAGTTTAACGCCTGCAAGGGAAGAAACTGCCTGTGTACTGGTATATACGGCTTCGCCCGGCATACTTCCGTCCAGAATATCCTCACTGCCAAGAATATCCTCATCCTCAAGCGCTGCGGATGCGGTATCAATTGTCACATCCGAAATCGTATCCGATAATGTCAATGTATCATCCAGATAATTGTCCGTTGCCTCTGCATCCGAATCCAAACTGATAATGTCCGATGCAATATCCTCTTCCGACAAATCCAGCAATGCCGTAATTTCATCCTCCGTGCCCGATACATCTGCAGCCGCAAGCTCATCTTCCATCTGATTCCCTGCAAAATTCAAATACCCCGCAATGGCAATCATAAGTGCCAATGCCGTAATCATAATTTGATTTCTTTTCAACTTCGTCCACCCCTGACCTAAATTATTTCATTTTAACTACTTTAATCTTATGTGCTTCAATATGAAATAATGCCTCAAGAACATCAGAAATATTTTTTTGGACCAAAGCATTACCCCCGCCTTGTGCAACAACCGTTATTCCCTGTATCTGGGGTTCAATCTGTTTAACCACGTAAGGGACTTTATTTCCTTCGCTGTCTGTTTCGTAAATCGTTTCGTAATCATAACTGCTCTCATTTGTACTTCTGCTGCCTCCGCTTGCATCCGTTTCCGTTACCGTAGAACGGCTGATGGGTTCATCCTTTTCCACTATCATCTCCCTGGAAGCCGAAACCGTAACCATCGCCTGTACATTCCCGACACCGTCCATAGTAGCAAGCAGTTCCTCAATCCGCGCTTCCAATGCCAGACAATATTCTATGGATTCATCAATATAGGTATCCTCTTTTTTTTCTATTAAATCCACTCCTTTCTCCTTCTGTTCTTCCGTTTCATCCTTATTTACACCGGATTCAAGAGGAATGGCGATTACTAAGAGCAATACACCTAACAAAGCAAATACAATCATATTTTCCTTTTTTAACAACTTCTCTTTCATTATGACCCTCCTAATGTGATTGGATTTACTACAATTTTATCTATGTTTATTAAATCTTGTTTTAACTCCGAATCAAATACATTTTCATATATTCCTTTTTCTTCCTCATCCGGTACCAAATTCTCCTCCACAACCGGAACATTCTCCAAATACAGGCTCACGGATTCCTCATACCCCGCAAATACTTCATCAATCCGTTTATTCCAATCCACTTCAACCGTTCCTATTAAAAAAGAAGATATCCTAAGCAAGAGAATCAAACCGACAAACGGCTTTATGTATCTTTTATATACACCGTTTGGTGCAAACGAAAGAACCGTCTCACATATTACAATAAAAACAGCAAGTTGTTTTAACCAAGAAACCAGTCCGTCCAAAACTTCCCTCCGTCACATAAATCCGCGATTTGCCGTAAATGTTACTATCAATACCAGAATCAGAAAGAACATAACCGCAGTAATCATTGTCTGTAAGAGCAACATGATGCCGTCCCCAAATGCATTGGCACAGCCCGTAATCCTTTTGTCAGCGGATAAGCCCATAAGAGCTGCCGAACCTTTTATTACTACCATAAATAAAAACACCTTAAGAATCGGAATGGCACATATAAACAAAAGAACTATCACAAATCCAATTCCCAGCGCATTTTTTAACAAAACACTCATCCCAAGCAGGACCTGTATGGAACCGTCTGCCAATTCTCCCACACCCGGAATGACCTCGACCGTCTTTTTAACCGCATTCATTTTTACCGTATCAATAACAGGTGTTATTACCGATTGGAAGAGTCCGCTTCCGGCAGCCAGCGTAAGCAGAACTTTCAAAAATGTCCGCACTCCGTTTTTAACCATACGGATGAATAATGACAGCCTCTCTTCTTCCCATATCCCATTCATCACGCATAAGAGCATATAGCAGCTCACCATAGGAAGAATCAGCTTTACAAGTATCTGTTCCACCATATATACGCCAATCAAAAAGACCTGGTAAAACCCGAATGCCGTTGCACTCCCACCGGCGGATCCCACTACAATGAAATAACAAGGAAGAAATGCCTGTAAGAAGGAAACACAACTGTCCAACCCCGATTTTGCAACCGAAAAAACCTCTGTATTTACCTTTATTAGAAATATAATCATGATTAAATATATAAACTGAAATCCAAAATTCCCGATTTGCTGATTGGGAAATATTCCGGAGAAATTCATAAATACCGTAGAGATGATTCCAATTAGCAAAAGGGTTACACAGACAAATTTTACCGCATCCAGCTCAGCTGTCAGCATATATAACAATTCCTTTGCCTGTTCCAATACCTGCGCCATTCCCTCACCACTCATCAGGGCAAGAATCAATTCTTTAAAGGAAAGGTCCCATGCCGGAAACAGCGACTCGAATTTATCCTCTATCGTACTGAAATCATATTGTTCATATAATGAAAGCGTTTCCATATTCATACTGAAAATCCCTGTATTGTTTCCAAAAGTGTCATCAGCACCGGCACTCCCGCAAGTAATATCGATATTTTCCCAAATATCTCAATCTGCGAGCCGATTGCCTGATATCCCGCATCCTTACATATTCCGCTGCAAAATTCGCACAGATACGTAATCCCGATCATTTTAAACAACAGCCCGTAATACTGATTGTCCATTGTCAGATATACCGATAACGAAGAAAGTTGTTCTTTTGCGGATGAGAACAGTCCCAAAACGCAGAATAAGATTAATATTGCAATACACACGGAAAGAAATACGCTGTACTCAGCCTTTTGTGTCCGCAAAAAAATCGCCATTATAACCCCTATCAGGGCAATTACCATAATTTTATAAATCATTTTTCCTGCCTATAACAAAAACAAATCCTGAACCGTTACAAATAATTCATAGATACTTGGAATGATCCACATTAATACCAATATCAATCCTGCAAGACTGACTAAAAATGCCTGTTCCTCACGTCCGCTGTGTTTCAACACCTGATTTAAAATGGTAACCAGTATACCAACCGCTGCAATTTTAAAAATTAATCCTACGCTCATCCTAACATCCTTCCGGGCAAACCTTAATTCCATTGCATACCTATAATAATAAAAGCGAAACCATAATTCCGCCGCCAAGGCTCATTGCCATGACCGGTTTCTTTTTACTATCCAGTTCTTTATCTAAATTTTCTTTTTCCCTATATAACATCTCAAGAAAAAAATCCAAATGATTGATTTGCTGCTCATAATCCTGTTCTCCCACATACTCCGGAAAATGCATAAGACAATTTTTGACTTTCCCCGGAAGTGCACTATTTCGTTCCCATCCTGCCATAATCTCTTTCCATGCCAAAAAGACATCCTTGGAACGGTTATCCCTTAATTCATACCCTACAGCCGTTACATACTTTCCGCATATCCCGTAAATTTCATTATCCATTTTGCAAAAAATATCTGTAATTGTATCCCTGCGATAATAGATGTAACTCTTTATCTTTTCAAACAATAATATCCATTGTTCCATTTCTTTCATTGCCGTTTTCCACGTCTCAATTTTCATTATTCCGTAGCCCGTCGAACCGGCAATACATAATATAACGCCTGCTATTTTAAACATTTTTCCAACTTTCCATCCAATATTTGTGTTTCCCGGTTCTGATTTTTGATAATGATGTATCTGGAAAAAACATTTTCATCCATAACTTCTTTCAGAAAACTTTTTCCTGCAACATCCTTTGCCGACTCACCATGTATTGTTGCCAAAATACTGCAACCGCTTCGTATTACCGCAAACAATGCCTTTATATCTTCCGCTGTTCCTAACTCATCTACCGCCATTACCTGCGGTGCCATGGAACGGATTGCCATCATCATTCCAATTGATTTGGGGCAGGAATCCATAACATCCGTACGGATACCCACTTCCAGCTGGGGAATTCCGTTATAACAACCCGCCAATTCCGAACGTTCATCAATCACAGAGCAATTCATCCCTTTTGCATAACAATTTCCATCGGATATACTTCGTATTAAATCCCGCAACAGCGTAGTCTTTCCATATCCCGGAGGCGAAATGATTAAAGTGTTTTGCACTTTTCCATTTTCGTATATGTAACGTAAGAGGTCCTTACCTGCCCCTTTTATTTGATGGGCAATCCGGATATTGATAAAAGAGATGTTCTTTAATGTTTTTATTACATCATTTTCAACAAGGACTGCCTGTCCCGAAAGACCAACCCTATGTCCTCCTTTTACCGTAATATATCCACGCTTTATCTCTTCTTCGTAAGCATAGGGTGAAGCATGACAGATATGGTGAACAATTCTATCCATATCCTTTTCATCCATCTTGACAACATCTTGCGCATCCGTTTTTAGCAATCCGCTTCTGGAAACAAAATACTCTTTATTTTTGGCTTTTACAAAAACCGGTCTGTTCACACGCAACCGGATTTCTTCAATCTCGTCCCACTTTTCCTCCAAACAATAAAACCTGTTTTGCATTCCGGACGGAAATAATTCATCTAATAATCTCATACTGCCTGTCTCCTTAAATCAATATATGAGACAAACCTAAACTTATTCCTTTTTTCTATTAATCTCCAAATTGCTTTTTGTTAAAAACAATTTCATATCACTTTACATCCTGTGTATCATATGATAATATATAAATACAATAATAGTAATCATTACTATTTATAAAAATGAAGGAGGGTTTATTATGGCAAATGCAAATCATGCACAGGTAGATAATTTAGTAGCATTATTGGACGGTTATGCAGAAAAAGGTGGACACCACCTGAATGTAAATGTATTACAAAGAGACATGTTAGAGGATGCTGCAGCACATCCTGAGAAATACCCACAGCTGACAATCCGTGTATCCGGCTACGCGGTTAACTTTATCAAATTAACACCGGAACAGCAGCGCGACGTTATCAGCCGTACCTTCCACGGAAGTCTGTAATTTAAAAAGCCCCGCATAATGCGGGGCTTAATCTTTTTAGTTCTGTGGAACGTCTTTGATGGAGAAGCTTGTTCTTCCCATCTTGTCTTTGCCAAGGCATACAACAGTAACTTTATCACCAAGTGTAAGAACATCTTCTACACGGTTGATACGTTCTTTGCTGATCTTAGAAATGTGAACCATTCCTTCTTTGCCAGGTGCAAATTCAACAAATGCGCCGAATTCTTTGATGCTTACTACAACACCCTTGAAAATCTGGCCTTCTTCGAAATCTGTTACGATTGTCTTAATCATATCAACAGCCTGATCCATCTTTGTTTCGTCCGTACCGCATACAGATACTTTTCCGTCATCTGTGATGTCAATCTTAACTTCTGTACGGGCAATGATTTCGTTGATTGTCTTACCTCTCTGACCAACTACTTCACCAATCTTTTCAGGATCGATTGTAAGAGAAACAATCTTAGGAGCATACTTACCAACGCTTTCACGAGGTGCTGCAATTGCAGGCTTCATACAATTTTCCATAATGAACATTCTTGCTTCACGGCATCTTGCAATCGCACCTTCAACGATTTCTCTTGTAAGACCATGAATCTTAATATCCATCTGGATAGCTGTGATACCATCTTCCGTACCGGTTACCTTAAAGTCCATATCTCCAAAGAAATCTTCGAGTCCCTGGATATCGGTTAATAATACGAAATCTTCATCTGCATCACCGGTTACAAGACCACAGGAGATACCTGCAACCATTTTCTTAATCGGCACACCGGCAGCCATAAGTGACATACAGGATGAACATGTGGATGCCATAGATGTAGAACCGTTTGATTCAAATGTTTCGGATACGGTACGGATTGCATATGGGAATTCTTCTTCACTTGGAAGAACAGCCATTAATGCCTTCTCAGCCAATGCTCCGTGACCGATTTCACGACGTCCCGGTCCGCGGCTAACCTTTGTTTCACCAACAGAGTATGCCGGGAAGTTATAATGATGCATATAGCGCTTGCTTGTCTCGTTTGCATCAAGCCCGTCTACCTTCTGCATTTCAGAAAGAGGAGCTAATGTTGTTACATTACAAATCTGTGTCTGACCTCTTGTAAACATAGCAGAACCATGTACACGAGGAATGATATCAACTTCTGCAGCCAGTTTACGGATTTCGTCAATCTTACGGCCGTCAGGACGCTTGTGATCTTTTAAAATCATCTTACGTACTGTCTTCTTCTGATACTG